>NZ_CP047935.1:2318856-2650644 GCF_014279995.1 Synechococcus sp. BIOS-E4-1 | reverse complement strand
CGGCACTGGCCGACACCTTCCGTCCCGACGAGGAGCTGATCCGAGACAACCTCAGGCGTTTTATGGAGCAGCCCGACTTCTACGCCGAACCCTGGAAACTGCGCCGCAGCCTGGACGACAGCGACATCACTCTGCTCGAGGACTGGTTTTTCAATCAAGGAGGCAGGGGAGCCCAGGCCAGCCGCGGCAGTCGACCTCGCAATGTGCTGCTTGCGGCTGCCCTGATCGCTGTCATCGGCGAGCTTTACGGCGATCAGTTCCAGACCCTGGTTTTGGCAGGACAGCCCGAACGCCTGGGCGACTGGAGACGAGGCCTGCAGGATGCTCTCGGCCTGGGTCGGGAAGATTTCGGCCCGAGCAGCGGCATCGTTCTGTTTGAACGAGGCGATGCTCTCGTGGAGCGGGCGGACCGACTGGAGGAACGTGGTGAAGTCCCCCTGATCCTGATCGATGCTGCGGAACGGGTGGTGGACATTCCCGTGCTTCAGTTTCCGCTCTGGCTGGCTTTTGCAGCTGGGCCAGGCGAAACCTACGACGACGAAGACGACCTGCTCTGATGCCCATCCTCACGCTGCTGCTCGGCTACCTGCTCGGCTCCATTCCCAGCGGCTTCCTGGCCGGCAAATGGTGCAAGGGCATCGACCTGCGCACGATCGGCTCCGGCTCCACCGGCGCCACCAATGTGCTTCGCAACGTCGGGAAAAAGCCCGCGCTGGCCGTGTTTCTTGTGGATGTGGCCAAAGGCGCTGCTGCGGTGTTGCTGGCAAGAGCCCTCAACCAAAGCTCGGCTGTGAACGACTGGATCCAGGTGCTGGCTGGCCTTGCTGCCCTGGCCGGTCATATCTGGCCGGTGTGGCTGGGCTTCAAGGGTGGCAAGGCAGTCGCGACCGGTTTCGGCATGTTTCTGGGCCTGGCCTGGCCGGTTGGTCTGGCCTGCTTCGGAATGTTCATGGCCGTGTTCAGCTTCAGCCGGATCGTGTCGCTCGCCAGCGTGGTAGCAGCGCTGAGCCTGCCTTTGCTGATGGCTGCCGGTTCGGACAGCAACGCCAATCTGGTGATGGCACTGGTGGCAATGGGCCTTGTGCTCTGGAGACACCGCAGCAATCTTCAGCGGCTGATCAACGGCACCGAACCACAGGTGGGCCAGAAATCTTGAATCCAGCGGGCCGGTCTTGGATGCTCTCAGACTGAGCTATGATCAATGCACCAGCTCCTGGCAGCAGAAAGAGAAGGCAGCGCTCGGGTCTGCTGCCGTGGATATCGGCCGAGCGACCGAACTGCCTTTGGGGCGAATGCTTGGAGTGACCAGTGAGAACGGCTCCGGGTGCTGTGCCCGCAACGCTGAAGCCTCCAGAGGTGAGCACACATAGCCGCCGATGCAGGCACGAGGAATGATCTACGGAGCTGCAGGAAAGCAGCACCACGGAGAACTTCTGCGCAGAGGAGCATGCGTTGCTGAGAGAGCTTTAACACCAGCCCTCCAACACCTGGGTTGAGAGATCGCTGTCAGTTGCACGAACCATTGCAAAGATGCTGACCAGGAGCAAGCAAAGCGCTGATGAGCGAGTCTGAATTCGTCTCGATCAATCCAGCCAGCGGCGATGAACTAGCTCGGTATGCAGCACTGAGTCCCGCTGAAACGCAAGACAAAATCCTGCGCTGCCATCAGGCATTTCTGAAATGGGAAAAGGTTTCACCCCAGGATCGTGCCAGTGCTCTGATGGCCATTGCCAGGCAGCTCGAAAGGGATCGCGAGCAACTGGCTGGCCTGATCACCCAGGAGATGGGCAAGCCTTTGCGTGAATCACGATCCGAGCTCGATAAATGTGCCTGGGCCTGTCGCCACTTCGCCGAAATGGGGCAGCAATATCTCCGTAACGACTGCATTGAACTTGATGAATCCCGGGCCAATCTGATTGCGAGCCCCCTTGGGGTGATCTTTGCCGTCATGCCCTGGAACTTTCCGTTCTGGCAGGTGTTTCGTGCTCTAGCGCCTGCCTTGGCGGTTGGAAACACCCTGGTTCTCAAAGGAGCCTCCAATGTGCCCGGCTGCAGTCAGGCCATTGAGAGGTTGGTTCGTCAAGCCGGTCTTCCCGACCATGTGGTCACCAACCTGGCAATCAGAGCTGCGGACACTGGGGAGGTGATTGCCAATCCCCTTGTGCGGGGTGTGACGCTCACCGGCAGCGAAGCTGCAGGACGGGCTGTGGCGTCTTTGGCAGGAACCCATCTCAAAAAATGTGTTCTCGAGCTTGGTGGACAGGACCCCTACATCATTTTGGAGGATGCGGACATCGCACTCGCCTCTCAGAAATGTGTCCAGAGCAGGATGCTCTGCTCTGGACAGGTCTGCATTGCTGCCAAGAGGTTGATCGTCGTCAAAGCGGTGTACGACGCATTTCGCACTGCAGTGCTTCAGAGGCTGGAGCTGTTTCATCCAAGCGATCCAATGGATGAACAATGCTCACTGGGGCCTCTTGCACGCCGCGATCTCCGTGATCAGGTCCATCAGCAGGTACAAGCCAGTGTTGCAACGGGAAGTGACCTGATCCAAGGGGGCATGATTCCTGATCAACCCGGTTGGTGGTACCCGGCAACTGTGCTCGAGAACGTTCAACCGGGCAGCGTTGCCTTTGACGATGAGGTGTTCGGTCCGGTGGTGAGCCTTGTGCGGGCAAGAGATGAAACGGAGGCCATGGAGCTGGCGAACTCAAGCCGTTTTGGACTCGGAGCAGCCATCTTTTCAGCGAGCCGCGATCATGCCCTTGCTCTGGCCTCTGAACAGCTACAGGCAGGCTCAATCGCCATCAACGATTTTGTGAAAAGTGATCCCAGGGTTCCTTTCGGGGGATGCAAAGACAGTGGCTTCGGACGCGAGCTCGGGAAACTTGGAATTCACGAGTTCGTGAACGTCAAAAGCATCGTTATGGCTAACTGATCGCTTCTGGAAATCGCAGGAGGCTTGCTCACCCCACCAGCCTGCAAAAGGTCGTGTGACCGAGAAGCAGCACAAGCTCCGGGCTTTATTCAGTCTGACGGCTCTGCCGATCCAGCTCTGCGCAGCAGGCGGCAAACGCCGCGCTGGGATCCTCGGCTTTGGTGATCGGCCTGCCGATCACCAGCTGGCTGGCGCCCGCTGCAATCGCTTCCGCCGGCCCCATCACCCTGGCCTGATCACCCACAGCAGCGCCCTTCGGACGAATTCCCGGCGTGACAAGTGCAAACGGCTCCGGGTGCTGTGCCCGCAACGCTGAAGCCTCCAGAGGTGAGCACACACAGCCGCCGATGCCAGCAGTAGACGCAAGCTGCGCCAACGCCGGCACGCGCTCGGCGATGCTCTGGCTGATGGCGAGTTCCTGTTGCAAATACTGCTCGTCCCAGCTGGTGAGCACCGTCACCGCCAGCAACGTGGGTACCGGAAGCCCGGCGCTCTGCGCCCCCTTCACCGCCGCGGCCTGGGCAGCCTGAAGCGCTTCGCTGCCGGCGCAGGCATGCACCGTGATCAGTTCCGCACCCAGTGCCGCTGCCCGCCGGCAGGCACCCGCCATCGTGGCCGGGATGTCGTGGAACTTCAGGTCGAGAAACACCCGCAGGTCTTGATTGCGCAATTGCGCCACCACCTGAGGGCCGGCCTGCACGAACAGCTCAAGACCCACCTTCACCCAGCGCAGTCCCTGCACCTGTGCAGCAAAGCCCAAGGCCTGATCCGGGGCCATGCCATCGAGAGCAAGGATGATCCGATCGGCGGGGTGGATTGCCATCAGGCCACCAGCCTGCGGAAGGTCTTCTTGCCAAGCTGCAGCACCTTGCCCTGAAGCTCGGCCGCCGTGGCGAATTCCTGATTGGGATCGGTGATCTTCTCCCCCTCCAGCCGGGCAGCACCACCCTTGATCTGACGCCGGGCCTCGCTGCTGCTGGCGCAGATGCCCACAGCACTGAGCAGATAGAACGCCTTGGCTGGAAAATTCACCGCTGCAAGTGACGCCTCGGGCACATCCGCGCCGGCATCCCCGCCGCTGCTCACCAGTGTCGCCGCATCGGTCTGAGCTTTTTGAGCGGCCTCCATGCCATGGCGGCTGGCGGTCACCGCCAGAGCCATCGCCTTCTGCTTATCGCGTGCGTTGTCAGGCAAATCCTGCGCACTCAGATCCGTCAGCAATGTCACGTAGTCATCAATGGCGGCATCACCGACCTTCTCAAGCTTGGAGTACATCGACAGTGCGTCTTCCTCCAGACCAACAGTATTCCCAAGGCTTTTGCTCATTTTCTGCACACCATCAAGACCCACGAGGATCGGCAGCAGAAGACCGAACTGCGTCCCTGATCCGAAATGGCGCTGCAGGTCGCGACCCATGGCCACATTGAACTTCTGATCAGTGCCGCCCAGCTCCACATCAGCATTCACCGCCACGGAGTCGTAGCCCTGCAGCAACGGATAAAGAAATTCATGCAGTGCGATCGGTGCACCACTGCCATAGCGCTTGGAGAAATCATCCTTGGCCAGCATCTGGCCCACGGTGGCTGTCCCCAGCAGGCCAATGATCTGAGGCAGATCAAGACCTTCGAGCCACTCGCTGTTGCGGCGCACCTCAAGGCGGCCAGGTGTCTCAAAATCCAGCAGAGCCGTCTGCTTCGGCTGACCCTCGCCCAGCTGCGCCAGGTAAGTGGCTGCATTGGCCTCAACCTCTTCGGCTGTGAGCTGCACCCGCGTGGCGCTCTTGCCTGTTGGGTCACCAATCCGGGCGGTGAAGTCGCCGATGATCAGGACTGCTGTGTGCCCCGCATCCTGAAAAGCACGCAGCTTGCGGAAGAGGATGCTGTGCCCGAGGTGGATGTTGCTGCCGGTGGGGTCAATACCAAGCTTGATACGCAGGGGCCTGCCCTCACGCTCTGCCTGCGTCAACCTCGCCGCCAGCGACTGATCAGCATCATCGCCAACTCCTGCTGGGAACAGATCGGCCATGCCACGCGACAGCCATGCCGGCAGAGACGGTGTCGAAGCCATGGTCTAGGCGGAGCGATTGCGGGCTGAATCGTACGGGCCGCTTCAACTGGGCGGCTGGTCCAGCTGACTTTTCATCCGTTCCAGTGTGCCTTGCATCTGCTCAAACATCTGCTCTGGGGTAATCCCAAACTGACCCAGCTGGCTTCGCAGCTGCTCCACAGTGAGCTTGGCCTGGAAATCTTCCGACAGCTCAAAGCGCTTCATGAACACGCGGTATCGCTCCATGAGCTCCTCCATCGTGTCGATGAACTTCTTTTTGCCCTCGCGGTCAAACTTGCCGTAATCCGACCCCAGCTGCATCAACTGCTGATAGTCGCCGAACAGACGCTTGGCTTCCTCCTGAACGATCTCGGAGTCGAAGAACGCCATGGCCCACCCATCAACTTGAGCAATTCTGGACAATTTGAGCTCCCCATAACAGTGCGGATCCACGCCCCCCGATTCACGTCAACATGAATGGGTCAGCGTCAATGGCCCCGAGCCTCTCCCTTCCTTGGATCTCAGCGAACGGATCCCCTCTCTTCAGCAACGGTCCCGCCAGGGTCACAGCCTGCTCAAGCGCAGTCGCACCGCCATTGCTAGCGCCGACCTTGTTCTGCTCAGCAGCTGGACAGCCTGGTTCGAAGGACAGGGACCTTTGGTGGCTGCCTGCACCAGCGAAGATGACTGCCTGCTGAGCCTTCAAAACAGCGCTGCCAACCTGTTGCTCTGCACGGACACCCTCGAGAGCGGCAGTGGCACCAGCCTCGTGCGCCGGGCTAGGGACCACAACCCCGACATCAAGGTGTTGATGCTGCTTCAGCGTCCCATCCCGCGCACGATCCTGGATGCCATCGATGCCCGCTGCCATGGAATCTGCTCGGCTCAGGCCACCGGAACCGGCACGGTGGCGGCAGCTCTCACGGCCATCGACACCGACGGGCAGTACCTCGATCCACTGATCAGTGGCGTGTTGCACCACAGCAGGCTGAGCTGCAGCGGCGATCAGGTGCCACTGCAGGAACTCACCA
Organism: Synechococcus sp. BIOS-E4-1; assembly: GCF_014279995.1. Lineage (NCBI taxonomy): Bacteria > Bacillati > Cyanobacteriota > Cyanophyceae > Synechococcales > Synechococcaceae > Synechococcus > Synechococcus sp. BIOS-E4-1. The sequence continues at coordinate 2,644,629 of NZ_CP047935.1, read as the reverse complement.
TGCGCGAAGAGGACGTGCTGCGCGGCCTCTGCCGAGGCATGACCAATCAGGAGATCGCCGACGCTTTGGTGGTGTCGATTGACACCGTGAAAAGTCATGTCGGCAGCCTACTGCGCAAGTTGCCGGCCAGAGACCGAACCATGGCTGTTGTCACAGCATTTCGTGAGGGGCTGGTGCAGGTTCCCACCAGGCCGCCGCGCTGGACCTAGGGTCCTGGCCAGGCTGCAAGGGAGAAACGCGGCGATGGCTCGCCGGCATTGGCTCGATCCACTGGCCCGCAAGGTGCTCCAGGCCATGGGTGACCTGCCCAGGGATCCAGTGCGCGTGGACCCCAGACCCTGGCCTGCAGAAGAAACAACGGTCGCTCCGAGTTGGTGCATCGACGTGAACAGAGCCAGCGCAGAGCAGTGGCGCCAGCTGCCGGGCTGCAGCGAAATCATGGTGGATCAGTTGCTGCGCCTTCAGCAGGGCGGGGTTCAGTTCAGCCAGATGGAGGATCTGGCTCAGCTGCTCGACATCTCGGAAAATCTCTGCGAGCAGTGGAGACCCCATCTGGTTTTCCGCTGGCACGGGGATGCCCCGCAGTTACCGGAGCAGGCACCGCTCGATCTGAATGCCGCCAGCCCTACCCTGCTGGCCACAACCCTCCCGTGGCCCGATGACCGGGTGGAACGCCTGCTCGCAGAACGGCGGCGCGAACCGTTTCAGAACCTCGCGGATCTACAGGAGCGGCTCTGCCTGCCCCCGGCAACTGTGGAAGCTCTGATCGGGCGTGTTCGTTTCGGCTCCAGACCTGCAGGCCCAAGCCTGCCGCCACGAGGTTGATCGCGATGCCTGCCTCTCCTCGCCAGGGGAACCTTTTCGAACAGGCGACACCTGCCGGTCAGGACAACAACCCTGCGGAGTTGCCACTGAATAGGCAGCAGCTCCAAAGCTGGCAGCAGCGCATCCACAGCTTCCAGAGCCCTCTGTTTCAGGCGGACGGCCGAAGTCAGGAGCAGGGCAGCCTGTTCAGCGGCCATGACGATCCAGCTTCAGGGATTCAACCCTTGTCACTCAAACCACTCCCGCTGAGTTTCTGGCGATGGCCGCAGAGCCCCCATCAGGGGGCGGCGCTGTACTGGGTCATGGACCGTCCCGCAGATCTGGAACACCCGATCCTGCTTTACATCGGAGAGACCATGGCGGCCGATCGGCGCTGGAAGGGAGAGCATGATTGCAAGGCCTACCTTGCGGCTTATCAAGAGGCCTGCGTGGACTGCGGCCTGAGCTGCAGAACCAGCATCCGTTTCTGGGGCGATGTACCCAGGGCCACCCGGGCTCGACGAAAGCTGGAACAGACCCTGATCCGACGCTGGCAGCCACCGTTCAACAAAGAATCGCGCGAGCGATGGGCCACGCCGTTTCAAGCCGCCTGAGCACAGCTCCTAGCATCGGTTCAGGCAACGGCTCTCCATGAAAATCTCCCTCTCTCCGGCCACCCCTGAGGCCTGGAGTGGTTCCGTTCTTGCGCTTGGCATTCCTCAGGACGACCCCCAAGGTCTGGTGGAGGCGATGGAACAACGCTTCAACATTCAGCTGTCGGAATGGCTGAAGCAGAAGCCCTTCACAGGCAAGAGCGGTGATCTGGCCAGCCTTCAACTGCTGCGAAGCGACTGCACGACCCTGGTGCTGCTGGGGCTGGGGGATCCCGACTCTGTGGATCGGGACAGCCTGCGCATGGCCGCCGCCGCCGCCGCCCGTGCCGCACAAGGCCAGAGTGGCTCTCTCGGCCTGATGCTGCCGATGGGATCCGAAGACCCCATCGGCGATGCCACTGCCGCTGCTGAAGCTGTACGACTGGCTCTTTACAGCGACCTGCGCTTTCGCAGCAAGCCCGAACCGAGCCTGAGACCTGAACAGCTTGAGCTGCTGGGCCAATGGCCAGGGGGCCTGAACCAGACGCTGGAAACAGTTCACCCGGTCTGCGCCGGGGTGGAGCTGGCCAGGGAGCTGGTGGCGGCGCCACCGAACAGCGTCACCCCGGAGGAACTGGCCCGAACCGCGGCAACCCTCGCCCACGAGCACGGACTTGACCTCACCGTGCTCGAACGTGCCGACTGCGAGGAGCGCGGTATGGGCTCTTACCTCTCGGTCTGCCAGGGCTCTGACATGGATCCCAAATTCATCCACCTGACCTATCGCCCCAGCGGCGTAGCCAAGAAGCGCCTCATTCTGGTGGGCAAGGGGCTCACATTTGATTCCGGCGGCTACAACCTCAAGGTCGGGGCTGCCCAGATCGACATGATGAAGTTCGACATGGGCGGCAGCGCTGCTGTCTTTGGAGCCATGCGCAGCATCGCTGAACTACGCCCAGCGGGAGTGGAGGTGCACATGCTTGTGGCCGCGTGCGAAAACATGATCAACGGCTCCGCGGTTCATCCCGGCGACATCGTCACCGCGTCCAACGGCACCACGATCGAGATCAACAACACCGATGCGGAGGGCAGACTCACCCTCGCTGATGCCCTGGTGTACGCCTCCAAGCTCAAACCCGATGCGATCGTGGATCTGGCGACGCTCACCGGAGCTTGTGTGGTTGCCTTAGGCGATGAGATCGCCGGACTCTGGACCCCGGATGATGCGCTCTCGAGTGATCTGGAAACCGCTGCAAACAACGCCGGAGAGGGCCTCTGGCGCATGCCGCTTCACAGCTCCTACCGCAAAGGCCTCAAATCGCTGCTGGCCGACATGAAGAACACCGGACCCCGCCCCGGTGGATCGATCACGGCCGCACTGTTCCTCAAGGAGTTCGTGGATGCCGGCATTCCCTGGGCCCACATCGACATCGCAGGCACGGTCTGGAGCGACAAGGGCCGCGGACTGAATCCCTCAGGTGCCACGGGCTACGGCGTGCGCACGCTGGTGAACTGGGTGTTGAAGCAGTCCTCAACCGTCGAGGCCTAAATTTCAATCTCAACGAAGCAAGCTGCATGGCCTCCAGCCCCTTTCGCTGGTATGTACGCGCCCAGCTGGGCGTTCTGCTGTTACCTGCCGGCCTCTGCCTGTTCGGGGAGGCCGTCAGCCGCAGGACACTTCAGCTGGCTGGAAGTGATGGCGGTCCATGGTGGTGGTACGGGACACTCAGCCTGATCGTGATCAATGCGGGCGTGGGGCTGATGATCGAATCGGGGCTGCTACGGGGTTATCCCGGACGTAGACCAAACGCCACAGACATACAGAATCCCTGACGATATAGAACGGAACCCCAGTCAGGACGCGACGACCATGGAGAGGGAATGGGGATTCTCGAGAGCATGAATCTGCCAGCGTGCCCTCTCCGAGCAACTGGCCATGACTCGCTCCAAGTCATCAGAGGCCTGCTTCGGAGATGGATACGGACCAACATGACGCGTCACAAGACCGTCTTTGATGATCAGCAGATACATACAGACCTTTCACAACTCACTGCAGAATGGTACGCAATCCAAACTGTGTCGTCGATGGCGTAAAACCCGCACCTTCACTGCGAAGTGGCTGATTCAGAGCGCAACGACCGCTACAGAATTTCCTCAGATTCTCGCAATCAAACCACCAGGAGTTGCTGAGTTCTGGTCTCTACAAACACCTACTTCGTCCAGGAATCACCGGTGCGAGCTTGGTCACCCCAGACCTGATCGAGGCGCTTATCCCTTCCGCAGGCCCAGCGGTAATACTTGTATTTGACTGAATTCAATTCGGCGAAATTCTGGTGGTAATCCTCAGCAGGCCAGAACTTTTCAAGAGGTTTGATCTCCACCTTGAGAGCGGATTGAGACACTCCAAGTTCCCTGGCCGCCTCTGACTGACTGGCGAGAGCCTCGCTGTTCTGTCGATCACCGCTGGTGAAGATCACGGGTCGGTAGGAGTCTCCGCGATCACAGAACTGACCCTCACCATCGAAGGGATCCACGTTGCGCCAATACGACTGAAGAAGCCTGGGGTAACTGATCCTGGTCGAGTCAAACAGCACTTCCACCACCTCCTGATGCCCAGTGGTTTCAGCACTCACCTGGTTGTAGGTCGGATTGGACACGCTGCCGCCGCTGTAGCCGCTTTCCACAGAGATCACACCAGGAAGTTTCTCTAGATCACTCTCCATGCACCAGAAACAGCCTCCAGCCAACACGGCGCTCTGTTGCTCGGCAAGCACTGAGGCGGGTGAAATCAGGAGCAAAGCTCCCACCAACAGGGATAACAAGATGCGGATCACAGGTGAACTCAGGTCGACAGCTGATCAAGGATTGCGGCAGCGGCGCGATCGGTCACTCCCGGTTCCCCCAGCGTTTGGCGCAGACGTTCATAGCCAATCAACATCCGTTGGCGCTCATCAGTGCTCTCCAACAAAGGAATGGCCTGAGCAATCAACTGGTCGGCACTGAAGTCTTCCTGCAAAAATTCAGGGACTAAGCGCTCCTTGAGCAGCAGATTCACTGGCGAAATGTGATCCACATGGAAGCGAAGCAGATGGCGTGCGACCCAGGCCGTCATGCGGCTCACCCGGTATCCGACCACCTGAGGGACTCCCTGAAGGGCCAGCTCAAGATTGACAGTTCCCGACTTGCCGAGGGCGAGATCCGCTGCGCTGAACAGTGACGGTTTGAGGGCATCAGCATCGGCGGCTGGAATGACCCGTCCACGCACATCGGCGGCTTCAAGCGCCTCCTGAAGTTCACGCTCAAAACGACTGAGACCTGCCGGCACCATCACCATCAGCTTCGGATCTCTTGCCTGCAGACGTGCCGCCACCTCCGCGAGCACGGGCATCAGATAGCGCAACTCCTGCGGCCTGGATGCAGGCATCAGCAGCAGCAAGCGTTCCTTCGGATCAAGGCCGAGCTGGCGACAGGCTTCAGCACGGTCAGGATTGCGGCCAGCAAGATCGAGCAGAGGATGGCCAACCCAGGTGACCTGCGCACCATGGGATGCATAGAAGGATGCTTCCTCCGGGAAGATCGCAAGAATGCGATCAGTGAAGGACAGAAGGCTGCTTGTGCCTTTGTCATTCATGCGCCATGCCCATTCCTGAGGAGCGATGTAGTAGGTAATGGGAACCTGCGGCAACTTGCGGCGCAGACGCTTGCCGAGACGCACATTGGCGCCCATGTAGTCAATCAGCACCACTGCATCAGGGGGCCGAGCACTGAGTTCCCTGTTGACCCTCGACTGCAGCTTCAAGGTGGGGACAACCTGTGGAAGGTGCTCCAGAAGACCGATCGAGCCCAGTGGAGCCGTATCGGCAAGAAGTTCCGCGCCAGCTGCATGCATGCGTGGTCCCCCCAGGGCCAGCACCTCAAGATCAAGGCTCCTCAAACGAGCCTGCCGATGCAAGGCCTGCACCAGAAGACTTCCCTGAAGATCACCAGACACCTCACCGGTGCTGATCAGCACACGCACCATCAGCGACCACCGACAGCAGGCATGGGGCCACGCCTTCCCTGACTGATCGATCCCTCGAGGAAAGAGCAGAGATGATCGGCCAGAGGCATCAGGGGCTGCTCACGAGCAAGACGCAGACCTTCAGCAATCACATGGTCCGAGCGATAGAGCAGCGACCAGATGTCCTGAAGCTGCTTGATTTCCTGCCCCTGATCCTTGCGATCAAGGCCCCGCCTGCGCAGACCCACGCGATTGAGGCCTCGCACCCTTCCGGGGTGGCCCTCAACGAGGCAGTAGGGAGGCACATCCCGGTCCACCCTTGTCATGCCTCCAACCATGGCCATTCCGCCGATCTGAACGAACTGGTGAATCCCCAGGCATCCACCTATCACTGCCTTGTCCTCGATCAGAACATGCCCGGCAACCTGGATGCTGTTGGACATCACGATGCCGTTGCCCAGAAGACAGTTGTGCCCCAGATGGCAGTAGGCCATTAACAGGTTGTGGTCGCCGATGCGGGTCTGCTCTCCCTCATCGGTGGCCCGGTTGATCGTGACGCATTCACGGATGGTGTTGTGATTGCCGATCACCACCTCTGTCGGAGCGCCTTTGTACTTGAGATCCTGAGGCTCGAGCCCGAGGCAGGCACCCGGAAAAATCTTGTTGTGTTCGCCAATGATGAGTCGACCGTCCAGCACCGCGTGGGGCCCGACCCAGGTATGAGGGCCAATGCGAACATCAGGACCCACAACGGCACCAGGGCCAATCACCACACCAGTGGCAAGCTCGGCCCGGGAATCGACTGCCGCAAGCGGATGAATCTGGGGAGGACGGTCCTCAGCAGTCACGGCGGGGGATCGCTGTTCACTCATCATGGTCAGTCAACCAGCGAGAACATGAGCTCCCCGGAGCAGACCAGTTGACCATCCACCGTGGCCTCAGCCTTCACCTTGCCAAACCGCTTGCGTTTGAGACTCAGCAGCTCGCAGGTGATCAGCAGCTGGTCACCGGGGATCACCGGACGGCGGAAGCGCACGCCATCGATACCGGCAAAAACAAAAAGACCTTTGGGAAGATCGGGCATCTGGGTGACGATCAGACCACCCACCTGCGCCATGGCCTCCACGATCAACACTCCAGGCATTAACGGACGTCCAGGGAAATGGCCCTGGAACTGAGGCTCATTGAGGGTGATGTTCTTGATGGCCACAGCTTTTTCACCGGGCACATGCTCCAGAACACGATCCACAAGCGCAAAGGGATAGCGGTGGGGAAGCAGTCCCATGATCTGCTCCGCAGTGAGCAGAGGCTGGGCTGCGGCGGTGGCGGAGGAGGAAGTCAAATCGGTTCAGGGCTGAGCATTGGATCGATCGGCCAGGGCCGCTGCCAGGTCGGTGTGCAGACCATGGGAGCCGCGGTAGACCAGCACCTGCGCCCGCGGAAAACCCACAAGCGCCAGATCACCGATCAGGTCAAGAAGCTTATGGCGCACCGGTTCATCGGGATAGCGCAGGGGTGGATTCAGCCAGTGGTCGCCATCACAGACCAGAGCGTTATCAAGGGCACCACCCTGAATCAGCCCCGCTGCACGCAGTTGATCCACCTGCTCACGGAAGCCGAAGGTGCGAGCCGGAGCGATCTCCGCCACGAAACTGTCCGGCGTCAGTGCCAGTGCACATTGCTGACGACCGATGGCCGGCTGGGGGAAATCAATCACGCCCACCAGCGTGAACTGCTCAGCTGGCGTGGCGGTGATCACACTGCTGCCGCGATGCAGAGCGATCGGCTGCCGCAGCTGCGGCCTAGCCGGAGCAGGTGTTGATGCCGGGGCAAGGCCTGCCTCGGCGATGGCTTCCACCCATCCCTGGGAGGAGCCATCCAAAAGAGGAATCTCCCTGCCTTCAACTTCGAGATGCACATGGGTGAGACCGCACCCGGCGATAGCAGCAAGCAGATGTTCCACCGTGGCGAGCTTTCGGTCACCCAGCTCGAGAGTGGTGCACAGCGGGCTGTCACGCACCTGGGAAGGCTCCAGTCTGAGCGGGTCGCCGCCGTTTGTTGGCCAGCTCACCCAGACGCCCGGCTGGGTCGAAGGCTGCAGGGTGACTGAGACCTCTTCACCGCTGTGCAGGCCAATGCCGCTGCGTCGGGCCGGACCCTCAAGGGTCCAGGCTCCGTCGTAATCATGAGGCCACAGGACCATCAGAACTTCCAGCCGACGCCCAGATTGAAGCGGTACTCTCCCGTGAAGTTTTGGCTGGCCACCTCCAGACGCAGAGGTCCTACAGGTGTGGTGACGATCACACCAATACCTGGAGAGACACCCGAACCTGGTTTGTCGAGCAGCTCACCTGGTTTGCCGGGGACATTGGCCTGGGATCCGAAATCGGTACCTGCATCGATGAACACTTCGCCCTGGAAGATGCTGAAGATAGGGAAGCGGTACTCAATGGTTGCTTCGCCGAAACTGCGCCCGACAGCCAGATCACAGTCGAACCAGCCGCGAACCGAGTTAGATCCACCCAGACAGAAGGCTTCATAAGGGGGCAACTGACCGATCACGGTGCCTGCCTTGATCTGGAAGGCCAGAGCCTGAGGACAATTCTCCGGTTCACCCTCCTTGGGGCGACAGCCCTTGGCGATCTTCAGCCACTTGACAGGAATGAAATGGGTGTAGCTGGTGCGGATGCGGTTGAAGGTCGGAGAGTTCTCTCCAACAGAGAGATATTGTTCCGTACCGAAACTGAAGAAATTACCTGAGGTCGGATTCCGACCATCATTCAGTGTGCTGTAAGTGGTTGCGACCCGAATACTGGCGAGCGTGTTCTGATCAGCGCAATTGAAGGCGGTACAAATCACCTCATCCTTGTTGACACGATCGTTTTTGATTCTTCTGCTGGCGATGCCGTAAGGCCTTGTCTCACCCGCATAGTTGATGGGACGGACAGCCTGAAGATTCAGTCCAGCCAATACCTGCCAGGGCACCTTCTTGAAAGGATCGCCGCCATTGAGCGGACGAGCAAAAATCACATTTCCGCCAATACGCTCCAAAGCGATTGAATCGCCCTCAAAATCAAACCAGCTGGTATCAGAAAACTCATCATTTGCCTCATCAACATTATCAAATTTGCTTCCAGCGGGATTATTGCTGGAGCTAATGGAATAGGTCTTAGATGAGTCGTTATCAAAGTAATCATTCAGAGCAACAATATCTCCATCGTCCTGACTTTGGAAGACCTGAGGAACTTCCCGGCTAAGGAAGAAGGAGGTCCGGAAGGAGGTGCGATGGTTGTCTCCTTTAATCCAGGGATCGGAGAACGTGAGGTTCGCAAGTCCACCGAACTGACCGTAGGTGAAGTTCAGTGCCAGGTCCCAGGCACGACCGAACAGATTGCTGTCGGAAAGCTGGAGCTGGCCAAAGACACCCTGACTCTGGCTGTAGCCGAGACCACCTGAGAGCGAGCCAGTGGACTGCTCGACGATGCCCAGAACGATGGTGATGAAGCCTGGCTCACCAGTGACAGGCTGCAAGGTCACCTTCACATCACTGAACAGCGATGTGCCATACAAACGACGGATGTCGCTCTCAAGCTGGGTGCGGTTGAAAGGTTCCCCGGGCTTGATGGAGATTTCCCTGCTCACCACCCACGGCTTGGTCTTGCCCTTGATCGGCTCTCCTTTCTCATTGGTGTCCTCCCCTTCCTTGTTGATGAATTTGACCTCGACACCGGCCACGGTGCCGATCAGCACCTTCAGCTGCACCACCCCATCAGGACTCACCCTGGTGGGTCCGCTAACACGGGCCAGTGAATAACCCTGATCGGCGTACCACTTCTGCAGCTCTTTCATGCGCAGCTGCAGCTCATTGAGGTTGAGCGTGCGGCCGTAATCGGAACTGAAGGTGTCCTCAATCACCTGAGGTTCGATCTTGTTGTCTTCAGGCTCAAGAACAACCTGGGTCATCACCGGGTTGGGAACCACCTGCACCGCCAGTTGCACACCCAGCGGACCGTTGATCGGCTCAATTCGCACGTCTGAGAACCATCCCGTGGCGTAGATCGCATCGAGATCAAGCTTCAGTTCCTCTCTCGTCACCCTGCTGCCAGGGCGCACACGCATGGCGTCATAGGCCGCGAGCTCGAGACGTTCCTGCTCTGGATGTCCATCGATGCCCTCAATGATCACCTCAGTGATCAACACCCTGGGCTGTTGTGGCCCCTCGTCAATCGGCTCGGCAACGGGAGTTGCGGCCGGGGCAGGGGTGACCTCGATCTGCTCAACGTCGATCTGCTCCTCGGTCAGCTCTGCCTCAACACCCTCTGCCTCGACTGCTTCTGCCTCAACGCCCTCTGCCTCAACTGCTTCTGCTTCAACATCCACCTGGATCTCTTCAGCCTGAGCAGCTTCGATCTCAGTCCCATCAGGCTCAGCCTGGGCTTGCCCCGGCAGGCCGCTGATCAATGGAAGGGCGAGGGCAAATCCCACGGCACCTCGCCGAACGGCGTTCTTGGTTCGGCTGGAGGAGAAAGCGACCATTGGGGAGACGGAAGTCGGCCGTGCCGGCCACAAACGTCGGTGAACTTAACTGCAGTTGCGGGGTGTCGGGCAGGCCCCTTGTACCCGTTTGCAGACCTCCCCGTAGGCCTCGATCACACCGCCCAAATCCTTCCGGAAGCGGTCCTTGTCGAGAATGCGTTTCTCCGCATCCATGCAGGACAGATCCCAGAGTCGACACGTGTCAGGACTGATCTCATCAGCAACAAGCAGCTCACCTGTGGCATTCAGTCCAAGCTCCAGCTTGAAATCAACCAGCTGCAGGTCGACACTCCTGAAAAAAGGAATCAGCACGGAATTCACCTTCCTGGCCAATGACTCGATCCGCCCCCGCAGCTCTCTGGAGACCAGACCCAAAAGTTCCAGGCGTGCATCCGTCAGCAACGGATCACCCAGGCCGTCATCTTTGTAATAGAGGTCAAGCAGAGCCGGTTCAAGTGCTGTGCCCTGGGCGATCGGCGTCTCGCGACAGAGCGATCCGGTGGCGATGTTGCGCAACACAACCTCAACTGGAATCACCTCGACGCGCTGGACAAGCATCCAGGTTTCCTCAGCGATTCCGCAGTAATGCGTGGGGATTCCCTCTCGCTCCAGCAACTCGAACAGACAGGCTGAGATCAGGCAGTTGAGACGCCCCTTGTCATCCAGCTGAGCCTTCTTCTGAGCGTTGAATGCAGTGGCGTCGTTCTTGAACTCCACCAGCACCTGCTGGTCGCTTGAGCCTGCATAAATGCGCTTGGCTTTGCCTTCGTAAAGAAGGTCGCCGTGAGAAATGGTCATGGCTGCTCGTTGACGCCGGTCGCGCCGGCTTCAGGTGCTGGTGATTCTCCCAGCGCGGCATGGCCACCCGGTGCCCTTGGCGAGCGCAGTTCCTGCTGAAGTTGCTGTTGTTGCTCCAGCGACCCTCCCGGCAGATCCTGATCGAGATCCAGCAGTGTGAAGCGATCATCCAGCCTGGTTGCCAGTCGCTGCAAGCGTTCGCGGGGACGTTCACCGCTGCCGCCGCTGGCAAGCTCCAGACGCAGCTGCAGCCGCAGCAAGTCCTCCGCCTGGTTCCAGGCCTGCTCCGCCGCGGCCTGATCGAGAGCCGCCTCGATCAGAGACACACTGCGTTCGGACTCCATCACATCCAGCAGCTCTGCAGCGAGACCAAGACGACGTGCTGCGATCACACCTGGCGTTCGGCCCGCAAGCAGGGTGATCACAGCCTGCTCGGGCTGCCCGGAGGCGATCTGCGCTTCTGCCAGAAGGTCAAGAGCTGAGCGAGTTAAGGGCAGTCCTTGCTCATCCAGACCCACGACAAGCTGCTCAGCATCGAGCCTGGTGAGGTCTCCTTCCGCCAGACGCAGCAGAGCCAGAACAATGCGCTCCTGATCCAATGCCGCACTGGCAGCCTGCCAGGACAGCAGCAGCCATTCCCGCCTTCGGCGACCGGGACCGGGGCCATAGCGACTGAGAACCACTTGGGCACTGTCCGGCGCCTTGCAGGACATCAGAGCCCTGGCATTGGCCATCACCACATCAAAACGCTGCGGTGCAGGAGCAACCAGCATGAGCCGATCACGCAGCAACTGGAGACGTTCATTGAGACCAAAGCTGGCCGACTCCTCGCAAGCCAACTTCAACTCAGGGATACCTCCTTCGATCAGAACGGTCTCGAAGGACTCCTGAAGCATGGGCCCTGAGGATTGGAGCGACACCGAGGAACCTGGCGCTTCGGAGCCAGGCACCACCGCCAAAAGAAGTGTCAGAGGCAGGGGGAGCAAACCCATGGGCCGGAAGGCGTTCAACAAAGATGGAACGATCTCTCCGCCATCAACAACAGCGGAGCGACGTTCAAACCTAAGGGCCTCCGCCCGAAACGCTTGCCTCCATGGCCCATTCCAGCTCCCGTCCTCAGCCCCTCCCACCGCTCCGACATCTGCTCGTGGTGGGCGGTGGTGGCCGTGAACAGTCTCTGGCCTGGGCCTTACGCCGCTGCCCAGGAGTGGAGGCTGTATGGGTCACTCCGGGAAACGGAGGGACCGTCGACCTCGACGACTGCAAGTCGCTGGGGATTGGGGAACAGGATGCCGAGGGCCTGCTCAAAGCCTGCCTGGAGCAAGCAATCGATCTCGTTGTGATCGGACCAGAAGCCCCCCTTGCCGCTGGGTTAGCCGACCGTTTGCGCGATGCAGGACTGGCCGTGTTTGGCCCCAGCGCCGATGGAGCCCAGCTTGAGGCGAGCAAGGCCTGGGCCAAGGCTTTGATGTGGGAAGCTGGAATCCCCACCGCTGGCCACTGGACCGTCGCCAGCGTCAGCGAAGGGCTTGAGCTACTGGAACAGCTTCAACGGCCACTGGTGGTGAAAGCCGATGGCCTGGCTGCCGGCAAGGGAGTCACCGTCGCCGAAACATTCGAAGAAACCGCAGCGGCGATCCGTGACGCCTTTGCCGGACGCTTCGGCTCCGCAGGCGAACGGCTGGTTCTGGAGGAACGCCTGCAAGGTCCTGAAGTGTCTGTTTTCGCCTTATGCGATGGCGAGCGCATGGTGCTGCTGCCGCCAGCCCAAGACCACAAAAGGTTGCTCGAGGGCGACAGGGGACCGAATACCGGGGGCATGGGCGCCTATGCACCCGCTCCGTTGCTTGATGAAGCCGGACTCCAGCGGGTTCAGCAGCTTGTGCTCGAACCCACCCTGCAAGCACTGAGGGATCAGGGAATCCAGTACAGAGGCGTGATCTATGCCGGCCTCATGCTGACCCCGGAAGGTCCACAGGTGATCGAATTCAACTGTCGCTTCGGTGATCCTGAATGCCAGACCCTGATGCCCTTGATGGGTCCAGAACTCGCAACGGTTCTGCAGGCCTGCGCCCTCGGGTGTTTAGACCTGGCACCCGAACTGTCGATTGCCAGCATGTGCAGCGCTTGTGTTGTCGCCGCCGCTGAGGGCTATCCCGAGACTCCACGCAAAGGGGATGTGATCCAGCTGCAGTCGGATCCCGACAGGCAACGGCAACTGTTTCATGCCGGCACATGTCGTCAGGCCGATGGCACGGTGAAGACTGCCGGCGGAAGAGTTCTGACCCAGGTCGCCCAGGCGGCGGACTTTGATCAGGCCTTCGCCAGCGCCTATGCAGGCCTCGAATTGGTGCGTTTCAACGGGATGCAGTTCCGCCGCGACATCGGTCATCAGGTGCGCCGGTCCTAGTCTCGGTTGATGTGCTCCGGCGGAATGGCCAGCGATCCAGCCACGGCTCAAAAAGAGGCCCCGGCGGAATGGGCAACTCCAAGCGCCGGAGCTGAGGAAACAACCGCAAGAGGTTTGTGGCCGCAGGCTCGCTCCTGGTGGGCCGAATTCAGCCTTCAGACCAAACTGCTGGCCGTGGCAACCCTTGTGGTGAGCCTAATGATGACGGGCATCACCTTCTTCGCGCTGAACGGCATTCAGCGCGACACGGCAATGAATGACACGCGTTATGCCAGGGATCTGGGCCTGCTGCTGGCCGGGAATGTCAGCGAGCTGGTGGCGGAAGGACGGGACCGCGAACTCGCCAACGTCACAGAGACCTTCTGGCGTTCGAGCAGAAGTCTGCGCTACATCTTTTTCGCTGATCCGGATGGCATTGTCTACCTGGGGATACCCGTCAGCGGCAGTGACGACGCCAGCAACGAGGATCTGCGCCTGAGCCGGCGTCTGGAACTGCCGGATGAACTGCGCAACCGCACCCAGAATCCGCTGGTCCGCCAGCACATGACTCCCCAGGGTCAGGTCACGGATGTGTTCGTGCCGTTGGTGGAGAACAACAACTACCTGGGCGTATTGGCTCTGGGTGTGAACCCCAATGAAACCGCTCTGGCCAGCGCAGCCCTCACCCGTGAGGTCACGGTGGCGGTGTTCATCTCCATCTGGGTTCTGGTGATTCTGGGCGCTGTTTTCAACGCACTGACCATCACCCGTCCGGTCAAGGAGCTATTGAGAGGCGTCCGATCCATTGGTGATGGTGACTTCCGTGCTCGCATCGGCCTGCCGATGGGTGGCGAATTGGGAGAACTGTTGGATGGCTTCAACGCCATGGCTTCTCAGCTGCAGGACTATGACGCCGCGAACATCGAAGAATTACAGGCTGCTCAGGTCAAGCAGGCGTCGCTGATCGCCACCATGGCGGACGGCGCGGTCTTGCTAGATGGTGATGGCCGAATCGTGCTCGTCAACCCGACGGCGCGACGCTTGTTCCGCTGGGAAGGTCGCAATCTCGAAGGCCAGGACTTTCTCAATGAGCTGCCGGAACTGCTGTCCGTTGAACTGCATGAACCGCTCGATGCTGTGTTCTCCAAGCAAACCGACACCAATGAGCTGCGTAGCAGTGTTGGCGATCCACCGAGGACCCTGCGTTTCGTGATCCAGGCGGTTCGCGAGCCAAGCGGCGACACCCTCAAGGGTATCGCCGTCACCATCCAGGATCTGACGAGGGAAGTGGAGCTGAATGCCGCTCAGAGCCGTTTCATCAGCAACGTCTCCCACGAACTGCGCACACCGTTGTTCAACATCAAGAGTTACGTGGAGACTCTCCACGACATGGGAGACCAGCTCAGTGAAGAGGATCGAAAAGAATTTCTTGGAGTCGCCAATTCAGAGACAGATCGCCTCACCCGCCTGGTGAACGACGTTCTCGATCTATCCAGGCTGGAATCCAATCGCGTTGTGCAGTTTTCTCCGGTCGATCTCCGTCCTGGCCTGGAGCAAGCCCTGCGCAGCTATCAACTCAACGCAAGCGACAAGCAGGTTGAACTGAGCCTGGAAGCCGACCGCGACCTCCCCGATGTTCTAGGCAATTGGGACCTGATCCTGCAGGTGCTCGACAATCTGATCGGCAATGCTCTGAAGTTCAGTCGCAGCGGCGGGCGATTAACGGTCAGGGCTTACACCTGGCCAGACAGCTGTCAGATGACACCTTCAGAAGCAGAAATCCACAGCAACGATGGGCCCACCTGCATCCTGAGTTCACCACTGCCGAAGATCCGGGTTGAGGTCTGTGACACCGGCTATGGCATCAGTGAAGAAAGCCAGCAACGCATCTTTGAGCGCTTTTACCGGGTTGAGAATGCTGTTCACACCGAGGTCGGCACTGGCCTAGGACTGTCGATCGTTCGAGGCATCCTCGAAAAACACGGCAGCATGATCTCAATGGCCAGTGAGCCTGACGTTGGCACCACATTCTGGTTTGAGCTTCCGCTGGCTCAGGAAGATCCTGAGGAATTGAGGTGGAGAGCTGAGCGCCAGAGTGACGAAGAACGCCTTGCTTTGACGCCGAACACAGAAAGCTGATCAGGCGTCGGGAGCCACGCCGCGGGCGATGCGCGAGAGCTCACTGCGCTCATCACTGCTGACCCGATTGGGCACCCCGGAGATGATCCGCTCAAAGTTGGAGAAGGAATCCTTGATCTGCGGACCGTTGCCGGTGATCACGAACTCACGGATGCCCTTGTCATGCCAGGAACCACGCATCTTGAACACATTGACGGCACGGGCCATTTCTCCACGGATCTCCACATACTGCAACAGCAAAATCGTGTCGGTGATGGTGGAGATATGGGAATCAGTGATCGAATGGCTGCCCATGAACTCCTCTGAGGTGTTCGTGAAGAAACCGGCGATTTCTTCCTGTTTCGCATATCCGGTCACACCGATCACGAATTGACGGAAGGCATTGTGGCTGACACCGCGCGCCAAGGCGGACAAGGAGTCAATCGCCATCCGCGAAGGCTTGAACTGACTGATCTCCGTCTTGATGATCTGCAGGTGATCCTCGAGGCCAGTCGATTCCGGATAGGCGCAGATGATCTTGAGTAGTCCGTCCTGCTCCATCTGTTCGAAATCAATACCCCAGCTGGTGCCGTTGCGGAGCAGCTGGGCTCGCGATTCCTCGTAGGCAAACAGGATGGCGCGTTCTTTGTTGCGGCAAGCATCCTCGATGAAATTCGAGACAAGCAGCGTCTTGCCAGTACCCGTGGCTCCGGTGGCCAGGATGATCGAGTCTTTGAAGAAACCACCGCCGCACATCTCATCGAGTCGGGGAACGCCCGAACTGATGCGCACATTCGAAGACCGCTGAGTGAGTTGCATGGCACCGAGCGGAAAGATGCTGATCCCATGTGCACCCATCGTGAATGGAAATTCTCCCTTCATGTGCGTGGTACCGCGCAGCTTGAGAATCTCCACGGTGCGCCGCCGGCGTTCGCCCTCCAGCACATTGCGCAGGATCACCACGTTGTCGGATACGAACTCTTCAACGCCGTAGCGAGCAATCGGACCGTATTCGTCGATGCGCTCCGTGGTCATCACGGTGGTGACACCGATTTCCTTGAGACGAGCAATCAGCCGGAAGATCTCGCGACGGACAACGAACACAGCGTCGTACTGCTGAAATACCGCAGTAATTGAATCGATCGCCACCCGTTTCGCCTTGTATTTGCGAATGGCGTAATTGATCCGCTCGATCAGACCGGACAAGTCGAAACTTCCGGCCACATCCTGACCATCGGGATCGGGGGATGCATCAAGGATGAACAACTTGTCCTGTTCGACCATTTCCTGCAGATTCCATCCGAAGCTGGCGGCATTGCGGAGGATGTCGAGAGGCGATTCTTCGAAGGTGACAAAAATTCCCGGTTCGTCGAAGTGGGCGACGCCGTTGTGCAGGAAATGCAGTGAAAAAACTGTTTTGCCGGTACCGGAGGTACCGCTGATCAGCGTGCTGCGACCGATGGGAAGGCCTCCCTGACAGACGTCATCAAAACCCTCGATCCCAGTCGGAAGCTTCTGAACCTGCATCTGTGGAGAACCACTGGAGCTGGAAATCTGCATAACGACGCTCTTATGGCTGCAAGGTAAGGAAAAAACGAGTCATCACCTGCTGGTGCACGGGCAGGCTTAAGAATCTGATTCGGCTGACTCCACCTCTTCCAACGCATCCATCAACGATGAAGTGAGACTGTTGTCGGTGAGTTCGTCGTAGAGGAGGTCCAGTCCGATCAGCACCCGTTCACGGTCGGACAGATCGCCGATGATCCGACGTACCGGAGGGGGGAGGATTTTAGAGAGAGTTGGTGTGGCGAGGATCTTGTCCTCCTCCGCCAGCTGCGGATTTTTGAGCACATCGATCACTTTTAGGGCGTAGACGCCTTTGAACTCCGTCTCGAGGATGTTGCGCAGAGTCTTGAGCGCCCTCATGGAGTTCGGCGTGTTGCCGGCCACGTAGAGCTTGAGGATGTAAGTCTTGCGTGGGCTCATGGGGCCACCTCCGGATCGGTGAGAACGCGACGTTCCCCGGCCGCGGGTGTCAGAGAGACCTCAGCAGGTATCGAACGTCGATACATCTCGCAGAGGTGAGCCATGACATCGAGCAGAGCGAGGCGATAGTCCTGAAGAAAATCGTTTTTATGCCCTTCAAGTCTGAGCTGCTTCCAGAAGTCGTCAATGAGATTCATGTGGATCTCCACAGCTCGGGTGATCGGCAGATCCCCGAAGAAGGCTGTGTTCACGAAACTCTCCAGTGCCTGGTTAGCCGCAGCCGGATCCCTGAAGTAGCTGATCAACAGATCCCGATAGGTGCGCTGAAGTGACTGAACGAGGTCCCGCTGCTCATCAGGAGGCAGGTTGGCCAGAAAGCGGGAGGGGTCTCGCTTGTAGAAAACGCCCAGATACCCGAGTCGCTCCTGCAGGCGACTAGACAGCTTCCAGGCACTGCCATCCATGGAAGGCATGGCGTTCTGTTCAGCGCCGTCTTCGGGTCTGGCATCCTTCTGCCCCTGGCGCAGGAAGCGAGAAATGGAGGCATCAACGTTGTAGCCCAGCTGCTCCAGCTGATCTCCAGGCAGATGGACCTCTTCAGGGTGGTAATCCACACGCCCCATCAACTCACCCACCACCACAGCGGGGAACAACAAACCCTCACTGCCGAGAGCTTCACGGGTCTTGTCATCCAGCAGGCACTGCTCAATCACGACGGCATCCACCGCTTCACGCTGGCGGGAGAGCAGTTCAACAACACCCTGACCCGACTCGACGGCACCGAGATCAACGGGTGCATAGCGATTCACCGGCAGCCATTGGCAGCAGATCTCAACGAGATCTCTCGTCTTGAGCAGCAAAGCGATCGTAAGTGCCGGACGAGCCATCACCGCGACAGGATCCTGAGCTGAATCTTGACGAAAGGGGCCAGGAAGACCGAGGATCTTTGTTTGTCTTTCGATTGCGGCTCAGGCCAAATCGGCTTGTCCGAGCCTGACCGCGTCCCTCAGCACATGGCCGAATCCAGCTCAACAACCTCTGCAGCTCAAGAAACGGGCACCTACGCGATCGTCGAGGCATCCGGTCAGCAGTTCTGGCTGCAGGCCAATCGTTACTACGACCTCGACCGACTGAACGCTGAGGTCGACGCGACCGTAACTCTCGACAACGTTCTCCTCGTGAAGGATTCCAAGGGCACAACTCTTGGCAAGCCTTATGTGAAGGACGCCAGTGTGGAGCTGAAGGTGATGGCGCACCGCCGCGGCCCCAAGGTGATCGTTTACAAAATGCGCCCCAAAAAGAAGACCCGTCGCAAGAATGGTCATCGTCAGGAGCTGACCAGAGTCATGGTTCAGTCGATTTCCGTCGCTGGCAAACCCATCAGCTGATCATCCGGATCAATTTCAACCAACATTCTCCCTCCTCTTCCATCCCTCCCCATGGCTCATAAGAAAGGCACAGGTTCAACCCGTAACGGCCGCGACTCCAATTCCAAGCGTCTCGGAGTGAAGGCTTACGGCGGAGAATCCGTCACCGCCGGCTCCATCCTGATCCGTCAGCGCGGCACTTCAGTTCTGCCCGGAGTCAATGTTGGTCACGGCAAGGACGACACTCTCTTTGCACTGACTGATGGCGTGGTGAAGTTCGAGACGATCCGACGCGGACTGCGCAATCGCAAGCGCATCAACATCACCGCTGCTGTTTGACCATCACGACGTCTCCTGATCAAGGACGCCGCTCTGAGCTCAGTGCCATACGGGTTGTCAACACAAGGCCAATCACGGTGAGCCCCAGAACAATCCATGTTCTGGGGCTTTGTTCATGCAAGGCATCGACGACTTCCAGAGGCAGAGCGAGGCCGAGGACTCCGACAAGCAACCACTCGCCCCAGCGGCGACCCACCCATGTGGCCCAGGCCGCCACAAGGATCAAGGCGGCATAGAGCCCCGAAACAAAAGCCAGACGCATCAGACGTGTCGGGCCCAAAAGAGTTCCCTTCACTGCCAGCGAAGAAAGAAATTGACGGTCCGCCTTCCCCCAGGTTTCGGCGAAATCCGACAGCTCGGCATAGTGAACATCCCCAAATACAGCGGCCAGGCTGATCGCAAGGAGAACTCCGGCCAGAAGGAGCTTCTTAACCACAATCAGACGAATCAGCCAGCGACCCTGTCCTGAGATCTGGGCCATCGATCGTTCAGCTCAGCTGTCCTCAATCGGACGGTAGACCCTGGTTGTGATCAGCAGTGGATGAAACAACTCCAGGAAGCGGCTCTGCAAGCAGCGAAAAAAGTCTTCCACCAGCCGCGGGTCATCGAAGTGAAAGGGGTACTCACCGTCATGCCCCTTGAAGAAATACCAGTTGAGTAGAGCCCGACCGCCGGGATTGAGGCGTTGGTGAAACTCCATCAACTGCCTCGAGGGATCAGGAAGGTGCTCAAGCACATCAAGACACACCACCGTGTCGAAACGCCGACGGGGAAGACTGTCGAGATCGCGGTGGACACTCACACGCTTCTCAAGTCCCAGACGATTAGCACGGTCCTGGACAAATCCACGGTTCTGAGGATTGAGATCCACAAACCAGACATGCCGAACGCTCTCCAGACCCGCTGCAGCCAGAGCATGCGTTCCAATACCGCCTCCGAAATCGAGCACATCGCCATGAGCAAAAAGCTTCTGCAGCCGCAGAGTGTCTGCGATGTAGTCGGCACTGCTGAGATGCCAGGCTGCCAATTCGAACAGATGGCCCGTGCCAACCGTGTCCTCATAGAAATCAGCCGCTCGCTCAGGATCGAAAGCACCCGGATGCATCGCTGCCAGATCCTCAGTGCTCTGAGGCAGTCGCTCGGCGACTTCCGCTGCTGAGAGCGATAGGTAAGACGCGAGATGCTCCTTCACTGAGAAGCCGCTGTTGAGAAACTCTTGAATGTCCACACCAGCGGAGGCATTGAGTGACTGCATGGACCATCAGGACGCGATCGGGCAAACCTACGTGCGAGCCCACTGGTGCCAAAGGCAGGGTGCCACAGTCGACAGCTGGACATGGCTTGCACATTGACTGCGCCCATCGGCTTCGCCGTGATCGACAAGCCGGCTGGAATCACCTCCCACACTTGCGTCGCTCGCATCAGGCGAGTGCTGGGCATCCGCAGAGTTGGACATGGCGGCACTCTGGATCCCGCGGTGACCGGTGTCCTGCCGATCGCAGTGGGACAGGCGACGAGGTTGTTGCCTTACCTGCCTGGTGAGAAAACCTATCGAGGCGTGATCCAGCTGGGGATCACCACCAACACCGACGACCTGCAGGGGGATGAACTGTCCAGACAATCAGTCCCAGACCTGAGCTCAGAAACGCTGGACCAGGCACTGAGTCGGTTCCTCGGCGCGATTAGCCAACAGCCCCCTCAGGTCTCAGCCGTGCACGTGGATGGTGAGCGTGCTTACGCCAGGGCCCGTCGCGGCGAGCAGATGGAGCTTGCGGCACGGCCTGTGACCATTCATCAACTGCGACTGCTGGGGTGGAGTGCAGCGCAAGCCCGTTTGAGCGTGGAGGTGCATTGCTCAGCAGGCACCTACATCCGTTCACTTGCCAGAGATCTGGGTGCAGCACTCGGATGTGGAGGTTGTCTGGCCAGCCTGCGGCGAACCCAGGCCCTCGGCTTCCATGACAACCAAGCGGTGGCTCTGCCTGCCGCGGCGGACGAGGTCGGCAAGGGGGAAATGACCTTGATGCGCCCCGAGCTGGCCTTGCCTCATCTGCCGAAGCGCCTGCTCAGTGCCAGCGAACAACTGGACTGGAGCTGTGGGCGCCGGATCGCCCCCGGCATCAGCGGCGCAGCTGATGCTGTGGTCGTTCTCAGTGACGGAGGGCGCATGCTCGGCCTCGGTGTTCCCGATGGAGAGGATGGTCTGAAACCGAAGGTGGTGTTTGAAGCGCGGGGGTGATGCTGCGAGCTCAGTACTTTGCAGTAAGCAAACGGACGCCGAAGCATCCGATGGCAGGCCACAGCAAATGGTCCCAGATCAAACGCACCAAGGCCGTGGTGGATGCCAAGCGAGGAGCTGTATTCACCAGGATCGGACGCGAAATCAGCGTGGCTGCACGCCAGGGCAGTGACCCTGATGGCAATTTCCAACTGCGCACGGCGATTGTTAAGGCCAAGGCCGCTGGTGTACCAGCAAGCAACATCGAAAGAGCCATCGCCAAAGGCTCCGGAAAGGCTGGTGACACGGAACAGCTTGAATCAATCCGCTACGAGGGTTATGGCCCCGGAGGAGTGGCTGTTCTGGTGGAAGCACTGAGCGACAACCGCAACCGCACCGCTGCCGCTGTACGGCTGGCCTTCAGCAAACACGGCGGCAACCTCGGCGAAAGCGGATGCGTGAGCTATCTCTTCCAGCACCGCAGTGAAGTGAGCCTCAGGAGCCCGGCGATCAATGAGGAGGCACTGCTGGAATGCCTGCTCAATCTGGAGGCCGATGGTTATCAGCTCAGAAGTCCCGAGGAAGCCCTGGTGCATGGTCCCTTCGAAGCGCTCGAATCCCTGCAGAAAGGACTGCGCGATCAAGGCTGGGGGGTCTCGGAATGGGGTCACTGCTGGCACCCCCTTACCCAGGTGAGACCGGACAACGAAGAGAGCACCCAACAGTGTCTGAAGTTGCTGGACGCCTTAAAGGAACTCGACGACATCTGCAGTGTCAGCGCGAACCTCGAACTCAGCGATGACCTGACCGCATAAGTGGCTCAAAGCCACCACCACCGGGAGTGCCGATCAGCAGTCGATCCCCTGGATTGACCTGAAGCTGCACGCAACCATCCAGCTCCTGTACCGTTCCATCGGCCCGGGTCAGCAGCGCCGTTCCCGCTTCGCCCGGTTCTCCCCCGGCCAGGCCGAAAGGGGCAACAATCCTGGAACCAGACAAGAGCGCTGCCGTCATTGGTTCCAGAAAGCGGAACTCCCTCTCCAACCCGTCGCCTCCAGGCCAACGACCGACTCCGCCGCTACCTCGACGGAAGCCGAAGCGTTCAAGCCTCACTGGAAATCTCTGCTCGAGAATCTCAGGGTCAGTGAGCCTGGAGTTGGTCATATGGGTCTGCACTCCGCTTGATCCAGCGAAGCCCTGGCCTGCTCCTCCGCCACCGGCGATGGTCTCGTAATACTGCCTGCGCCCGTCACCGAAGGTGAGGTTGTTCATCGTTCCCTGGGCCGCGGCCATCACCCCTAGAGAAGCAAACAGCAGATTGCAGAGCGCCTGCGATGTTTCCACATTGCCGCCGACGACTGCAGCCGGCGAGCTGGGGTTGAGCAGAGAGCCCTCCGGGACGATCAGGGTCAACGGCTGGAAACATCCGGCATTGAGGGGAATCGGCTCCTCAACCAGACAGCGAATCACATAAAGGACGGCAGCCTTGGTCACCGCCAGTGGAGCGTGAAAATTGTGCTTGCCCTGGGGACTGGTCCCACAGAAATTGAGCAAAGCCTCTTGCCGTTTCCGATCGACCTTCAAGGCCAGCTTGAGCCTTGCACCGTTGTCGAGATCAACCTCGAAGGTGCTGTCCTGAAAACGGTCGATCAGGCGCCGAACAGTGGCTGCAGCATGGTCCTGAACATGCTGCAGATAGCGCCGAACACGCTGGCAGCCCTCCAGCTGCAGCAGCTGATCGAACAATTCAGTGCCCAGATGATTGGCCGCTGCCTGGGCCTGAAGATCTGCCCAGAGAAGTTCGGGGTCTCTTGGGGGTGAGCTGAGCCCCTGCAGAAACTGATTCCAACCTTGCCGATCCGGCGTTCCCCTGGCGGACAACCAGTGGTTGCGCACCAGCAGACCTTCCTCCTCAATACTGGAGCTGAAGGGAGGCATCGAACCTGGTGTTAGACCACCCACATCGGCGTGGTGCCCGCGACAGGCCACAAAGGCGAAGGGATCGTGACCTCCCTCCACAAAACAAGGTGTGATCGCCGTGATATCAGGCAAGTGGGTGCCACCGTGGAATGGATCGTTGCTGATCACGGTGTCTCCGGCCGCCAGCGCAGGCCTCTCACCTCGTTGGATCTGCTCCAGCAGATCCACGACCGCATCACTCATCGAACCCAGGTGCACAGGGATGTGAGGCGCATTGGCCACGAGCGCCCCTTGCGAATCGAACAGCGCACAGGAAAAATCCAGCCGCTCCCTCATGTTCACGGATCGACTGGTCTGACGCAGCCGTTCTCCCATGCGCTCAGCAATTTGCATGAAACGGTGATGAAAGAGGCTGAGATCCACAGGATCCGGGACCTTGTCCTGCTCGTCAGTCGCTCCACTGGCGTCCGTCCTGGCATAAGACCTCGAAGAGGCAGCCCTGGATGTCCCCTCGAGCAGCACACTGTCGTCATCCAGCAGCCGGGCCTTCCACCCTGGCTCCAGAACGATGCTCGCCGTGGGGTCCAGGATGAGCGCGGGCCCCGACAGCTGCTGATCGCACTTCAACTGCCAGCTCTCCAGCACAGGCACATCACACCAGCCCTGCTCTCTCCAATGAACCTGAGCCCGCTGAACCCTCACTGATGAGTGGGCTTCGGCGCCATGGCCTTCAGCATTGGATTGAAGGGAGCTCTCCGCCCTCGCATCAAGCACCTCCACCTCGAGGCGTTCGGCGATCAGAGGGGCCGTGCGAGGCGGCGTGTAGCCAAACCGAAGCCGATGAGCCTGGTCAAACCTGGTTTCAAGTTGATGCAGATCCAGGTCTTCAACACCTGATGCCAGTAGGAGCATCAGACCTTGTTCGCCAGAGGCATCGCGCAGCTCGATCCTGATCTGACGCTCCGCTGCTGCCGAAGACCCTGCGGAGAGCTGCTGCAGTCCCACGAGTGCTGTGCTCAGGTCAGACCTGACCATGGCCGGCAACTGAGTCAGCAATGTCGCGTCAAGTGGACGACGGATGGAACGCTGATGCAGCTGGCGCTGACGGGCCTGGCCAAGGCCATAGGCCGAGAGCACCCCAGCCAGAGGGTGGAGCAGCACCTGCCTGAGACCTAGAGACTCGGCCAGTCGACAGGCCAGCTGCCCTGCAGCACCGCCATAAGCAACCAGCACTCCTCCACGGATGTCATGGCCACGGAAGAGGGAGACATGGCGGATCGCTCCGGCCATCGCCTCGACAGCGAGGTCAAGAGCACCTTCGGCCAGCTGCTCGGGGGCCTGGCCCAGTAGAGAGGAAAGCGCCTGAAACTGTTGACGGGTCGCCTGTAGATCAGGAGGCTGATCGCGATCAGGCCCGAAAACTGCCGGGAAGGCATCTACCTGCAGTCGGCCCAGCAGCAGATGGGCATCCGTGATGGCCAGAGGGCCACCTCGGCGATAGCAGGCAGGCCCTGGTTCAGCTCCAGCCGAGCGTGGACCCACCGTCAGGCGACCACCATGAGCACTGATGATCGATCCCCCTCCTGCCGCCACGGTATGGATCGGCAGCCGCGACGCTGTGAGCTGAAATCCGGCAATCTCGGTTTCAGCATTGCGTTCCCACTCCCGGTCAGCCGCGCCCGAAGGCAGACAGAACACATCCGTGCTCGTGCCCCCCATATCCACACCCACGAGGGCCGAGGCTCCAAGGCCCGCTTGTTGAGCGGCGGCAACAGCTCCGATCATGCCGCCGGCAGGGCCCGAAAGGATTGTGTCTTTGGCGAGCAGTGAATCTGGATGTTGCAGAGCTCCACTGGAGGTCATCACCCGCAATCGGGCCTGATCACCCAAAGCAGCTTGAACCTGATCCAGGTAGGCGGAAAGCACAGGCCTGACGGCAGCCTCCACCACCGTGGTTTGTCCTCTTGGAACCAGGCGCGGCAGTGGGCTGGCCTCATGGGAACAGACCACTGTTCTGAACCCAGCGCTACGAACTAGCTGCGCCAGCGCCTTTTCATGTATGGGATCACGCCATGCATGCATCAGCGCAATGGCGCAACAGCGGATGCCGTTCTGGTGATGACGCTCAAGCCTCTGCATGAACTCGTCCTCGAGCAGCAGTGCTTCCAACTCCCGTCCATCCGCATCCAGGCGACCGGGAACCTCTTCAACGGCGGCCAGCAACGTTGGTGGCTTGGCAATGGCCAGAGCAAAGAGGTCCTGACGGTGCTGGTCACCGATCAGCAACAGGTCAGCCAGGCCTCGATTGGTGACCAGCAGCACAGGCTCTCCCGCCCCCTCAAGCAGTGCATTGGTGGCAACGGTGGTGCCCAGCCGCAGTTCCTCGATCAATCCAGGATCAATCTGCTGCTCGGGAGTGAGCTGCATCAACTCGCGCATGGCGGCAACAGCCGGATCCCCGGGAACATCCGGCTGTTCAGAAAGCACTTTGCGCACCAACAACCGGCCGGATGGATTGCGTGCCACCAGATCGGTGAAGGTGCCTCCACGGTCAATCCAGAACTGCCAGCTGTTCAAGACAACAGCGGCAGGTGAGCACAGGCCGCATCATCCACCCAGACATGCACTCTTGAATGGCGCTGCAGCCAGCTGGCAGGTACTTCGGCACTGCAGGGGTCCAGCAAAGCTGTCCGCAGAATCTCTGCTTTGGCGGCTCCGGTAACGATCAGATGGATCTCCTCAGCAGCAAGAATCTCATCAAGACCAAGGGTGATGGCCTGCTCAGGGACCCTATCGGGGCTTCCGCCGAAAGCACTGGCATTCTGAATCCGCGTGGCTCGCTGCAACGTCACGACGCGGCAGCGACTGCCGGGTTGTGACGGTGGCTCGTTGAAACCCACGTGACCATTGCCACCAAGACCCAGCAGCTGAAGACCGATACCGCCTGCCTTCTGCAACGCAGATCCATAGCGTCGGGCCTCTTCGGCTGGATCCTTGGCCGTTCCATCCGGCAGCTGCAACTGGCAGGGAGAGAGATCGAGATGACAACCCAGTTGGGCATCCATATAGGCGGCGAAGCTGCGGTTGTCTCCGGACGACAAGCCCACGTATTCATCAAGGTTGAAACTCAGCCAGCAGCGTTTCAACTGTTCGAGCTGTGGTGTTGGCCATGCCACCAGACGCTGAATCAAAGCCTCGTAGAACGGTTCCATGGTCCTTCCCGTCGCCATTCCCAGCGGCTTGAAGCGCTCCCCTTCAAGGGCCTGGGTGAGATGGGCCGCCACGTGATCCACGATTGCCTCCATCAGCGCGAGCGGCTCCGGGCGGCGATGCAGCGCAAGTCTGGACAGAAACTGGGGCACGCAACGATCGCGGCAGGTCAACCCATCAAGGCTGGCTCCGAACCAGTGCTGAATGCCACTGATGGGTCATCAGCCGGTCGGTACGGCCTGATCGTTGCTCCGCGGTAGTAGTGATGGAGAATTTCACGGAAATCAGCGCCCTGACTGGCCAGTCCGTGGGCTCCCCACTGGCTCATGCCCACTCCGTGGCCATAACCCTGGCCTGCTGCTTCCAGCACAATCGTGCCGCGGGAAGTCACTGAAATACTTCCAGCGCGAGTCGATGCGGTCAAGCCCGCTCTGGGCGGAGGTGGGGGCAAGGGAGCCGCTGTTTTGACGGGCGCTGTTGAAGCCGGATCAGCCGCTCCGCCAGTACCGCTGGCGGAATCACGCCAGAGTCCGATCAGCTGCGGCGCTGACTCTGATCCATGATCGGCGGGATCAATGGACCCGCCAGCATCTTCCAGCTCTGCCTCCAGCAAAGAGAAACGCACCATCGTGCTCTTCAAGCCCAGACGCTGACGCAGTTGACGACCTGTGAGTACGAGGGACCCAAGCGGGCCTTGAATCCGAGCTGAACGGACCCTGCCGGTTGAGCTGGTGCTGAGCACACTCAACCGCTCCACTCCACCGGTCTCTTCAAAGCGGCGGCGCAGATCGCCTTCATCGAAACGTTGGTTCCAGCGATGCACAGGACTGTGCTGGTCATGATCTTGAACGCTCACGAGATAGGGCAGCTGGTTTTGCCAGACCTCTCCGCTGGGCTCAGTAGACCCCCCGGAACTGCTGTGAAAAACAGCATTGATCAAGCGGCCGTTATGCACCAGAACAAGAGAGCGGGTTGTGGCGACCGCGCTGCGGGTGCTTGGCGTCTCCGATTCGATGCCTTTGTAAACCTGGCTGCTCACCGTGGCCTTCACATCGAAATCCGGCTTGCGTCCCCGTTGGCGAAGGGCGTAGGTCCGGGCAGCGACGGCCTGGGCCTGCAAGGCTGCCAGCGGCCACTTGGCAGGCATCTCACTGCCAACGACACTGGGGAGATAGGTCTCAATGCCCAGCTGATTAATGGCCTGGATCCTGCCGTTGCGGACCAGGAGTACCAGATCTCCGCGATAGCGCCGGCGCCCGAGCCAGATCCCACGGGGGTCAGTCGTGCTGATCCGAATCGAGGCGAGGCCATCTGCACTGGCATCCGCAAGAGTCAGGCGCCCCCCCCGCAAGCGAACCTGCAGACGCTCCAGGCGGCGTTCGTGACGGGCGATGCCATGCACGAGCAGGGGCTGATCGCCATCGGAGCGCAGGATCAACTCCGAGCCTTCTGCCACCAAAACACGCATCTGCGGCTCCTGGGCAGTGACCGCAGTCCTGGCTTCAGCGGCCAGGGCAATCACAGCCAGTGGCAGCGTCAGGGCTGCTCCAGCAGCAGCACGACCGATGGAAATGTGCAGAACCACTCATCAGGCCAATGGTTGCTCAGTGTGCCCCGCCCTGCGGACTGCAGCCAGGCCTTCATGGCAGATTGACCATTGAGCCCACCATGCCGTGCAGGTCACCTTTCTCGGCACCAGTTCTGGAGTCCCAACCCGAGCCCGCAACGTTTCAGCGGTGGCCGTGCGACTGACTCAGCGTTCGGAACTGTGGCTTTTCGATTGTGGAGAAGGAACCCAGCACCAGTTCCTGCGCAGTGATCTGAGGCTGTCCCAGCTGCGCAGGATTTTCATCACGCACATGCATGGTGACCACGTTTTCGGTCTTCCAGGCCTGCTGGCCAGCCTCGGGCTGAGCGGCAGCAGTGGTGGTGTGGATCTGTATGGCCCTGATCCCCTCGAAAGCTATCTGGAGGGGGTGCTGCGAACCAGCTCAACAAGAATCGGCTATCCACTCAAGGTGCACAAAGTCCGCAGTGCCGCTGAAGCAGGTCGCATCGTTTTTGAAGATGCAGATCTGACCGTGCGGGCCACACCACTGCACCATCGAGTCCCTGCCTATGCCTATCGCGTTGAGGAAAAGCCGAAGCCGGGTCGCTTCGACATCAACAAGGCTCGGGAGATGGCGATCCCCCCCGGACCTGTCTATGCCTCTCTCAAGCGAGGCGAAACGGTCACCCTTGAAGATGGACGGCGAATTGACGGCAAAACGCTCAGCGGGCCAGAACAAGCCGGGGCGAGTCTCATCTATTGCACGGACACTGTGTTCTGCGAAGCAGCCGTGGCCTTGGCCAAGGGTGCAGACCTGCTCATTCACGAATCCACCTTTTCCCACGCCGAGGCCGACATGGCCTTTCAGCGACAGCACTCCACAAGCACGATGGCGGCCCAGACCGCAGCTGAAGCGGGTGTCGGACAACTTGTCCTCACCCATCTCAGCCCCCGTTATGCACCTGGCAACGCTGTGACTGCAGACGATCTGCTTGCGGAAGCCAGAGCGATTTTCCCGAACACGATCCTGGCGAAGGACTTCCTCTGCCTCGAGGTGACCGCTTCATCAAGGACCGCATGCTGCAACAGTTCGTGATCGGTGCACCCTGAACGGCGTCACTTTGATACCTCAGCGTGATACAAGAGCTTGGTGCGCTGTATCCATCAGTCTCTGGCATCCTTCATGGTTCCTCTTCTCTTCAACCTGCGAAAGTCGCTGATTCGACTGCTGATCGTCCTGCCGGTGCTGGCTGTCTTGTCGATCAGCTCACCCGTTCATGCCGCCCTCTGGGATACGGAGACACTCACCGTGCCTTCCGACCCTGAAGGCACAGCGGTGACCTTCAGCGAACAGCAGGTCAAAGCGGGTCGAAAAGTTTTCAACACCAGCTGCGGCACCTGCCATGCCGGCGGCATCACCAAAACCAACCACAACGTTGGTCTCGACCCGGAAACCCTGGCACTGGCCACACCGTCGCGCGACAACATCGCCGCGCTGGTGGACTACATGCAGGATCCCACCTCCTATGACGGCGAGTACAGCATTGCCGATCTTCACCCCAGCATGCGCAGCCGTGATCTGTATCCAGCGATGCGAGATCTCACCGATGAAGATCTGCAGTTGATGTCGGCCTATATCCTCGTGGCTCCGAAGGTTCTCGGCCAGGAATGGGGCGGCGGCAAAATTTATTTCTGAGCAACAGGGGACGATCTGGTGAATGCTGGATCGATCCAGTGAGCTAATGGCCCAGTCGTCGAGCTTTCCCTTCAGGGCGCAAGATTGCTTGGATCGAGTGATCTGGGCCGACGGCTGTACCACCACTCCTGCATTTCAGCGGTGAAGCGCATCGGGAAGAGCGTAAGCACTGTGTTCGTAGGTCTGGATCCAGGTTGAAGCAGTTCAACTGAATAGGACGGGCAACGACGCGACCCGAGATCAGCGACAAAGCGACGACCGACACGTCGCCAACTTGGTTCCTTACTGCGCCAAGCCAGGCGACAACAGGGCCAGGGAAGTTCTTCGCGGTCATACAGGCGGCAGCAGGGCCCGATCACCCGAAAGCTGTACTGGCCTCCAGAACTGGTGTGAACCGAACCATGGTCAAGCAGCCCTTCCACTTCAGGTCTCAGCGGTGCAGCGGGAACGGCGGTCATCGACAGGAAGAGAGCCACGTGACACCACACTGACAGCAAAAAGCCACCCCCGCGTGGAGGTGGCAATCGATCCTTCTTCCAGATTTTCGGATCAAGAGTCCGGAGTTCAGTAGAGCTCCTCTTCAGCGTGGGTCTTGATGGTGCAGTCGGAGGTGGGGTAGGCCACGCAGGTCAGCACAAATCCGGCTTCGATCTGATCATCATCCAGGAAGCTCTGGTCGGATTGGTCAACCGTTCCAGATGTGATTTTTCCGGCACAGGTGGAACAGGCACCCGCACGGCACGAATAAGGCAGGTCAATGCCTTGCTCTTCAGCAGCATCGAGGATGTACTGATCGTCAGGAACCTCAATGGTCTTGTTGAGGCCCTCGCTTTCGGAGACCAGGGTGACCTTGTAAGAAGCCATGGATGGAGTGAATTTGCAGAGGCTCGTAACAAACGAGCCTGCCGGACTGATCATTTCTACATCGCCCAGGCGTCAAGGCACACGCTTTAGCGACTATTTCGGCGTAAGCCCAATCAAAACAGAAACATTTATAAGGGCCACTTATCAAGGCTAGCGCCGAATCTCGAGCAAACCCCATCGACCTTGTGCAGCAAGCGGCTCGACCATCCAGCCCAGGCTCTCCAGCGCTTGTGTGAGCTTTGGTGCCTGTTCGACCAGCAGGCCACTAAGCAAACCCCGCCCGCCAGGACGAAGAACAGATTCAAAGTGGGGCGCAAGCGCTTCGATCACCGGAGCCAAGATGTTGCAGAGCAGGAGATCTGCAGGCTGATCATCAAGCAGCTTCGCCAGCACGTCCACCGACCCCTGGGTGACCCTGAGCGCATCAACGGAGAGGCCATTCAGAACAGCGTTATCGGTCGTTGCTCTTACAGCCAAGGAATCGGTGTCGACGGACAGCACCTGGCGAGCCCCAAGCCCGAGTGCCGCAAGCCCGAGCACTCCACTGCCGCAACCCAAATCCGCGACCCGCAAACCTGAGGGAGGCTCTTGCTCAAGTGCTTCAAGGCATAGACGGGTGGTGGGATGGCTGCCGGTTCCGAATGCACTGCCTGGATCCATTTTCAGGACAAGCCTGTGAGCGTGCTCTTCAGGCACATCAAGCCAGGCGGGCAGGATCAGCAGACTCTGCCCTACAGGGTCTGGCTGCCAGTGCTGTTTCCAGCTGAGGCTCCAGTCTTCATCGGCCAGTTCATCCCACACCGGCTGAGCCAGAGCGAGGCCGAAGGTGTCAGCCAGGGGCATGAGGCTGCTGAACAGCTCTGAGCGCTGATCCTCAGGCCATTCGTGGGCTGGCAACCAGGCCAGAAGGGTGCGCTGATCGGGTGTCTCAGGTGCATGCTGAACAGCGACCCGGTGCAGACCGAGAACATTCAGCTTCCAGAACAGCGATTCCTCCAGCTCAGGCTGAACCGGCAAAGACAAGCGCCACCACATCACAGCGTGACGGGATGGGCTTCCTGAATCCCGTTAATGCCGTTGATGGTGGCCAGAAGCGCAGGTGGAATCGGATCATCAATACTGAGAACCATCACGGCATCTCCGCGCACGATCCTGCGGCCCACCTGCATCGAGGCGATGTTGACGTTGTGCTCGCCCAGCAGAGAGCCGAGATGGCCGATGATTCCTGGCATATCCCGATGACGGGTAAAGAGCATGTGACGACTCGGCGGCACATTCACCGGAAATTCGTCGATGGTCGTGACCCGCAGTTCACCATCCGCGAACACCGCACCCGTCACACTGTGTCCACCCTGGCCACCGCGGGTGGTGAGCTGCAAGGATCCCCCGGCGAAATCGCGGCTGGCATCGTCCTTGACCTCCAGTACATGAATTCCTCGCCCTTTGGCTTCAAGAGAGGCATTGACATAGTTAATGCGTTCTCCGAGAGCGCTGGTGAGCAGTCCCTTGAGCGCTGCCACCACAAGGGGCTGAGAGGGGTGATTGGCGAACTCACCCTGAAGACGAACCTCCAGTTCCTGCACCTGGCCACCGCTCAGCTGACTCACTAGCAGACCAAGGGTCTCGGCGAGCTGCAGGTGGGGCTTGAGACGCTCCATGATTTCTGCGCTGAGACCGGGGATGTTGACGGCACTGCGAGCGGGGAGTCCAAGCAGGACATCGCGGATTTGCTCAGCCACATCGGTCGCCACATTTTCCTGGGCTTCTTCGGTGGAGGCTCCGAGGTGAGGAGTCAAAACAAGCCCGCGCTCGACTGCACGCAGTGGAGAGTCCTGGCCCAGAGGTTCAGATGCGAACACATCCAGACCAGCCCCGGCAATCACACCGTTGTCAATGGCTTCGGCGATGGCAGCTTCATCAACGATGCCCCCGCGAGCGCAGTTCACGATCCTGGCCGTAGATTTCATCGAGCGGAGAAGCTCGGCGTTCACGAGATTCTCGGTATCGGGCGTTCTGGGGATATGCAGCGTGATGTAGTCGGCCTGACGGAACAGATCCTCCAGGGTCGTAAGCCGGACCTGCATCTGCTGAGCCCGGTCAACCGAGATGAAGGGATCGAACGCGATCACCTCCATGCCCATCGCTTTGGCAACCTTGGCCACGTGTGAGCCGATTTTTCCCAGTCCCACAACCCCGAGCACTTTTTTATAGAGCTCATTACCCACGTATTTCTTGCGATCCCAGGAACCGGTACGCATCGATGCGTGCGCCTGAGGCACATGGCGGGACAGAGACAACAACAAGGCCAGCGCATGCTCTGCAGCAGCGATCGTGTTGCCCTCGGGCGAATTCACGACCAACACACCTCTCTGGGTGGCGGCAGGAACGTCAACGTTGTCGACCCCCACTCCAGCCCGACCGATGATGCGCAGACGATCCGCAGCCTCGATCACATCAGCGGTGACCTGAGTGCCAGAGCGGATCATCAGAGCGTCATAGTCACCGATGATCGACTTGAGCTCGTCCTGAGACAGGCCTGTCCGCTGGTCCACTTGGGCCACCTGCCCAAGAATGTCAATCCCAGCCTGATCAATGGGGTCTGAAACAAGAACTTTGGTCATCCAGCGGCGGAGAGAAAGCCATTTAGAAGTTTAGAGATCGGTCCGAACATCACTGTTGAGCAGGGAGATTGACCTCCTCCAAATTCAGGCTTCCCGCTGAATTATTGGCCTTCCATGGAGAATGGCAGCCCGCACCGAATCGCCCCATGCCCGTCTGCGTCCTGGTGCTCAAAGAACGCGCCTCTGCAGAAACTCTGGTCCAGGACCTGCAGGATTCAGGCACACCCCTCATGCGCGTTGTGCTGGTCGCTCCTGAACAATCTGGAGACGCTGAAGGTGGCCTCAAGGCAGAGCAGATCGAGAACGTCGATCTGCTCAATCCGAACATGGCCCGCAGCCGCCGCCAGCGATCCATGTCTCGCTGGCTGATGCCCTTCGGCTTCATAGCAGGGCTCACCTTCACCCAAATCACCACACTCGACACCTTTGCGCGCTTCGGTGATATCGGAGAAGCACTGATTGGCGGGCTGCTCGGACTCGGCTCAGGGTTAATGGGGAGCTACGCCGCAGCAGCAAGTGTCCCCTCCGACAACGAGGACGGAGTCCGTATTCTGCGCAATCGGCACAACGAGCAGTTTTGGTTGCTACTGCTGGAAACCCGAGCAGGTCTGGAAGTGCCCTGGCAACTGGTTCAGAAAGTACGTCCTCAGCAGGTGGTTCGCCTGAGTGAACTGTGAGTCTTCCCCGTGAGTCGTTGATCGAAGGGCTCGCTGAGCCCGAGGCAATGCACCGCCTGATCGAGCAGGCGGAAACGGTGCTGCGCACCTGGCAGCCGAGCTGGAGCAGTTTTTTGAGCGGACCTGAACTGGAAGACTCACGCCGTCTCGAGGCACTGACTGAACTGCGTTTGGTCCGAGACGGTGGGAGACCAGACACCGAACGCTGTCGTCTCCAGCTCAGTCGCAGCGATCAGGAACCGCAACCTGAGCCGGCTCCAATCTCGGGATTGAGGCTCGAGG
This sequence comes from Synechococcus sp. BIOS-E4-1, assembly GCF_014279995.1. Lineage (NCBI taxonomy): Bacteria > Bacillati > Cyanobacteriota > Cyanophyceae > Synechococcales > Synechococcaceae > Synechococcus > Synechococcus sp. BIOS-E4-1. The sequence continues at coordinate 2,610,662 of NZ_CP047935.1, read as the reverse complement.
GCAATTTCCTGTTCGACCGTGCTGAACCGCAAGACATGCGCCAGGCGCTGATTGACCTTGGCGTGAAACCTGATGGGCTTGGCGATCTCTGGCTTCGGGGTGATCGTGGAGCCCAGGCCGTCTGCACACCGGAGGCCGCGAACCATCTCAACGGCCTGACCGGACAAGTGCGTGACGTAACGCTGTCCGTGGAGGCAGTGAGCATCGACTGCTTGCAGTGGCCAGCCCAGAGACTGCCGAAGCGGTTCACCAGCGTGGAAGCATCCTGCCGACTCGATGCCATCGCCTCAGCGGGTTTCGGACTGTCCCGCTCCAAAGTGATTCGTCAGATCCGGGATGGAAGACTGCGGCTCAACTGGTATCCAGTCCGCCAGGCGAGTCGGGAACTGAAAATCGGCGACCGCCTCCAGCTTCAGGACCGGGGAAGCGTGGAAGTACTGAATCTCGAAATCACAAAACGAGATCGCTGGAGAGTGGAGATCCTGCGCCGGTGAGCTGCTAACTTCAGTCGCATCCGGTGGGCAAGCGCTCAACCGTCACCGCAGATCCTCTGAAGGGTGAAAATGCGGGCGATTAGCTCAGAGGTAGAGCACTACCTTGACACGGTAGGAGTCACTGGTTCGATTCCAGTATCGCCCACTTCCCTCGTGAGTAGAGAACGAAAAGCATGACCCTGAGTGTCGTGGTCGGACTCGGACGCTCTGGGATCGGGGCAGCCCGTCTGCTCAAGGCCCAGGGATCAGAGGTGGTGGTTCTCGAGAAGGCTGAGAACGATGCCTGCAGGCGAAAGTCAGCCGGGCTGAGACAGCAGGGCATTGATGTCCAGCTCGGACAACCCCTGGAGATATCCAGTTTCGAGCCCTGGCTCGATGAGCTCGATCAGGTGGTGATCAGTCCGGGAATTGCCTGGACGCATCCAACCCTTGAGGCATTACGAACGCGGGGAGTTCGGGTGAAGGGAGAGATGGCTCTGGCCTGGGAGACCCTGAGGCAACGTCCATGGATTGGCATCACTGGCACCAATGGGAAAACCACCGTGACCCATCTTCTCCACCACGTGCTCAGCCATGGCGGATTGAAGGCTCCGATGGCCGGCAATGTGGGATATTCCGCCGCAGAACTGGCCCTGGGATGTTTAGAGGGCTCCAGCCCTCCGCCCGACTGGGTCGTCATGGAGATGAGCAGCTACCAGATCGAAGCGGCTACCGAAGTGGCCCCGCGCATCGGGATCTGGACGACGCTGACACCTGATCACCTGGAGCGACATGGGTCACTAGACGCTTACAGAGCAATCAAGCGCGGACTGCTTGAACGGTCCCAGCTGGCGATTCTCAATGGCGATGACCCAGACATCAGCCGAACTCGCTGCAGCTGGGGAGAGACCAGGGTGAACTGGGTCAGCGCCAGCAGGGAGTGTTCAAACAGCTCGAGCGCTCGGTTGAGTGTGAGTGACGACGGCTGGGTCTGCGAAGGAGAGCGAAGACTGTTCTGCGCTGAGGCCCTCGCCATGCCCGGAGAGCACAATCAGCAGAACATGCTCCTGGTCACTGCAGCGGCTCTCGAAGCTGGATTAGCTCCGGAAACCATTGAATCAGCATTGCGCTGCTTCGATGGGGTCCCCCATCGACTCGAATCGCTAGGAACCGTTAAGGGCATTGCCGTTTTCAATGACAGCAAGGCAACCAACTACGACGCAGCTGCCGTGGGTTTGCAGTCCGTACCCAGTCCGGTGGTGCTGCTTGCAGGCGGTCAAACCAAACAGGGCGACGCTCAGCCCTGGCTGCAGCTGCTGAAAGAGCGCAGCAGCGCCGTTGTGCTGTTTGGTTCAGGGGCTAAAGAACTGCTTGGCTTGATCGAAGCGTCTGCCTTCCCCGGAGCCGTGTCCATCCACAGAGGCCTGGATGATGCTGTTCCCCATGCTCTTGAACTGGCCCGACACCACAAAGCTGCGAGCCTGCTGTTGTCACCGGCATGCGCCAGCTTCGATCAATACACCGATTTTGAAGCTCGTGGCAATCACTTCCGTGAGCTGATCCAAGCGAGCCAATCAAACTAGTCTGGAGAAAATTTCGTAGAACGCGTGGCCTACTGGCTGATGAAAAGTGAACCCGATGTTTACGGGATTCATCATCTTGAGCAGGAGCAGACAACGCTCTGGGACGGTATTCGCAATTATCAGGCGCGGAATTTCATGCGCACGATGGCCGTTGGCGATCAGGCCTTCTTTTATCACTCCAATTGCAAGCCTCCTGGGATCATTGGACTGATGGAAGTGATCGAAACAGGACTTGTGGATCCCACACAGTTCGATCCATCCTCGAAATATCACGACCCTGCGTCGAAAGCGGAATCACCACGCTGGCACTGCGTGCGTCTGGCCTATCGAGGCCGATTTCGGGACATCTTGAGTCTTGAGGACCTGCGTCAGTCCTACCAACCTGAGGAACTGGCCGTCGTTCGACGCGGTAATCGACTCTCCATTCTTCCTGTCGATGACCGAATCGCTCAGGATCTCCTCAATCGACTTGGCTCAATTCAGTGAATCGAGGGACCGTCGCCCGACAGAGCGAATACCTCTCACAACAATCATCCCCAGAGCCTGGATTGGTTTCAGTCAGGCTCCCTGGCGCTTTGTGGGCCTGACAGCTCTGATGCTGATCACCGTCACTGGCCTGAGTTTGATCTCAAAAGATCTTCAGCAAGGGGAGGGCTGGTGGCAGTCAGCCCTCAGCGATGTGCTCTTTGTTGCAACCATCCCCACAACTCTTCTGCCGATTGTGGCCTTGCTGCATCTGGCCGATCAGCTCCTTCCTTCAATCCAATCCACAGCACAGAACGAACCTGTGCAGGAGCGGCAACGACTTCGGTGGATCTTTAGACAGACCACATCCCTGGTGCTGCTGGAAGGGGTCATCCTGATCGGAGGCCTGAACATGATCAGGATCATCGGAGCACTGATTGCCAGGCAGAGCGGAGTGATCTCCACAGTGGTTCTGCTTGCGGGAGGACTGGTATTGATCCTCTGGACGTTGAGTCAGACCCTGGCCCTTCCACTTCTGGTCCATCACGGCCATCGCCCACTTGCGGCGATGGAGCACAGTCGAAGGCTGGTTCAGAACAATCGACTGAAGGTTCTCGCTCTGCTTGGCCTGCTCATCGGCGTGAACCTGATTGGCCTGATGGGAGCCTTCATCGGCCTGCTCCTCAGTATTCCGTTCAGCGCCTTGCTGCTGATGGCCAGTTGTCGAACTCAAACGCCCTGGGTCAAGGATTCTCGACGGAACATGTTGCCCACATAAAGGCGAGTGATTTCTCTCGACTCCACGCCGTGCTGAATCAGGAATCCAGCCAGAGCAGCCTGAATAAGACGGTACTGATCCCAGTTCGGGCAGCGCTCAATGAACGCAACCATGGCTTGCTGCAAGGGTTGGGGGAGCTCGGAATGAAAGCTCACTGCTGACTCACAAGAATCGGCGGTCGCCTGTCGAGCAGCAGAGGCTGAAGCAGAAGCCTTAGCAACCTCCAGCAGCGGATCTGAAACTGAAGCCTGCTCTAACGGATCGGCCAACTGCATGCAAACGCCTCGAATGCCAACTAGTTCTCCACAAATACTGACTTGCGTCAAGAAGCGGCCAAGGAGGCATTCCCACTGATTCTCCCAATGAGACTTCAGCCGCCGGAGCCCTTTACAGCGAGCGATCTGCTTCACCAGAGCCGAAAGAGTCACAGCTGTGATTCGTCAACCACAACAGTCCCCCGAAATCAGGTTTTCCACAGAAGTCCGCCATACAAGCCGAAACGCGGTGAAGCCTGTGGAAAACATTGTTTTGTCCGTGGGGAATGCTGGGGGAAAATCAATGAAGAGGCAATGATCAGCTGCTCTAATCATTACTGTTGTCCCACAACGTTCTCATCGCCTCCGCGATGGCCTGCGCAGCAGGGTCAGGCCAGCAGACTTCAAAGCCACGAGCCTGGTCACCATCACCGCTGCAGATGCCCCGAAGCGTCCAGCGTGATCGATCACCTTCGAGGCAGACCCACCAACTGCCACGCTCCAGCTCGATGCTGATGGATTCCTCCGCCATAAGCTGGGCACAGATGGATCGATGTTGATCTGTCAGATCAGCGAACAGTGAAGCCAGCTCGCAGGCTTCACTCTCCTTGAGTTCGAGGGCCCAGTGTTCTCCACCGATCAGGACGGAAAATACCGGGCGGGAAGGATCCCTGGATAATCTCCAGCCGGAGCCCTCCTCTTGAATCATCCAGGAAGAAGATCGGGCTGATCCTGTTCATCGCTCAGCTCAACGATGGCGCGCTGCACAGGCTTGACGCTGGATTCTTCAAGCAGACCATCGAAATCGTCAAAGCGACGCTGTTTGGCACGGAAAGCAATCCGAACCGTGGTCAGATAGCGATTGCTGGCCTGACGGATCAGGCTTTCACCGCGCTTGGCGAGATCCTGATGATCGACTCCGGCAGAGAGCATGCCAACAACTCATGAATAACTAATCCTAGGTGAAGAGATCACTGTGGAAAGGAACATGCATGGGGTAGCTGCGTTGCGGGCGGCCCGGGACCCTCAGAACAATCTGTCGACCCAGCCCCATCGCCACCAGCGGTCTGCGTAAATGACTGAGCAATGCACTCACTTCCTCGAGATGCTGCGCATCCACGCACTCAATACGGATGCTGCCCCAGCTGCGTGACATCCTGCAGTCTCGCAGCGGTTCCAGCTCTGCCTCGATCTGCGGATCCTCCCGATAAAAGGAAAAGACCAGCCTTCTTAAGCGATCCATCGTTGCTCCCCGTAGCCTCGACCTGACTCCAACCTGCCCATAGCGGTGGTTCAGCCCCTCGCTGCCGAACAAAACCTTCATCTTTCCGGCGCGTCTTACAACGTCGGCACCCTGGCGATCGACCTGGGAAGCACCACCACAGTGGTTGCTTTTCAGTCTGCTGAGCGATCAGAGGTGGATCTGCTCGATCTACCTCTGATCACCCGTGAGCAGGGAGCGATCCCATCGCTCATCTGGGCCGAGGACGCGGTCTCAGGGCCAGCGCTGGTTGGGCTTGAGGTGCTGGAAAACGGTTTACACGAACGCGATGCTCCTCAGCTGCATCGCGACTTCAAGCGTTGGATCGGCATGCCATCAGATCCACAGAGTGCCGAAAGACGACTCAGCCCGGAACAGGCCGGTGCTCGGCTTCTCACGGAAATCTGGAAGCGGATGCCCCCGGAACTCAGCATCGAGCGACTCGTGCTGACAGCCCCGGTGGATCAGGGCTCCGGCTATCGCGACTGGCTTCTCAAAGCCTGCGAACCGATGCAGGTCGCAGAGATCGCCTTGGTGGACGAACCAACAGCTGCTGCCCTCGGGGCTGGACTAGAAGCCGGCTCCAAGCTTCTCGTCGTCGATCTTGGCGGAGGAACTCTGGATCTATCCCTTGTCGCCCTCGAAGGGGGTGAAGGTCGTGCTGCTCCAGTGGCCCAGCTGCTTCGCTTCCGCGGCCAGGACCTCACCAACAGCCGTCAGGCGCTACGTCAGGCCAAGGTCCTCGGCAAAGCGGGCATCAACCTGGGTGGCAGGGATCTTGATCGCTGGATTCTCGACGAACTCTGTCCAGGCGGCCTGCCGGAGGAGGGTGATGGGCTGATGGCTCTGCTGAATGCGGCGGAACGTCTCAAATGTCGTCTCAGCGATCCCGATATCCCGAATCGGGAGCGCCTCTCGGAAATAGCCAATGGCCCGGAATTCGATGCGCCGAGCAACCTGTCGATGGATCGACACAAGTTCAGTCGCCTGCTGCAGGAGCGAGGGCTGTTTGATGCCCTTGAAGGACTGCTCAGCAAGACCTTGCGCGATGCCGAACTCAACGGCTGTCCGGCCGTGGATCTTGATGCTGTGGTGGTGGTTGGGGGAGGCGCCCATCTGCCCCAGCTGCGCGATTGGCTGACAGAGAAGCTTTCACCCACACCACTGCTGACACCCCCGCCGATGGAGGCGGTGGCCTGCGGTGCCCTGAGCCTCACTCCCGGAGTTCGCATGCAGGACCTGCTGCAACGGGGAATCTCACTGCGCTGCTGGAACCAGCGCAGCAACAGCCACCACTGGCATCCTCTGTTCTTACCGGGTCAGCCCTGGCCATCCAGCAAGCCGCTGGAGCTGATATTGAGCGCCAGCGGTCCCGACCAGCAGTCGCTCGAGCTGGTGCTTGGAGAGTCCAGGGGGGAGACAAGACATGAAGTCGTGATGGTCAATGGTCTGCCCCGGGTGCTGGAAAAAACCGATGGTTGGGATGACGTCACAAGGCGGCCCGACACCGCCTGTGAGCTCGCTCTGGACCCTCCCGGACAGCCTGGAGAAGATTGTCTAAAACTGCGTTTCCATCTCAATGATCAGGCGGAACTGATCCTGGAGGGAGAGGATCTGCGCACCGGCGAAAGCCTTGAGCCGAGACCACTTGGGACCGTGCGGTGATCGCGCCGTCCACAATGGCGTGTGTGTTGGCGGCAACATCCATAGAAAGGTGTCTGTCGTTCCCTGACCACCATTGGCGCTGCGTCGCCATCTCCCGAGTTTTTGGCTGATCGCCACACTGGGTGGTGTTGCATCCCTTTGCGGTTATGCGTACTGGTGGGAACAGCAGTTGCCTGGACGCCTGCGTGAAGCCGCTTCACAGGGAGATCTCGAAGCCTGCCTGCGCTACGGCGAACAGCTGGCGGCACTCCGATGGCTGGACCGGGAAGCCCCCAGCGAGCAGGCAGTCTGCCGTCGTCGTCAGGCTGAACTCGCCTGGGAGGGAGGCGACAGCACCCAGGCACTCAACCTGCAATCACAGCTTGTCAATTCGAATGTTGGCAGTGAAGAGCAGCGAAGAAGTGATCGTTCCAGATTGCTCCAGTGGCGCCAGGCACTGCGCGAGCGGGCACTTGATCAGTTCCGAGCGGGTGATCTCGAACAAGCCCTCATCACTCTCAGCCCCCTGGAACAAAAGGGACAGAGGCCGGGAACACAGCTCAGCGACAGCCTGCGAGAGACCTGGAACCGCAACAAGGTCGATCACGAACGGCTCAAGGACAAAGTTCAGCGACAGCAATGGTGGGAAGCCCTGAGTGTGCTCAATCAACTGGACCACCCCTGGTGGCAGACCCATGCCCTGCCTCTCCGCAGGCAAGTGGAGGAAGCCATTCAGAATCTGCGTGACCGGCAGGAGCACCACAGCCATGGGGCCTTACCTGCTCATACGGTCGATCCTGAACGTCTCAACACGGCTGTGGAAGAGCGACTGTCCAGCGGTATGGATCCATGGAGTGCCTTCGTCGCCGGTTGTGCTGATCTGGGCGGAGAACTGGTGGAGGAAGGGCCCGAGAGTCTCTGCAAGTCGAAGAGACCGTGAAGTCCGTGACAAGATGATTCTCAATGAGATCGTCCACTCATGCAGCCTGGCGACAAGGTCGTTGTGACCTCATCGGTGGTGGTCTACAACCACCCCCAACACCGTGGTGAAGCCTTCGATATGAAGTGCAGCGAGGGGGATGTGGTCAATGTCCTGACGGAATGGAAGGGGCGCCCGATAAGCCCCACCCTGCCGGTGCTCGTGGCCTTCGGTCGCTACAAGGCCCATTTCCGCGGTGAGGAGATTCAGTTCTCCGCCTGAAGACTCCTCAGAAAGACCCCTTCTTCCCCATCCACATCCATCAATCTGAGCTCAATGGTTTCGGTCCGCCGAGTGGGAACCGACCGACCGCAGAAATCAGGCTGAATCGGCAGTTCCCGATGGCCGCGGTCCACCATCACCAACAACATCACGCGGCGTGGCCTTCCCCAGGCCTGGATCGCTTCCAGAGCGGCACGCACCGTGCGGCCGGTAAAAATCACGTCATCGACCAGCAGCACATCACGTCCTTCGACACTCACCGGCAGCTCAGTCGCCTGCACAGGCCTCATGGCCACTCGCTCGAGATCATCGCGATGGAAAGTCGGATCGAGTGTGCCCTGGGCAATCGTCTGACCGCTCTGCTCCTGGAGGAAGCGCGCCAGCACAGCTGACAACTGAACACCCCTGGTGGGAATTCCCAGCAGCATCAACGTCTCGACCTCTCCCACGCATTCAAGAACCTGGGAGGCCAGCCGCGACAGTGTTCTGCCGACGTCCTCGGCCGAAAGGATCTCGATTCGCTCACTGTTCCCAGACGTCACCATGACCGATGCAGTGGGACAGGCGACTGTATGTCGGATATCACCTTCAAGATCCGCAAAAGCTGACCATCGTCAGCGCAAGAGTTCACCATGGGCGGGATCCGGGGGTAACTTATGAATCTAGAGAAGACCTTAAGAACGGATAGAGCTGAGTGAACGTTGCTGATCGCCATACGGGACGACCAAGCAGGGAGCGATCCATTGCTCCTGTTGTTCTGGCGATCCTGGACGGGTGGGGCGAGCGCAGCGACGCCGACCACAACGCCATCCGAGCCGCCAGCACTCCCGTCATCGATGCTCTGCGTCACGCCTACCCCCAGACCTTGATCCAGGCCAGCGGCTCCTATGTGGGATTGCCCGATGGACAGATGGGCAATTCCGAAGTCGGGCATCTCACCATCGGCGCGGGCAGAATCATTCGTCAGGAACTGGTGCGGATCGGCGACACGGTGCGCGAAAACCAGTTGAGAGCCGTCCCAAAACTCCGTGAACTGGCCGAACGTCTGCGTGCCAGCAACGGCACTCTTCACCTGCTGGGCCTCTGCTCAGACGGTGGTGTGCACAGCCACGTGGATCACCTGTGCGGACTGCTGCGCTGGGCAGCCGACGAAGGCCTGAAACACGTTTCAATCCATGCGATCACCGATGGACGGGACACCCCCACGCAGAGTGCTCCGATCTACTTGAAGCAGGTTGAGGACACCAGCCAGTCCTGTGGCGTAGGTGAAATCGCCAGCATCTGTGGTCGTTACTGGGCTATGGACCGCGACCGCCGCTGGGAGAGAACCTCACGTGCCTATGAACTGCTCACTTCCCCTGAGGTTCCGGTGAGTCAGCTGTCGGCGGCTGAAGTGCTACAAGCCAGCTACGACGGCGGCACCACCGATGAATTCATGGAACCGACACGTCTGCGTGCCACCCGTCTGAAGGATGGCGATGCCCTGCTGATGTTCAATTTCAGACCTGACAGGGCGCGCCAGATCATTCAGTGCCTGGCGAAAGAGGATTTCGCCGACTTCGAACGGCCCCAAAAGCCTCAGCTGGACGTCGTCACGTTCACGCAGTACGAAGCCGGTCTACCTGTGGAGGTTGCTTTTCCACCCGAGTCCCTGGATGACCTGCTGGGTCAGGTTGTGGCATCGAGTGGACTGCGCCAGTACCGAACGGCTGAGACTGAGAAATATCCCCATGTGACCTACTTCATGAACGGTGGTGTGGAGCAGCCGCTGGAAGGAGAAGACCGTCATCTGGTGCCCTCTCCCCGCGTTGCCACCTATGACCAGGCTCCGGCCATGAACGCCGAAACCCTCACCGTGAGCTGTATCGAAGCCATCGAGAAGGGGGTTTATTCCCTGGTGGTGATCAACTACGCCAATCCGGACATGGTGGGACATACCGGCGTGATGGAGGCCGCTACGGAGGCCATCGAGAAGGTCGACGAATGCGTTGGACGCCTGCTCGATGCCGTGGGTCGCATGGGTGGCACGATGATCATCACGGCCGATCACGGCAACGCCGAGCGGATGCAAGGCGACGATGGTCAGGCCTGGACGGCCCACACCACCAATCCGGTGCCATTGATCCTCGTGGAAGGGGAGCGCAGGAAGCTCCGTGGCATGGGTAACGCAATTCGCCTGCGCGACAACGGCGGGCTGGCAGACATCGCACCCACTCTTCTGCAGCTGCTCAATCTCGAGAAACCCGAGGCCATGACCGGAAGCACCCTGATCGAACCGATTGAGACACCCGTGCCCTCCACAGCGCGCCTGCCTCAACCGGTCTGATCGGCTCGGGCATAAAATCTGCCCATGGTTATCACTGTTCTCTCCTGGATCTGGATCGGCAGCGGCCTCTTGCTGATCCTGTTTGTCCTGCTGCACAGCCCCAAAGGCGATGGCATGGGTGGGCTCGCCGCTAGCGGAAGCACTTCCTTTACAAGTGCCAGCAGCGCGGAAGCAACCCTCAACCGAATCACCTGGACCACCCTGGCCATCTTTCTCACGCTGGCTGTGATCCTCAGTGCCGGCTGGCTGAACTGAATCAGCAGAGCCGACAACAACAGGCCCCACCCAATCGGGACCCAATGAAACCGGGGAAAACCAATTCTTTGCGGATAAGCCTCCTCACCGTGCTCATTCCCGTCGACTCCGCGGTTTTCAACCTCTTCCGACACGCGGAACGTCAGACCAGGGCCTCGCAACAGTCCTGCGATGAGCAGCGTCCCTAACGTCGCCGATCCATAAGCCACCAGCACGGCCTGAAACTGGCGCCGATCAATTCCAGCCTGTTTTCGCCCCCGAGAGCCGCAACATTCGCAGCAGCATGTTGCAGCGCGGAACTCAGCAGCTGAAATCCTGGAGCGACCAGGAGAGCGATCAAAAATCGCCTCAGTCGGGGCTGGCACGTATTGAGCGTAACCATCGATACCACTTCAGCACCTCTGAGCCAAAAACTGTTCATTAAGAACATTTGGCGAAGCTCGCGGCACTCCGAGATCGACGGTTCGACAGCAACGCCCTGAAGGCTAAGCGTCGCTTTCAGGAGACTCCAGACCGCGCAGTTTCTCCACGCCTGAGGTGGCCAACCGCTCAGAGCGATTGATCACCTTGATGATCAGAAACAGGGCCCAGCCCACGAGAAGAGAATTGAGTACAACATCGAGAATTCGGCCAATTGCAAGCTCCCCGTCGAAATAGGGAATCGCCAGGCTCTGCCAGCCACCACCACGCACGAGAGGGTTCAGCAGAGGCATGAGGAGATCTTTGCTGATCGCGTCAACGATCTGCTGAAACTGCGTGCCGACCACCACTGCAATGGCAAGATTCAGAGCATTGCCCTTCTGGAAGAAGAACTCCTTGAACTCGCGCAACCAACGACGAAAAAACATCACAGGACCTGGGAGATACTTCATTCAATCCTGAGCCGGGCACAAAAAAAACCCCGCAAAAGCGGGGCTTGATCGGCCGCCGAGGCGGCTCTGGTTGAGAAGCAGCGAATTAATAGTCGAAATCGCCACCGCCCATGCCGCCACCGGCTGGTGCGGCGTCTTTTTTCTCGGGCATGTCAGCAACGATGCATTCGGTGGTCAGCACCATGCCTGCGATTGACGCAGCGTTTTGCAGACCGGAACGCGTCACCTTGGCAGGGTCGACAATGCCGGCAGCCAGCATGTCGACATAGTCACCGTTGGCAGCGTTATAGCCATCGTTGAAGGCCTTGGCCTTCACGTTTTCAGCCACAACGGCCCCGTTGACACCTGCGTTCTCAGCGATGCGCATCAGTGGTGCAGTCAGAGCGGCAGCCACGATATTGGCTCCGATCAGCTCCTCACCCTCCAGGCTGGACGAGGCCCACTGCTCGAGCGTGGGTGCCAGGTGAGCAAGGGTGGTGCCACCGCCAGGCACGATGCCTTCTTCCACAGCAGCTTTGGTCGCGTTGATGGCATCCTCAAGGCGAAGCTTCTTGTCCTTCATCTCGGTTTCGGTGGCAGCACCCACCTTCACCACGGCAACACCACCGGCGAGCTTGGCCAGTCGCTCCTGAAGCTTCTCCTTGTCGTAGGTGGACTCGGTTTCATCCATCTGCTTGCGGATCTGCTCACAACGCGCTTTCACGGCCACATCATTGCCTTCGGCCACGATGGTGGTGGTGTCCTTGTTGATGGTCACGCGACGCGCAGTGCCGAGCATCTCGATCTTGGCGTTCTCAAGCTTCAGACCGGCGTCTTCGGTGATCAGCTGACCATTGGTCAGCACAGCCATGTCTTCCAGCATGGCCTTACGGCGGTCACCAAAACCAGGAGCTTTTACTGCAGCCACATTCAGGACACCGCGGAGACGGTTCACCACCAGGGTGGCAAGAGCTTCCTTCTCAATGTCCTCAGCGATGATCAGCAGAGGCTTGCCAGTGCGGGCAATCTGCTCGAGCACGGGCACGAGATCCTGCACGAGGCCGATCTTTTTGTCAGTGAGCAGGATGTAGGGCTCGTCCAGGACGGCTTCCATTCGCTCGGTGTCGGTGGCGAAGTAGGGAGAGATATATCCCTTGTCAAAGCGCATTCCCTCGGTGACCTCCAGTTCGGTGGTCATCGACTTGCCCTCTTCCAGGGAAATCACGCCTTCCTTGCCAACTTTGTCCATGGCATCGGCGATCATCCGGCCCACTTCCTCGTCGTTACCAGCGGAAATGGTGCCCACCTGGGCGATGGCATTGCTGTCGGCAATCGGCTTGGCGTTTTCTTTGATCTTGTCGACCAGAAAATCGGACGCTTTGTCGATGCCTTTTTTAAGGGTGATGGCATTGGCACCGGCGGCAACATTGCGCAGGCCAGCCTTGACCATTGCATGGGCCAGAACGGTCGCAGTGGTGGTGCCGTCACCGGCTGCGTCATTGGTCTTGGATGCAGCCTGACGAATCAGAGCAACGCCGGTGTTCTCAATATGGTCCTCGAGTTCGATCTCTTTGGCGATGGTGACACCGTCATTGATGATCTGGGGAGCACCGAACTTCTTTTCAAGAACAACGTTGCGACCCTTGGGGCCGAGGGTCACAGCAACGGACTCGGCCAGGATGTCAATGCCCTTCTCAAGAGCGCGGCGAGCGTTCTCGTTGTAAATGATGCGCTTGGCCATGGGGGCGGAAATGGATGGAAAGGAATAGTTGGTGACTACCGACCTGTCTCAAGCTCGTGGCAGTCAGGGGCCGGTCAGTTGACGATGGCGAGAATGTCCTTCTCGGACAGGAGCACGAACTCATCGCTTCCGAGCTTGATGTCGGTGCCTGCGTACTTGCTGTAGAGGACCTTGTCGCCAACGCCCACTTCAGGAGACTGGCGGGAACCGTCGTCGTTGCGCTTACCAGGGCCAACTTGAACGACTTCGCCCACCTGAGGCTTTTCCTTGGCGGTGTCGGGGAGCAGGATGCCGCCGGAGGTTTTCTCCTCGGATTCTGAAACCTTGACGAAAACGCGATCGCCGAGGGGCTTAACAGTGGAGACGCTGAGAGAAACAGCTGCCATGGGTTCTTGCAGGAGCAGGGACAGTGCGCCGAAGCGCCGATGCGACTCGAGCTGGCACTCAAGGTCGTCGAGTGCCAACATATGTCCGGGTTCTGCACTTCGGCCACGGGACAAGCGTGCGGGTGACCGAACCACTCCCCCCACTCTCGCGACGGTGGTATCGTTGCCCCGCTCAGGAAGGGATAGCCCTAGACGCTTCCCTCTCACACCCCCTTACTTATGGCCGCTGCTGCTCCCGCCTCCGCCGGTACCAAGGGCGTTGTCCGCCAGGTGATTGGCCCGGTTCTGGACGTGGAATTCCCCGCCGGCAAGCTGCCCAAAATTCTCAACGCTCTTCGCATCGAAGCCACCAACACTGCCGGGCAGAAGGTCGCTCTAACCGCTGAAGTTCAACAGCTGCTGGGTGATCACCGTGTTCGCGCCGTTGCCATGAGTGCCACCGACGGCCTCGTTCGTGGCATGGAGGCCCTCGATACCGGTGCACCGATTTCAGTGCCCGTTGGCGAAGGAACCCTTGGTCGCATTTTCAATGTTCTCGGAGAGCCTGTCGACGAACAGGGACCTGTTAAGTCCGACGCGACAGCGCCGATCCACCGTTCAGCACCCAAGCTGACTGAACTGGAAACGAAGCCGAAAGTCTTTGAGACCGGCATCAAGGTGATTGACCTCCTGGCTCCTTATCGCCAGGGCGGAAAAGTTGGACTGTTCGGTGGTGCCGGCGTTGGCAAGACCGTGCTGATTCAGGAACTGATCAACAACATCGCCAAAGAACACGGTGGTGTTTCCGTGTTCGGCGGAGTGGGTGAGCGCACCCGTGAGGGCAACGACCTTTACGAGGAATTCAAGGATTCGGGCGTGATCAACGCCGATGATCTCTCCAAGTCAAAGGTGGCGCTCTGCTACGGGCAGATGAACGAGCCCCCCGGTGCTCGCATGCGTGTGGGCCTCTCAGCTCTGACGATGGCTGAGCACTTCCGCGACGTGAACAAGCAGGACGTTCTGCTGTTCATCGACAACATCTTCCGTTTCGTGCAGGCAGGCTCAGAGGTGTCCGCCCTGCTTGGACGCATGCCTTCCGCTGTGGGTTATCAGCCCACCCTCGGTACCGACGTTGGCGAACTTCAGGAGCGGATCACCTCCACTCTGGAGGGCTCCATCACCTCCATCCAGGCTGTCTACGTCCCTGCTGACGACCTGACTGACCCGGCTCCTGCAACCACCTTTGCTCATCTGGATGCCACCACGGTGCTGAATCGTGGCCTGGCCTCCAAGGGCATTTATCCAGCTGTGGATCCTCTGGACTCCACCAGCACCATGCTCCAGCCCGCTGTTGTGGGTGACGAGCATTACCGCACAGCTCGCAGCGTTCAGTCCACGCTTCAGCGCTACAAGGAACTGCAGGACATCATCGCGATTCTCGGTCTCGACGAACTCTCCGAAGATGATCGCCGCACCGTTGACCGTGCCCGCAAGATCGAGAAGTTCCTCTCTCAGCCCTTCTTTGTGGCTGAGATCTTCACCGGTATGTCCGGCAAGTACGTGAAGCTCGAGGAAACCATCAGTGGTTTCAACCAGATTCTTGCTGGCGAACTGGATCACCTCCCCGAACAGGCTTTCTACCTCGTTGGCAACATCGACGAAGTCAAGGCCAAGGCCGCGAAGATGGCCGAAGAAGCCAAGTGATGCCAACAGAGGGCATCAATACATGCCCTCTGCTCTTTTCACTTCGCCACCACGCTTTTCACCAAAACACTTCATATCCATGTCCCTCACCCTCCGTGTGCTGGCACCCGACCAGAGCGTCTTCGATGGCTCTGCTGATGAGGTGATCCTCCCCAGCACTACTGGGCAGCTGGGCATTCTCCCCGGCCACGTCTCTTTACTGGCCGCACTTGATGTGGGAGTCCTGCGTGTTCGTGCTGATGGAAGTTGGAAATCCATCGCCCTGATGGGTGGGTTTGCAGAAGTGGAGGCCGACGATGTCACCGTGCTCGTCAACTCAGCTGAATTAGGAAGCTCGATTGACGGCAATTCTGCTGAAAGCGAATTGCAGGCTGCACGCAACGCCGTCAATAAATTGGAAGGACAGCCGACCTCTCCTGAGAAAGTCAAAGCCCAACAAAGCCTTAATCGCGCAAGAGCCCGCGCACAGGCAGCGATCAATCAAAGCTGATTGATTATCAATGCAACTGCCCCAGCAGTTTCACATTCGGGGCAAGACATTAAGACAACATCAATTTTTAATCTTGGCGTAGCCCCTTACAGGCTCAGCTCATATCAATCTACAAAAGAATCGATGCAGCTCAAGCCTGTTAACAACCAGTCATTAATCCCAAGGTTCATACCTTTTCTTCGATTGTGATTCCCTTCAAGAATGAAGCGGGATCAATTGCGATATCTTCTGGTGATCTGATCTCAAAATGGAGATGAGGTCCAGTGCTGCGACCTGTATTGCCCATCCTGGCGATCAGATCACCGCGACTGACACTCTCACCAACCCGAGCAAGAATCTCATTGCAATGCGCGTAGCGCGTCTTGTAACCATCAGGATGCAAAATTTCGACCATCAGTCCATAAGCACCTAAAGAGTCTGCGAAAATCACTCGTCCAGAGCGCGAAGCACGAATGGATGTTCCAACGTGATTGGCAATATCAATGCCTGAATGATGCCGTGACCAGCGCGGCCCAAAGCCCGAAGTGAAAACACCTGAAGCTGGCAAAGAATAAGCTTTCAGCAACAACTCGTTCAGATAATCGGCGAAGGATGCGAACGAACAAACCTGAGCAAGAGAATCGGATTCCGTTTCATAGCTCTCGACAGACCACGCCACTTGAGGAAGCAATACAGAATCACCGACAACAACGGGAGATTCCTGCAAACAATATTGCTCAAACAAAGCAATCATGGATCGCTTGTTCAACAGTTGCTGAGAAGCCTGAAAAACATTTTTTCCACGCTTTCCGCTAAGGCCAGACATCTCAGATTCCTGAAACTTGAATTGACCAACGTCATTCAAGATTTCCAGGCTCGATGTGGCTGCAAAGGTTGCAGAGGAACAGGCCAAGTGCGAACAAGGAGGAGAAGGAAATCAACCCATCAAAAATATTCCGTAAGACTGTAACAGACTATTGCGGACCCCAGATAGCCATATTCGCTGGGATTGGCGATCAGTATCACTCTCAATGAATCAAATGATAATTCTGATGCATGGCCGCATCAACAGCAGCACTCAAGGCAAACCAGCCTTGACCCGAACACCATTAAATGCTGCCTTCAATCAGCCAGAGAAGATCTACGCCATCAATTCACAACTGCACCAAGTAAACATTCTGAAAACAATCCGATCATCGGGACAAAGGCTGCGGCAGCTTGCAAGAAAACTGCTCTCTCGACATTAAAAAGCAGGCAATGAATTGCCTGCTAGAAACGAACAAAATTCTGCTCAATGTCAATCAAGCGGTACCGCAGAAGGTCACATCAGGGAACTTGAGCTTGGCATCATCCAAACTCTTGCCCTTGCCTTCTTCCTGCCAGTAATTGATCACTTCAGTGGCTTTGTTCAACACCTCAACGCGTTCGTTATCGGTGATCCAGGACTTACCTTCAAGTTCACTTTTCAGAGTTTCCCAGGCATCTTCACGAGGCCAGAAAAAGTAAGCCGTCAAAGGACTGGGACCACCACCAACAATTTGATCAACGGCAAGCGCCACGTTGTCGGGCAACCAGAGAATCTTCAACAGGAAGCGTCCCTCATCGGCCTTCGGGGTGTATCCGGATGGCACTCCATCAGCATCGATCGTGGCTGATGCCAACGCAGCACTGCCGCCACGCATCACCGGACGACCTTCCTTCGGCTCCTGCTGCTGATCGGCCTCAGTGCTCTGAGGAGCCTGATCAGCTGCTGCTGCCTCTGTCACGACCTCTTGGTCGACGGCAGCTCCTTCGGAAACCGTCATGGTGTCAGCGCTCAAGAATCAAGGACAAAGAACTAATCTACCAGCCGCCAAAACCCATCCCCCTGGACCGGCATCCATCCACCAGCCAGCTTCTGCTGTTCGATATCGACGGAGTGATCCGCGACGTGTCAGGCAGTTACCGCAGAGCCCTCCAGGCAACTGTGGAGCACTACAGCGGCTGGCTGCCAGCACCGTCCTGCATCGACGCCCTCAAGGGCGAAGGACGCTGGAACAACGACTGGGACGCAAGCCTCGAGCTGCTGCGCCGGCATGGCGCATCCCTGCCCTCCAGACGGGACCTGATCGATGTCTTCAGCGATTTCTACTTCGGTGGCGATCCCGATGGCGATCCAAGCGCCTGGACGGGATACATCAGTGATGAACCCTTGCTGGTGCGACGGGACTTCTTTGCCACGCTGGATCAAAACGGTTGGCGTTGGGGATTTGTGAGTGGCGCGGAGCCTCCATCCGCACGTTTCGTGCTGCAGCAGCGACTGGGACTGGTCAATCCCCCTCTGGTCGCCATGGGCGATGCCCCTGACAAGCCTGAACCCGGTGGTCTTTTGCAGCTCAGCGACAGTCTCTTGCCCCATCGCAGCGGGGGGGTCGTCGCCTATCTGGGTGACACGGTTGCCGATGTCAAGACTGTTCTCAATGCCAGGGTCCAACGCCCCGATCGTCAATGGATCAGTCTCGCGGTGTCGCCACCGCATCTTCTGCCCGGCAGCAAGGAGAGAAGCGTCTATGAACGGCAACTGATCGCCGCCGGCGCGGATCTGGTCCTCTCCAGTACTGAAGCAGCCATTCAATGGTCGATGGGCAGCAACGGCTCTGAACTTCTGGGCCACTCAACATCCGATCGCTGACGCTGCTGGGCCTCCTAGCGCTCCATGTCTTCCACGGCTTTGAGAGCTGCGGAAGTGAGCACTTCATGACCGCAGGGGACTTCGCCAAGGTCCCTGACCGCAACATCGTCCTCGATGCGAATACCGATGCCCTTCCAGCGCTCGTCAATCGCAGGCTGTCCCTCGGGAACCGCAAGCCGGTCACTGACGTAAAGACCAGGTTCCACCGTCAGCACCATGCCGGGTTCCAGCTCCACGTGATGCTCCCCGAGCCGATAGGCGCCGACGTCATGTACGTCCAACCCCAGCCAGTGCCCGGTTCGGTGCATGTACAGATGGCGATAGCAGCCCTGCTCAATCAGACCATCCACCTCTCCCTCCAGAAGGCCCAGATCCACAAGACCCTCCACCAGAACACGCACAGCCGCGTCATGAACGTCCTCGGCGGTATGCCCTGGCTTAACCCGGCGAATCGCCGCTTCCTGTGCCGCCAACACCAGGCAATAAAGCTCCCGCTGCTCGCCACTGAAGCGACCGCTCACCGGGAACGTCCGCGTGATGTCCCCGTTGTAGTAATCGCGAAGTGAGCAACCCGCATCGATCAGCAGCAGATCTCCGTCTTGAAGGACTGCGCTGTTGTCGATGTAATGCAGAACACAGGCATTGTCTCCGCCGGCGACGATCGAGCCGTAGGCGGCTCCACGGGCCCCTGACTCAAGGAAATGCTGTTCGATCAGAGCCTGAATCTGTCGCTCGTTCATCCCAGGGCGCACGGCAGCTCTAGCCAGCTCATGGGCGGAAGCAGAGATCCGCCCGGCTTCACGCAGACGTTCCAGTTCAGCGGGTTGCTTGCGCAAGCGCATCCGATGCAGCAGCGGGCAGGGTGCAAGCAGCGCCAGTGCAGCCCTGCCGGTACGCGATGCCCGATCCAGTTGCGCACCCCACGAACGCAACACCAGGGGTTCGATCGATGGATGGCTGCCGACACGGAAAGCGATGCCCTCCGCACCGTCCAGGTATTGCGGCAGCAGGGCATCGAGCTCCTGGCGCGGATGCGAGAGATCAGCACCGAAGCGCTCCACTGCACCCTCACACCCCCAACGTCGACCGGTCCAGACCTCAGCAGCTGGCTCACGGGGATTCACAAAGAGCACAAACCGCTCACCCTCGGGGCGATGTGGCAGGAAAAGGGCCACGGCATCGGGCTCATCAAACCCGGTCAGGTACCAGAAATCACTGTTCTGGCGGAAGGGCCACTCCGTATCGGCGTGGTGAGTGACCAGGGTCGACGCTGGAATCACTGCAGCGGCCTCACCCAGTTCTGCCATGAACCGCTCACGGCGATCCGCGAACAGCTGAGCATCAAAAACAGGGGCGAGATCAGCCACGACAGAGACAGGGCACCGGAGAAACGTCAGGATGGCAGTCAAAGCGTCCGCGCATGACCTCCGACCTGCTGATCCTTCTCTTGTTGGTGGTGGTGGTGCTGACCGGATCCGCCCTCTGCTCCGGGGTGGAAGCAGCGCTGCTGACCGTGAATCCGGTGCGAGTGCATGAACTGGCAGCCCGGCCGAAACCTGTGGCCGGAGCCCGCAGGCTGGCGCAGCTGCGGCTGCGCCTGGGTCGAACCCTGTCGGTGCTAGCGATCACCAATAACGGCTTCAACATCTTCGGAAGCCTGATGCTCGGCGGCTATGCCTCCTGGGTGTTCACGGAAAAGATGGACGCGGGAAATGGTGCTCTGGCCCTGTTCTCTGTCAGCCTCACGGTTCTGGTGATTCTGCTCGGGGAGATCCTGCCCAAGGCGATCGGAAGCCGCCTGGCATTGCCGGTCTCGCTAGCAAGCGCTCCGGTTCTTCACTGGCTTGGCGTTTTCATGCGACCGCTGGTGCTGCTGCTGGAGCGACTCCTTCCTGCGATCACGGAAGAGAGTGAGATCAGCACGGATGAGGAAGAGATCCGGCTGCTGGCGAAGCTCGGATCTCAGAAAGGGCAGATCGAAGCCGATGAAGCCGCCATGATCTCCAAGGTGTTTCAGCTCAATGACCTCACCGCTCGTGATCTGATGACACCGCGGGTGGCAGCTCCAACACTTGATGGCGCCTGCAACATCGAGAAGTTGCGAGTCGAACTGCTCGACAACGAAGCCCAGTGGTGGGTGGTGCTCGGCGATGCGGTGGACAAGGTGCTCGGCGTCGCCAACCGTGACCGTCTGCTGAGCGCCCTGGTGCGCAACAAGGGACATCTGACACCAGCCGACCTCAGTGAACCGGCTGAGTTTGTTCCCGAAATGATCCGAGCCGACCGCCTGCTGACCGGCTTCCACCGCGATAACAGCGGTGTGCGGGTCGTGGTGGATGAATTCGGTGGCTTTGTGGGCGTGATTGGCCCAGAGGCCGTGCTGGCCGTGCTGGCCGGCTGGTGGAGAAACACCTCAGGCGAGGCCGCTCCATGAGTGCCCTGGAGGATCGCTGCAGAGATCTGCTGCAGGGCTGGCGAGACAGGCTGGAACTGAATGGCCGTGAACAGGGACTTCTGGCCGGTGCGCTTCGGCTTCTGGATCACCAGCTTGAACGCCTGGAGCGAAGCAGGCTGCGGATCTCGGTGTTCGGCCGAGTGGGCGTCGGCAAGTCCAGCCTGGTGAATGCCCTGGTCGGTCAGCAGCTGATGGCCACGGATGTGGCCCACGGCTGCACGCGTCAGCAGCAGGCCGTGGCCTGGCCAAGAACCATTTCAGGACTGCAGAACGTCCAACTGGTCGACACCCCTGGCATCGACGAGGTGGATGGTCCGGCTCGAGCACGACTGGCGGCCAGGGTGGCCCTGCATGCCGATCTGGTGCTTCTTGTGCTGGACGGCGACATCACGCGGGTGGAACTGGAGGCCCTGGATACGCTCCAGACCATGGGCAAGCCGGTGTTGACGGTGCTGAACCGCAGCGACTGCTGGCCAGAGGATCAACTGCCGGATCTGCTGCGCAAGATCCACAGCCGACTTCCAGCAGGGCTGCCGGCTCCGCTGGCGGTGTCCGCCGCACCGCGCAAGGCGGTTCAACTGAGCGATGGCCGCATCCGCAGCCGTGAGCAACCAGCCGACGTGGAAGCACTGGCGAGCGGTCTCAGCCGTCTGCTCGAACAACATGGCCAGAGCCTGCTGTTGCTCAACAGCCTCAGGCAGGCCACACGAATTCAGCAACAGCTGGAGACAGGAAGATTGCAGCGACGCCGGAGGGAAGCCCAGGGGCTGATCGGGCGCTACGCCGCACTCAAGGCCACCGGCGTCGCCGCCAACCCGCTGCTGCTTCTGGATCTGGCTGGGGGATTCGCCTGTGATGCGGCCCTTGTCCGCCAGCTGTGCTCTCTCTATGGCCTTCCTCTCGGGGGACCGGCGGCTCGCAAATTGATCCGCCAGCTGAGTGGGCAGAACGCTCTGCTGGGGGGTGCACAGCTGGGGCTACAGGTCGCCTTGGGCTCGTTGCGGCAGCTGTTGCTGCTGGCCGCACCCTTCAGTGCTGGCCTGACACTGGCCCCTGCCGCACCAGTGGCCCTGGCCCAGGCGGCACTGGCCGTGCACACGACACGACGCACCGGTCGGATGACGGCACGCTGGCTGCTGGAGGAACGGGGCCGGGGGCGTCGACTTCAGCCAGGGCCAGCCACTCTGATGCGGCGGCTGGCCCAGTCGGATCGTGGCATCGTCGAGCTGATGCAGGAGTGGCCCCAGCCGCAGTCGCGCCCGCCTCTGCCATCACTGTTGCCCTGACCATGGCGACAAAAGCCAGAGCTGAGATTGCCTTGCTCGGGACCAGTGCCGACCCTCCGACCGTGGGCCATCAGGCACTGCTGGAAGGACTGTTAACCCAGTTTGACCGAGTCGCCACATGGGCCAGTGACAACCCGATGAAACACCATGACGCCGATCTTGAGCAGCGTTGTGACCTGCTGAAAACCCTGGTTGAATCGATCGCCAGTCCCAGGCTGCAACTGGCCCAGGAGCTGAGCAGCCCCTTTGCCGTCACCACACTGGAACGGGCTAGCGAACGTTGGCCTGACCACCGCCTCTGTTTTGTCGTGGGAAGCGATCTCGCTCAACAGATCCCATCATGGAAAGAGTCTCAGCGCATGTTGCAGCAATGCAATCTCAGCATCGTGCCCCGTGAGGGATGGCCCCTGGAGCTGTGCACTCTGCAGACCCTTCGCCAGATGGGAGCCGCTGCAAGGGTGCTGCCTCTGGGCATTCCCGCTGCTGCCAGTTCACAGGTGAAACAAAAGCAGAAACGACAGCAGGTGCCGGAATGCCTCTGGCCGCTGCTGCTGAAGCACAATCTTTATGGATTCAATGCCGCCAACTCCTGAGTGCCGATGCGCGTTGCCCTGGCCCAGATCAATCCTGTTGTGGGCGACTTGCTGGGCAATGCCACCCGCATTCTGAAAAGTCTCGACAGCCTGATCGAGACCACGGGCAGCCAACCGGACCTGCTGGTCACGCCCGAGCTGTCGCTCTGGGGTTACCCACCAAGAGATCTGCTGTTCAGCCCCACTCACCTGCAACGGCAACGGGAGGCCCTCGACGCTCTCCGCAGTGGTCTTGCCGACCGTCAGTCAGACATCGCTCTGCTGGTGGGAATCGCTGATCCAGCAGACGACGCCTTGCATCCTGCGCTGTTCAACGCCATCACCCTCGTGCAAGTCGGTGGCGATCACGTGGTGGCCCGTAAGCAACTTCTTCCCAGCTACGACGTCTTTGACGAAACGCGTTATTTCAGGCCGAGCCATGGAGCTGGGCAGATCACACTCAGCAGCGGAGACCGCAACTGGCGACTGGGGATCACCATCTGCGAAGACCTGTGGGTCGACCAAGAACTGCATGGCCGTCGTCTGGTGGGACCAGACCCTGTGGCCGATCTGATCCCCTCAAGGATCGATGCGCTGATCAACTGCTCAGCCTCACCCTTTGGCCGCCGAAAGGCTGCTCTGCGGCGCCAGTTGGCGGCACGGGCGGCGCAGCGCCTCGGCTGCCCGGTGGTATACGTCAATCAGGTGGGAGGCAATGACGAACTGGTGTTCGACGGTGCCAGCTTCGTGATGGGCAACAACGACGAGACGCCGCTTCTGCAGCTTCCGGACTGCCGTGAAGCGATACAGATCTGGAATGCCGCAGACAGGGCCCCATCGACAATCACTGAATCAGCCACGACGCAGCGAACCCAGACTGAACAGCAGGAGATGGAAGCGCTGTTCCGCACTCTGGTGACTGGTGTGAAGGACTATGCCGGCAAATGTGGCTTCCAGAGAGTCCTGCTTGGCCTGAGCGGAGGCATCGACTCAGCGCTGGTGGCTGTGATCGCTGCCGCGGCCCTCGGATCCGATCAGGTGCAAACCCTGCTGATGCCGTCCCCCTGGAGTTCGGACGGCTCACTCAGAGATGCTCTCAAGCTTGCGGATCGACTGGGAATCGCCCACACCATTGTTCCCATCGAAAACCTGATGGACGGCTTCCAGGCGACCTTGACCCCTGCCCTGGAGAGCCTTCCATCAGGGGTGACAGCCGAAAATCTGCAGTCACGCATCCGCGGCACTCTGCTGATGGCCATGGCCAATCAGCAGGGACAGCTGCTGCTGACCACGGGGAACAAATCAGAACTCGCGGTGGGCTACTGCACCCTCTATGGCGACATGAACGGCGGCCTGGCCGTGATCGGTGATCTGTACAAATCAACCGTGTTTGCGTTGTGCCATTGGATCGACAGCAGCGAGGCAAGCTTGTGCCGCAAGGAACTGGCCCTACCGGCCGAGGGAGAGCTGATCGGCAGCGCAATCCTCGAGAAACCTCCCAGTGCCGAACTGCGTCCAGACCAGAAAGACAGTGACTCACTCCCCGACTACGACCGGCTTGACCCCCTGCTGATCGACATGATCGAACACCGCCTCAGCGGGCAGGAGCTGACGGCTGCTGGCCACGATCCTGAGGAGGTGCAACGGATCGAGAACCTATTCAGGAGGGCTGAGTTCAAACGGAGACAGGCAGCGCCGTTGCTGAAGGTGAGTGCTCAGGCGTTCGGCAGTGGCTGGCGGCTGCCGATCGCCGCCGTCTGAGCCACATTGAAGACACGACTCCGTCCTCCATGGCCCATTCCGTTCTGACGGCCCCGATGGCCAGTATCGGGGTCCCAACTGAGATCAAGGCCGATGAACAGCGTGTGGCGCTCACCCCGGATGCGGTCCGTGAACTGGTGACCCAGGGCCTTGAGGTACGGATCCAGAACGGAGCCGGGGCCGGAGCAGGCATCAGCGACGACGCCTTCGCAGCGGCAGGAGCCAGGCTTGTGAACCGCGAGGAGGCCTGGGCTGCACACTTGGTGGTGAAGGTGAAGGAGCCGCAGCCGGAGGAGTTCAGTCTTCTGCGCGACGACATGGTGCTGTTCACCTACCTGCATCTGGCGGCTTACAGCCAGGTGGGAGAGGCCCTCCTGGATGCAGGCACCACAGGGGTGGCCTACGAAACGGTGCAATTGGAGAACGGAAGCCTGCCGCTGCTGGCCCCGATGAGCGAAATCGCAGGCCGACTTGCAGCGCAGGTCGGTGCCAGGCTTCTGGAACGGCCCAATGGCGGGCGTGGGGTCTTGATTGGTGGGTGCACCGGCGTGCGTCCAGCCCGCGTTGTGGTGCTGGGAGCCGGCACGGTGGGCTGGAATGCAGCACGACTCGCTGCGGCTATGGATGCCGAGGTGCTGCTCCTCGATCGCTCCCCCGAGCGGTTGCGCAGCCTTGAAGCAGACCGGCGTGGGCGCCTGATCAGCATGGTGAGCAGTCGCGGACTGCTGGAGCGCCTGGTTCCAACCGCGGATCTGCTGATCGGCGCCGTGCTGACCCCAGGAGGGCGGGCGCCGACATTGGTGGATGAGGAGATGGTGAAGCAGATGATGCCGGGATCAGCGATCGTCGACGTCGCTGTTGACCAGGGGGGCTGTATTGCCACAAGCCGTGAGACAACTCATACGGATCCAACGGTGTTCATCCATGGCGTGCAGCACTATGCCGTTGGCAATATGCCCGGCGCCGTGCCCTTCACCTCCACGGAAGCCCTGGTGAGCGTGACCTTGCCCTACATCCTCGGCATCGCTGGACGCGGCCTGGAAGAGGCCGTGACCGAACGTCCGGAGCTGCTTTCAGGGCTGAACACCGTGCAGGGTGCGGTCTGTCATCCAGGAGTCGCGAAAGCTCTTGGAGTACCACCGCGGCACCCGATGGCCTGCCTGCGCTGACAGGTCAATCCAGCGGACCGATGTAAAGCCATGGGCCTGTCGGTTCGCCATCACGCCTGCGGAACAGCGAGTGTTCGCTCAACACCTGCCGTGCTCCACCGACGCTGAAGACGGCCTCGAAACTCACGGACCCTTCCAGATCATCCGATTGACCGGCCGTGGTGTCCAACACCGTGAGGCCATGCCATCGGGTCTGCCGGCAGCTGGCACGCAGCTCACGCCGCCGCTCAACAGGTGTCCCGACGGCACCGGGATGGGTGGCGATCAGATACTCCACCTGCGCGAGCGCGTATGCGGAGTAGCGAGATCGCATCAACTGTTCCGCAGTCACCGCCTGCAGCCTGCCCCTGTGCAGTGGACCGCAGCACTGGTCCAGAGTGAAGCCGCTTCCACAGGGACAGGGTCGCGTTGGGACCTTGGCAAAGCCCATTGCCATTACTTCAGCTCCCGCAGAGAGGGCAGAGGACGGACAAGAGATGCGATGGCGAGGCCCTCGCGCAGGGCGACCAACAAACCGGCAGCTTCGGCATAAGAGCTCGCCTTCAGCACCTGAGGCCCCACATCGAGGGCCTCCGCAGTCACCGACAACATGCCTGGGTTGCTGACGGCTATCACTGGAACATCCCGTTCCAGACAAGCAAGCACAGCCTCCCCCCCAAGCGCACCATCCGGCACCACAACGGCCCCCAACTGCTCGGCGACAAGATCATCGGGCGCGATCGAACAGCCAGAAGAGAGATCCAGCAGGTCCGGCGCCCTGCTCAGACCCACCAGCACACAGGCGAGAAATGTGTAACCAAGCTCCTCGCCGGCAGCGCGTGGGTCAAGGTCAATGTCGAGGGGCAGAGCCGCAAGCGCTGGAGCATGGGCGCAGGGCATCTTCAGATGCCGAACCAGCAGATGACTGATCACGGCTTCAGCTCCGGCGAGAACATCCACTCCACTCCCGTGGCGGTAGGCAGTCAAAGCCTCACTTGTGTGATCGTCGGGGAAACGCGCCACCACAGCGATAGCGGTTGACCCTGCTGCCTTGAGGCGCTCTGCCGCTCTCAGAAGCGCGTCGGGTCGATCCAAGGTGCCCCAGCTGGTGCCGCTAGGGCCAGCAGCCAGATGCACACCCAGAGGCTCATCGGTGCTCACCACAGCGTTGACGTCAAGGCCAAGACTGGCCCTGCAGCCCTCTGCGACCTGACGATGTCGCAGCAGCAGATCCGATTCGATGCCGGCATCCAGCAACAGGCCGATGCGCTGACTGCGCCTGGGGCGCAGCCCCCAGGCAGCTGAGGCAAAACGATCGAGGGCGTAACCCTCGACGTAGTGAATGCGCGGATCACGCCAGTACAGCGAGGCGCCGTTGATCACATTGGGATGGGTAATCAGGCAACCGCTGGCCGCTGCCAGCAGACGGGCACTGGGCAGGGCATCACCTGCGAACCCCCCAATCTCACAGCCGATACCGGTCGGCACGACCATCAGCGTGGGCAGCGGTGCCGTGGTCAGCGTCATGAGTGAATCAGCACCGCTTCGACCTCAACCGCAGTTTGGGCTGTCTCAGAGGAACGATCGATGGAGGTGATGGCCCAGCGCAGCGGTTCGCCCTCCCGTTGAAGCTGCTGGAGAACCCAGGAACGCAAGCCATGAGTGGCAAGCGGTTCGGAACTGGTCAGCGACAACCGCCTGAAAGTGAGCTTCATGACCAACAGGCAAAGAGCAGGAAACAAATCAGGAGACGCCAAGCTGATTTTCGCGGATCAATACACCGGACTCTTTGTGGATGCGGTGCGCCACGAACCGTCACAAGCACGAAAACCATCACTACAACGGAAGAAAGTCGACACGAGCTGACATGCCTGCAAGCTCCTGCCCAAGCCCTCTGTCAGGTGCCACCACAACCGATTCACCCGACAGCTTGTTGTTCTTCTATGGGTTGTTATACGAGAAGGCCAAGTCCGCAGCCAAAAACAGCGCATCAGAGGAAACAAAAAATCCACTCATCAGTCCACGCGAATTAGCGATGATCGAAAGCAGCGGCACCTACATCGGTGCCGTCATCGCGACTGTTTGGGGACTACCGATCCAGCAGTTTTGGCAAAAGCAAGGGCTGTACATCAACAACGTCGAAGACGGCGGGAGCTCTCCGAACAGCTTTTACAACGCCCTGGATATTGATGATGGCGACACCATTGTATCGCCAAATACAGAGGTTCTTTACTCCAATGCTTTCCTCGACCTTTCAAACAAGGTTGTCACTATTAGATATCCAACACCAGAAATTAACGAAGGGGTTTATACAGGCATTCAGGTGATTGACCCTTACACCAACGTCCAGTTCAGCGATGGTTCAGCGAATCAAATCAAGCAGGACAACAACAGCCAGGGCATTGCAAAAAGAACTTTTTACTGGGCCGGCGCATCTAGCCATGTCATCAATCAGGCACTAGCCAAAGATCCTGACGCCATCGCCCTCACCAGTCCACAGGCCTGGGTTCTCGGTCGCATCAATGTCGACCCCTATCTGAGCAGCAACAGCAAGACCGACAGCGATCCAACCCCCTATCAGAAGTTGATGCAGAGCCAGTCACAGGCACTGGCAATCGACAAGATCCGACGATTGAACCATGAATTCAAAGCAAAGGTCAACTACACCGGCGACATCACACCGACCAGGGACTACTCAACCTCTGACGTCACAAAAAACGAAACAACCACAACCGTTGATTTTTTCACACAACTCTCAAATGCCGTCTACAACAACAGCTACAAAGGTCAACCGCTTGTTTTCTACTCTGGAACCAACATCAATGGCGAGCTAAAACCAACAGGAACGCTTTACGATCAGCAAGAACTCTTCAACGCCTTCGGGGCCGGCACCTATTCGATCGGACTGACAGCCCGGAGCAACAGCAATCAATATTCCTTCCCGGAAGGCAGCAACCCTGAGATCATCAACAAAGGGCATGAAGACGCCCTCAGAGCGATTGACCTGATCAGCAGCTCCACAAATCCCACAGAAGAGGATCATTACTGGACCATCAACACCACACTGGGCCAATACGAACCGAACTACGCAGGCTGGATAACCGCCGCCGCCGTTGCGGATGTTGGGCTTGGGGCAAACCTGGCATCGGACGGCACCTATCCACAGACGAGCAAGGGAATTGGCAAGAGCCGCAAACACCCAGAGGATTTATCCTCCCAACACGATTACAGCATCACTTTCACGCCTGAAAACAGCAAGCTTGCACCAATCAATCAACCAGGTTTCTGGTCAGTCACCGTTTACGAAAACGACAATTTTCTTGTTGGAACAGACAAAGACAATCTCAACAATTTTTACCTGAAAAACGAATTCGATCCCACGACAGGAGTTTATTCGCTGGGATCCAATCAATTTGACTACGCGGAGAATTACGGGGAGGTCGATCTCTCCATCACTCTCGCCTCCACATCACCAGGCTCAAACAGCACCGGACAATACTGGCTGCCGACCCCTGCTGAAGGCAGCAGAAATGACCAGTTCAATGTGATCCTCAGGCTGTACAACCCAACTCCAACTCGCGCCAATGGGGACAAAGATGCATCAATTTTCAGTCAGGATTCCGATCAGCGCTGGACGCCTCCCTTCATCAAGAAGCTTGGCACCACGACCAACGGCCCGCTGCAGTTCGGTCGTATACATCTTGACAAGGGAGAACGGGTTCATGATTGGTCCGAACTGGACACAGTGATCACTGACGAAAACGGGCAGTACGCGCAGTCATCCTTTGCGGGAGAGGGAACCTTGGTGTTTCACGGCGGGACAGATATCCTCACCGGCCAGCCTTATGAAGGCTTGCTGCTGGCTGATGCGGAATCGAATGTGATTTCACCACTCACGACCATCGACTGGGCACTCCAGCGCAACGGACACTCTGAGCAGAGCCGAGATCAGATTATCGATGGAATCGTGAATGCAGCCTATGAAGGTCTCAGCGGCACAATGATGAATGAGCACGCGAAGGGGCTGAATGCGGTGACGCACACCGCGCCTCATCAAGTCATTCGCAGTTCCTTCCGCGAGGCTCAGGATGTCGCCAAAAGCCAGGCAATCCTCAATCGAGCGATAGGTCGAGCGCTGACTGGTCTTTGGCAAAACATCAATGGGCATGACCTTCCTGATGTCAACAAGCTGGACAAATACAAGAGTGCCGTGATCAATCTTGCCAAGGAATTTGAAGCCATAGGCAACCTCAACTCCAATTCATTCAGAGATGCAGATGTGGCGCAGGCTCTGGACTTCGTCCAGTCCGGCAGCGGAGCTGCGCTGCGATCCCTTCTGAGCATCGGGACAGAGATGCGTGACATGGATTACTACAGCTTCATTGAGCTGTTGAGCGCTGAAGCCTGAACGCATCTCTGGACGAAAAGCAACAAACCCTGATGAGAACATCAGCTCTGGTACTGGCCGAACTGAGCCTGATAAAGCGCATCCTCCTGACCTGCAGCCGCGATGAGATCAGAACGTGGGAAGGAAACACAAAGGAGAGCGAAGCCCTTTTTGCGCAGATCCTCCTTGACACCCATCGCGTCAGGCTGGTGCACCTCACCCTCTTGGATGCGTGCGGCACAGGTGGTGCAAACTCCTGCGCAGCAGGAGCTGGGTAGTGGCACTCCGGCCTCTTCCGCAGCCGACAAAACGATCTGATTGTCGTGGCACTGAAAATGATGCTGCTGGCCATCAAGCTCAATGGTGACGGCATAAACCGCTGGAGTGTTGTCGCTCATCTGTCCTGGAATGCTCCCGTCGATGGCCTCGTCTCAGCGTAGAGCCCGCCTGAATCCACCCCAGCCACACACCGTCAGCACCGCACAAAAAAAGCCGGCCCCATGGCCGGCTGACTAACCCATACAGATTGGCAATCAGTTTGAAAGCGGATCAGACCATTGCGGCGGCGCCACCCACAACCTCAAGAATTTCCTGAGTAATGGCCGCCTGACGGGCCTTGTTGTAGTCAAGGGTGAGTGTCTTGGCGAGCGCCTTGGCGTTGTCGCTGGCATTGTTCATCGCCATCATTCGGCTTGCCAGCTCAGACGCCGCGGCCTCCTGGAGCGATCTCAGCAGCTGATTCTGCAGGTAAAGGGGCAGAAGGGCATTGAGCAATTGGTCAGGGCTCTGCTCAAAGACAATGTCCGAAGGCAGCTGAGGCTGAGTATTGGCCGGCCCTGCACCAGATTCAACCCGCAGCTCGCCGTCTTTTGTCGTGAGACGGAAGATCTCGTCATCAGCCTCAGCAATACCTTGAGGATCAAGGGGAAGCAAAGTCTGAACAACAGGGTTGCAGCTCACCAGGTTGATGAACTTGGTGTAGATGATCTCAACACGATCGGTGCTCTCGGATAGAAACTCCGCGAACACTTCGTTGGCGATCGATCCTGCTTCATCCGCTGTCGGAACCTGCTCAAGACCAGTGAAGGTGGCCTGGATCGGGTAGCTCCGATTGGTGAAATAGCTGATGGCTTTGCGACCGATCAGAACCAGATCGACCTTGTATCCCTTGCCCTGAAGCTCAGCGAAACGCGTCTCAGTGCGTTTGATGATGTTGGCGTTGTAGCCACCACAGAGACCACGGTCACCGGTGACAGCCACAAGGGTGATGGTCTCGACGTTGCGCTGCTCAAGCAAGGGAGCATCGGCATCCTCGAAACGCATGCGTGCCTGGAGGTTTTCAAGCAGTCGAGCGAGACGATCCGCGAAGGGGCGACTTCGCAACACCTGCTCCTGGGCACGCCGAACCTTGGCCGCAGCCACGAGGCGCATGGCCTCGGTGATCTTGCGGGTGTTCTTGACAGATTTGATCCGATCTCGGATCTCCTTCAGATTTGCCATATCTCAGGGCCTCAGTTGGCGGAAGCCAACATGGTGGAGGTGACTTCGGAGATGGCCTCCTTGAGCATGGTTTCAGCCTCAGGGCTGAGCACCTTTTCGTCCTGAACCTTCTTGATGAACTCAGGCTTGTTGCTCTTCAGGTACTCACGGAGCTCCCGGGAGAACTGAACCACCTGATCTTCGGGGACATCATCAATCAGACCCTTGACCCCTGCGTAAACAATGGCGACCTGCTCGGCCAGGATCAGTGGACTGAACTGAGGCTGCTTGAGTAGCTCACGCAGACGCTTGCCGCGTCCGAGCTGTTTCTGGGTTGCCGCGTCAAGATCGGAAGCGAACTGTGAGAACGCAGCCAGTTCGTCGAACTGAGCGAGTTCCAGCTTCAGGGTGCCGGCGATTTTCTTGATGGCCTTGGTTTGGGCTGCACCGCCAACCCTGCTCACTGAAATACCCACGTTGATGGCAGGGCGCAGACCCGAGTTGAACAGATCGGAACTGAGGAACACCTGACCATCGGTGATCGAAATCACGTTGGTAGGGATGTAGGCGGAGACATCACCCGCCTGGGTTTCGATAATCGGCAGAGCAGTCATGGAGCCCTTGCCCATGGCATCAGACAACTTGGCAGCTCGTTCGAGCAAACGGCTGTGGCAATAGAACACGTCGCCGGGGTAGGCCTCACGTCCGGGCGGACGACGCAGCAGCAGTGACATCTGTCGGTAAGCCTGGGCTTGCTTAGACAGGTCGTCGTAGATGACCAGGGTGGCCTTGCCCTTGTACATGAAGGCTTCAGCGATCGAAGCACCCGTGTAGGGAGCGAGATATTGCAGAGCGGCGGGATCGGAGGCATTTGCAGCAACGATCACGGTGTAATCCAGTGCGCCTCGCTCTCGCAGAACCTCCGTCACCTGGGCGACGTTTGCCGCTTTCTGACCAATGGCCACATACACACAAACAACGTCCTGATCGGCCTGATTCAGAATGGTGTCGATGGCGATAGCAGACTTACCGGTCTGACGGTCACCAATGATCAGCTCACGCTGGCCACGGCCGATGGGAATCATCGCGTCAATCGCGGTGATTCCGGTCTGCATGGGCTCATGCACCGACTTACGCTGAATGATTCCCGGAGCGGGAGACTCAATCAAACGGGTCTCAGTTGTGGCGAGATCACCCTTGCCGTCGAGGGGAACGCCCAGGGAATTCACGACGCGACCCAGGAGGGCGTCACCAACCGGGACCGAAGCGATCTTGCCGGTTGCACGGACGGTGCTGCCTTCCTGAATACCGAGGCCTTCACCCATCAGCACGGCGCCGACATTGTCATCCTCAAGATTGAGGGCAATGCCTTCAGTACCATCTTCGAACTCAACGAGTTCGCCGGCCATTACCTCTTGAAGGCCGTAAACGCGGGCGATTCCATCACCCACCTGCAGGACAGAACCAACGTTGCTGACAGAAACAGACTTGTCGTAGTCCTCGATCTGCTGCTTGAGAATCGCGCTGATCTCGTCGGGACGGATGGAAACCATGGCTGGTAAACCCTTTGACGGGGAATAAAAGAAAAATCTGAAGGGTGAAAAAAACGATCAGCTCGCCTTAGCAAGCGAAAGACCGAGTCGCCTTACTTGGCCGGAAAGACTAGCGTCGATGACCTGAGATCCCACATTGATGACGAAGCCGCCAATCAGGCTCGGATCGATGGTGAGGTCAATCTCAACGGACCCGCTGCCGACCATGGACTCAATCTTGGCGGTCAGTGATGCCTTTTGAGTGTCAGTCAGTGCCTGAGCCGAGCGGACATGCGCCAGCGAGATCTTGCGGGATTCGCGGTAGAGCTCGAGATACCGACCCAGGACGGCATCAAAAGCGGTGAGGCGATAACGATCGGCCAGAACCTTGAGCAGATTCAACAAGGAAGGCTGAATCTGCTGGCTCAGAAGTTGCTCCAGGGCTTTCTTCTTG
The DNA here is from genome assembly GCF_014279995.1 of Synechococcus sp. BIOS-E4-1. Classification (NCBI taxonomy): domain Bacteria; kingdom Bacillati; phylum Cyanobacteriota; class Cyanophyceae; order Synechococcales; family Synechococcaceae; genus Synechococcus; species Synechococcus sp. BIOS-E4-1. Next base: position 2,577,547 of record NZ_CP047935.1, on the reverse strand, counting down.
GCCATCGGCTCAAGCACTGGTGAGGTCATGGCATCACGCAGTGACTCGCTGCTGTCCCAAAGAGCAATGAGCTCCTTGCACTGGGCTGCCACGTCCTCTGACTCATTGCGAGCGTTGGTCACCTGCAGCAACGCTTCGGCGTAAGGGGTGGCCAGGGTGTTGAGAAGAGGCATCAGGCGTCCTCCAGATTGTTGATGGAGGCGTCGATCAGACGGGCTTGAGCTGAAGCATCAAGACGTCCGGGCAGATCCGCCATCACCTTGTCGATGGCAGCCAGGGCAGCTTCGCGCCGTAGCTGCTCTGTGAGACGTGCACCTTCGGCGTTCAGATCGGCAAGAGCATCCTGCTTCAGGGCAGCCATTGCCTCGATGGTGCGCTGCTCACCATCCACACGGATGGCCTGTGCCCTGGCTTTGCCATCGGCGCGGATCTTCTCAGCTTTTTCTTTGGCAGAACCGAGATCGGCCTGCGCCTTACTCAGCTCTGTGGTGGCAGTTTTGAGTCGGGTTTCCGCATCGTTCAATTCCTTGAGAATTGACTCCCGGCGACGCTCAAGGATGCCGCCCAGCAATCCCTTGAGGAAATAAACCAGCAACCCAATGACAATGACCAGATTGATCAGGTTCGTGTCAAGGGGATTGAGGTTGATTGCGAAACCACCCTCTGCTGCAAACAAGGTGACAAGAGACATCATGAAACGGCCAGCAGACGTTGAATGATCTTTGCGCTGAACTCATCGACTTTGCTCATGAGCTGCGACTGAGCCTGCTCTCGCTGTGTCTCAATCTCACGGCGGGCTTTTTCCCTTGTGCGATTGGCATCGGCTTCGGTTGTCGCGATGGCTTCGCGATACAGATTGTCGACCTCCTGCTCAGCTTCGAGAATCGCGGCCTGAGCGGCCTGGCGAGCACCGCGGAGTTGTTCAGTGAGTTCAGCCTCTAAACGCTGGACCTGCTCAAGCTTCTGCTTGGCATCAGCAAGGCTTGTGGAGATGTAACCCTCACGATCTTCCACGACCTTGCCGACCGGACGGAAGAAGAGGGAATTGAGCAGGAAGGTCAGGAGAACCACCTGAACAGCCATTACAGGCAAGGTGGCATCGAGGTCAAAAAGACCTCCCTCCGGCACCGCTGCTTCAGCAAGCAGAAGCCAGGTCATGAAAAAGGAGCGCTGAGGAAAAGCTGATGAAGAGAAGAGTGATCACACCGGGGAGCTGCCTTCATACGAGGGAGCTCCCTGAAGATGGATCAACCGGCGAAGGGGTTGGCGAACAGAAGCACCAGAGCCACAACCAGGCCGTAGATCGTCAGCGATTCCATGAATGCCAGCGAAAGCAGCAGGGTGCCGCGGATCTTGCCTTCAGCTTCAGGCTGGCGGGCGATACCTTCAACAGCACCTTGGGAAGCGCTGCCCTGACCGATACCAGGGCCGATAGCCGCCAGGCCAACAGCCAGGCCAGCAGCAACGACGGAAGCTGCGGAAGTGATGGAATCCATGTTGAGAGCGTTGGGGGGGGGGTGCGCCGTAGCGCTGAGCAAATGAAGTGGGGATTGGTTCCCCCTGCGCAGGGACACTCTCTGTTGCAAGAGAGCGGGCCCGAGTCATGAGCGTCGGACCTACGCGCACAAGTGTTTAGCAGATCGCCTTAACGGCGAGCATTTGTCGCCTAGTGGTGTTCATGCAAACCTTCACCGATATAGAAGGCAGCAAGTGTTGCAAAGATCAAGGCCTGGATCGCACTGGTGAAAAGTCCAAGCAACATCACAGGCAGAGGAACGATCAAAGGAACCAGATAAACAAGAACTCCAACCGCAAGTTCATCTGCCAGGATGTTTCCGAAAAGACGGAATGACAGTGAAAGAGGTTTTGTAAATTCTTCAATGATCTTGAAAGGAAGCATGATCGGAGTTGGCTCTACATAGAGCTCAAAAAACCTCAGACCTTTTTTGCTTAGACCGGCATAGAAATAAGCAAGGGAAACGAGCAGAGCCATCGCCACTGTGGTGTTGATGTCTGCCGTAGGGGCACCCAGCTCGCCTTCAGGAAGTTCAAATACTTTCCAAGGGATCAGAGCACCACCCCAGTTGCTCACAAAAATGAACAGGAACAGGGTTCCGATGAAAGGAAGCCACTCTCGATAATATTTTTCTCCGATCTGGTCACGAGCGAGATCACGCAGATAATCCCAGAGAAATTCGAGCAGGTTCTGGACGCCTCTGGGGTCGCGATCCAGCTTGCGAGTACCAACAAGGACGACAGCAAGAAGTGCGCCGATCAGGATCCAGGAACTCAGAAAAACCTGGCCGTGCAGATTGAGGTTGCCGATCTGCCAATACAGATGGTTTCCAACCTCCAGTTCGGCGAAAGGCAGTGTGAAAGGCAGCAAAGCCATTGAATGCAGAAGGGGATGCGCGAGCTCAGCCGTCAATGACGGTCTGAAGAATCAAGGCGGGTTTATAGAGAAGGAAGCCGATGAAAGCAGGAAGGATCTCGAGCTGGGGGAACTTGGCCGCTGCAACAACGAGCAGCACAGGGACAACCAGCTGAAAACGACCCACTTGACGGGAACCTCCGCCGAGCCGAGCCACGCTGCGGGCGAGGAGGCGCAGGTAGAGAACACCAGCGCAGGAACCCACCAACAGGCTGCGGGCAACCATGGCGTCAAAACCAACCAGTGCGACGAGAACCGCAACCAGTGAAACCGCCAGAGTGGCCAGCATCAGGCGTTGTTGAAGTCTGGCGTAGTCGGCCATTCCAGAATCGATCGCAACGGATGCCGCGGATGATTCGGTGGGGTCGTTAGCCAGCAAACATTGCCTGAGGAGGCGCGCGGAATCTATCACGCGTTTTCTCAGGCTCAGGTTCTGCAAGCTTGCAGAAGCAGCAGCCGGCGCGACAGGAGACCTCTTGCAACCGAGACGGTCTCAGGCCCGAGGTTGAGGTCACCCAAAGGGGTTTCTGGATGGTGCTCAACAGCTTGCAGCAGTGCCAGCTCGGATTCTGAAAGAGCGATCGGCTCCAGATCCGGGCCCAGAAGGCTGGAGGAAGGCCATCCCCATAGACACGACTGTCGTCGACCAATCGCCTGGAGCAAGGCTGAATCGTCCTCCCAGCGGTTGGGATGGACAGGTCGTTTCGCCACAAAAAACTCGAAGTGACTGATCTCGGGATCGAGGTCTTCAACGAGCAGCCATTGTTCAAGCTCAGGAAGCATTGCTGCACGCTCCAGCAGTTCACCTGAAAGCAAGCGGTTCAGATCCCATACGGAGGGATTCGAAAAGCCGGCGAACTGCAGTCCGGCGGCATTAATCAAGCTGAACAAGCGACCGAGGTCGTAGCTGGTCTCCTGCGGATGGAGATACATATCAGCGAAATTCGAGTCGGCAGCGGTATCGATCAGCCAGCGTTGCTCATGGTTCTGGCGCAGACGATTGCCCTCAGGCAAAACCTGAAAAAGTTGACGGCCAAGCCGCAGACCTTCAGCACCGCTGCCAGCACCCAATCGCAACAGCGCGCTTTGGGTTCGATGAATCTCCCAACGTCCCCCATCGGCGTAGAGGAACAAATGGATCAAACCCGTGTCCGACAACAGCGAACCCAAGGCCTTCAGACCCGCAAGTGGCTCACGCAGGTGATGCAGAACGCCCACAGAATTGATGAAGTCGAAGGGTCCCTCGCCCTCCAGATCGAGAAGACTGCGCTGCTCCTGGCGTAAACCATCCACCTGATCTGCGGCACCGGATCGCTTCAATCGCTCACGGGCCACCTCAAGGGCTCCTGCACTGATATCCACCGCCAGAACCTGGGATCCGGGATTGAGATGACAGAGGTAATCGGTGCTGACACCTGTTCCACAACCCGCATCAAGAATGCGCAGAGAAGCCGCTTCGTCAGCGTGCGATGGCAAGGCGCCGTGCACGGCTGCCAGAACGCTTTCATGGCACCAGCGCCAGTTGTAGCCAGGAGGCGGTCCGTCCTGAAGAGGATCCCCCGGATATGGGAACCGGTCATAGAAGTCACTCACCACAGGGGTGGCGGCATCCGAGGGCTTGGGGTTCATCGGCGCGTCGGTTTCCGGTCTCATTATTCGGTCTGAAGCATTTCAGGGGGGGCATTGGGAACAGGCCTGAAGGACCCACCCCTGCAAACATTTGTTCATGCCTGTTCGGGAGCCCTCAGAACGAGCCGTAACGTGGCCGAATCCGGCTTGCTCCCGTTCATGACCGTGACCGCCAGCAGCGGCAGCCCAAGGGTCTCCCCCCAGCTGTTCGACACCCTGCCGCTTTCCAGCGTTCGTCAGGCGGAACAACAGGACCGTTTCCCGGACGGGGGCGAACTCGACACGCTTATCACGTTCTTCCGAAGCGGCAATGACCGCCTGGAAGCGTCAAAGATCATCGCCAGCAATGCGGAAGCGATCGTTGCCCGCGCGGCGAACAGGATTTTCGTCGGAGGAACTCCCCTTTCGTTCCTCGAGGCGCCGCTCAGCACAGGCGAGGTGTCCCAAGCCCAGGCTGTCGATGCCGCCCCGCTTGCGGCTGACCAGGCCGCTTTCGAACAATCCGTGCGCACCTTCACGGGCGACAGCAGCATCACCAAGCGTGGCAACTTCTTCACGCGGCTGTTCGATGTCGCCGGCGGTGATGCCGATGTACGAGTCGTCCTGCCCACCGGCTTCACCGCCATCAGCGTGGCCAAGTACGGCCCAGCATTCATGCGCAAATCGGTGCGCGACCTGGGCTGGTTTCTTCGCTACGTGGGCTACGCACTGGTGGCCGGTGACCCCAGCATCCTTGCGGTGAACACGCGCGGACTGCGCGACATCCTCCTCAAGAACTGTTCTCTGACCGCCACCAACGTGGCCCTTCAGGAGATGCGAGGAGCCTGTGCGGAGCTGCTTCGGGAGCGACCGGAAGCCCGCCGTCTGACCATCGACTGCTTCAACGTGCTCCTGCAGGAGCTCGCCGTTGCGACGCCCTCCACCAAACAGAAGCTCGGCAGCCGCGTCAGCCAGGGGCTTCAGCTTCCAGCGATCTATGCCCTGGCATCAGAAACAGCACAGCGTTTTGAAATGCGCCCTGGCCTGTCCGGAGCAGAGAAAGCTGAAGTCATCCGAGCCGCTTATCGACAGGTCTTTGAGCGCGACATCGCCAAGGGCTATTCCCAGAACCCCTGCCGTTCGGAAGCAAGCCAGCTGGTGCAGGGCAAGATTTCCATGCGCGAATTCATCCGCGCCCTTGGACGAAGCAAGGAGTACCGGAATCAGTTCTACGGACCCTTCGTGAACAGTCGGGTTGTGGAACTGGCTTACCGTCATTTTCTCGGACGTGGCGTCAGTTCTCTCGAGGAATTCCGCAAAGCATTTTCGATCGTCAGCGAGCAGGGCCTGAATGGTCTGGTTGATGTGATCGTCAACGGCAGTGAATATGCGCAGACCTTCGGTGAGGAAACTGTTCCTTACCTGCGCGATCTGGGTGAAGAGGCACAAGAGAGTGCAGGCTGGGGATCAAACCGTCGTTTGTTCCGCTTCAGTGCGCCGTTCGAGGGAGCACCTCAATACGTGACTCTCTATGCGTCCTACCGGCAACCTCTCGCTGATCAGCACGCTTACGGCGGCGGCAATGATCCGGTCGGCAATCAGTACGGAGCGATCTTCCCTTCGGACACCGCTTCTGTGACGACGCGTCCCGCACCGTTCAGCTATGACACCCGCCGCCTGCTGGTGAGCAATGGCATGGCGCAACCCGGACAAATGGACAGTCCTCAGTTCCGGGGCAGTCGTCCGCGCAAGGTGGGACCGCGAGTGATTCGACTCCAACAGATCGCCACCGGCGGTGCGGCGGTTCCACGCCGCGGCGGTCAGCCAAGCGTTCGCAACACCGAATCCTCCACCCAGGCGGTGATCAAAGCCGTTTACATCCAGGTGCTGGGCAACAGCGGCTACGAAGGAGAACTGCTCAAATCCCAGGAAGCACGTCTCGAAAACGGAGACATCAGCCTGCGGGACTTCATTCGCAGCGTGGCACGCTCGGATGCCTTCCGCCGTCGCTACTGGGAAGGCCTCTACATCGCCAAGTCCATCGAAGTGATGCACCGACGTCTGCTTGGCAGGCCCACCTTTGGTCGCTGGGAAATCGACGCTCTCTTCGACACGGCAGCTCGCCATGGTTTTTACGGTTTGGTCGATGCACTGATCGACAGCAAGGACTACAGCGACTGCTTCGGTGAAGACACCGTGCCCTATGAACGCTTCATCACTCCAAAGGACCTGACCACTCGACGAGCTCCTGGATTACGCAGATCCCTGGATCCCTCAATCGGAGCCAGAGTCAACGTGTCGATGGCTCCACGGCCAGAAGCAATCCGCCGCGAAGCATTGCGAACGACCGGTGACATCACCAAGAGAAATCTTGTTGACCAGAGTCGCAGCAGGATCTCCGGTGGAAAGTGGACAACCGACATCAAGGGCTTTACTCCCCCGGAACAGCTGGCCGCTTTCATGCTTCAGCGCTCATCGCGTTCCGCAGCAACACTCAACCAGTGGTCCAAAACATCCCAGTCCAACCGTGGACAAACTGGACTTCAGGCGGCACTTCCTCTCGGCGATGCCGGTGGTTACAAGCGACGCGAGGGGCTTCCCACCCAGGCCTCTTTGGCACGCGTCTCCAACGAATCCGAACTGCGGGAGATCCTTGATGCGACCTACCGACAACTGCTCAACCGCGTCCCCCTCGAGACAGAACGCCTCACCACGGCGGAGTCACTGCTGAGAGATGGACAAATTGACCTCGATGGCTTCGTCGAATCAGTTGCACTCAGCGAGCCTTTCCAGGATCGACTCTCACGGATGGCACCACTTCGTGCTGCCACTGCAGCGAGCATCGCTCTTCTCGGCAGAGCCTCAACTCCTTCGGAGACCAGCCGTTTCCTGCAGGTCAGAGCAGCCTCCGGTCAACCCACGGCTGTGCGCAATCTGCTGGAACTCCGCGCCGAGATCGGCTCCGAACCTTCGGATGTACCAGGGCTGAGCACGCTGAGCTCACGCAGTGGTGTTCCCCAGTCAACCATCACTCGAACAGCAAGCCTGTACGGCGGCAACGCTGGTTTGACCCCCCGACCTGATGAAGCTCTCTGAACACGCCGTTCAGGAAGAGAGTTTTGCCGCAAAATAACATCAATCAACGTTTGAGACGGAGTTATCAAGACCTCCGACTTTTTGCTGACTGTTTATAAAAAAGAACTTCAAAAAAACAGCGAGAAGTTCAAATAGAGCGGCCCACACTGGCAATGAAGATCTGTTACCGGGACACAGACTCTTCAGGACGCTGCCTGAGAATTAAGGGGGTTCATACGCACCTGGCCCTGCGAGGAGCGCGAATTCCACAACGGAAGATCAACAGATACAACATCTGATGGCCTTCCGACTCGGATCTCCGTGATCCGAGGCACTGCGGCCCTTAAGCTGCTTCACGATCTCAATCGAGATCACCACACCACTCACCGGATATCGGCCTCCTACGGGTGGCTGCTTGCTTCGAGGTAGAACTGCATGAGCATCGTCTCCAACTCGATCATCAACGCGGACGCCGAAGCCCGCTATCTGAGTCCAGGAGAACTGGACCAGATCAAGGCGTTCGTCAGCGGAGGCCAACGTCGCCTGCGAGTCGCTCAGGTTCTCAGCGAGAGCCGTGAGCGCATCGTCAAGACTGCAGGCGGACAGCTCTTTCAGAAGCGTCCTGATGTCATCTCTCCTGGCGGCAATGCCTACGGAGAAGCCATGACCGCAACCTGCCTGCGGGACATGGATTACTACCTCCGCCTCGTGACCTACGGCGTCGTCGCTGGTGACGTGACCCCGATCGAGGAGATCGGCGTAATCGGAGCCCGTGAGCTCTACCGATCCCTCGGCACCCCCCTCGAGGCCATGGCAGAAGCCGTTCGTGAGATGAAAACCGTGGCAATGGGCATCCTTAGTGGTGCTGATGCCGAGGAAGCCGGCTTCTACTTCGACTACGTGGTGGGCTCTCTCGCCTGATCACCGGAACCAACGCCCCTTCACGTCACTCCTGAGTCCATGCAAGACGCGATCACCAACGTCATCAACAAGTCCGACGTCCAAGGTCTCTACCTGGATACGGCATCCATGAGCAACCTCGAGAGCTACTTCGCCAGTGGTGAACTGCGCGTGAAGGCTGCCGCAACCATCAGTGCGAATGCTTCCGCCATCATCCGCGACGCCGTGGCCAAGGCGCTGCTGTACTCGGACATCACCCGTCCTGGCGGCAACATGTACACCACCCGTCGCTACGCAGCCTGCATCCGTGACCTGGACTACTACCTGCGGTATTCCACCTACGCCATGCTCGCCGGCGACACCTCCATTCTCGACGAACGTGTTCTGAACGGTCTCAAAGAGACCTACAACTCCCTGGGAGTACCTATCGGAGCAACGGTCCAGGCCATTCAGGCGATGAAGGAAGTCACCGCCTCCCTGGTCGGACCCGATGCAGGCAAGGAAATGGGTGTGTACTTCGACTACATCTGTTCCGGTCTCGGCAACTGAGCCCCATGCGGTTGTTCAAAGTCACCGCTTGCATCCCCAGCCCTGAGAAGGTTCGGACGCAGCGCGAATTGCAGAACACCTTCTTCACCAAGTGGGTTCCCTACGACAGCTGGTTCGCTGAACAACAGCGGATTCAGAAACAGGGTGGACGCATTATCAAGGTGGAGCTCTGCACCGGCGGTCAACAGGTCAACGTTGGTAACTGATTCGAATTCAAATGTGTGTTGAAACCCGGCCTCTGGTCGGGTTTTTTGTTGAGCTCCCTTGGCAAACCGTCTCAAGGACGGCTCAATACATGCAACACCTACGATCGTTTTGAGCAGCCCCACCGTGATCTCCAGAAGGAGTCGATCCTCACGTCAGGGCACCCTGCGGGAACGACAAAAGGCTGCCGCTGAATCCAAGCCTCTATGGGAGCGTTATCTGCCGCTCGAATGGTCACTCTGGCCTGCGGAAGCACGTCTGCTGCTCACACTCACAGCGATCTGGAGCCTGGCAGGCCTGCTGGTGCTCGCTTCTGCCAGCTGGTGGGTCGCTGCGCGTGAACAAGGTGAGGGGGCTTATTACGTCAAAAGACAATTGGTGTGGATGGCAGCCAGCTGGAGCCTGATGTCATTCACAGCATCGATCAATCTGCGGCGCTGGCTGAAACTGGCCGGACCCGCACTCTGGATTGGCTGCCTCTTGATCGCAGCGACCCTGGTGATGGGAACCACCGTGAATGGAGCCAGCCGCTGGCTGGTGATCGGACCGATTCAGATTCAGCCTTCCGAACTCGTGAAACCGTTTGTGGTGCTGCAAGCGGCAAACCTCTTCGCGCATTGGAAACGGAACGGGCTGGATCAAAAGCTTCTGTGGCTGAGCAGTTTCGGGATTCTGGTGCTGCTGATTCTCAAGCAGCCCAACCTGAGCACCGCTGCTTTAACCGGCCTGCTGATCTGGCTGATGGCCTTTTCAGCAGGACTGCCGCTCTTTCAGCTGTTCGGGACAGCGATCGGAGGAGCGCTTCTTGGCACCGCAAGCATCCTGATCAACGAATACCAGCGTCTGCGCGTGATTTCCTTTCTGAATCCCTGGAAGGATCCGCAGGGTGATGGATATCAACTGATCCAAAGCCTGCTGGCGATCGGCTCGGGCGGGGTTTTCGGCCAGGGATTCGGTCTCTCCACCCAGAAACTGCAATATTTGCCGATTCAGAGCACCGACTTCATCTTCGCGGTCTACGCCGAAGAATTTGGACTGGTGGGGTCCTTGCTGCTGCTTCTGTTCCTGATGTTGATCGGCTATCTGGGACTACGCGTTGCTCTCCGATGCCGAAGCAATCAGGCCAGGCTTGTTGCCATTGGTTGCGCAGCACTGCTCGTGGGCCAATCGGTGATGAACGTGGCCGTGGCATCCGGAGCCATGCCAACAACCGGACTGCCGCTGCCGCTGGTGAGCTACGGAGGCAACTCACTGCTCTCGAGTCTGATGATCGTGGGACTTCTGATCCGCTGCTCTCTCGAATCCACAGGATTGATCGGTGGGCGCGGTCAAGCTCAACGACTGGTGTCTGATCGACGCCGTCCACGTCCTGATCGATAGGCTGAACTCCGAGTTTTTCTGAACCGGCTTCACCATCGCCCTCCTCGACCTGGCACTGTCCGATCTGGCCCGAAGTGGTGAAGACCTGCTGAACCATGCACTTCAGCAGCCTGGCCCGCTCAGCCTTGGGGCCGTACTGGTCGTGGGAGCCCTCACCAGTCTGGGACCGTGCTCACTATCGCTGCTACCGGTGACGCTGGCCTACCTCGCCGGATTTGAAAGCGAACAACCTGCTTGGCAACGCAGCCTTGCCTTCTGCGGAGGCATCGTTGGAGCTCTGGTGATGCTGGGCAGCCTGAGCGGATTGCTGGGGGGCATTTACGGCCAGGTACCGGGACTGATTCCCACCCTGGTGGCTTTGCTGGCCGTGGTGATGGGGCTCAACCTGCTTGGAGTTGTACGACTGCCCCTACCGGCAGGCCCGGATCCCAATGCATGGAGTCGCAAGGTGCCTGCACCGCTGGCGCCGATTGCGGCTGGTCTGGCGTTTGGCCTTGCAGCTTCACCCTGCACCACACCTGTTTTGGCAGTTCTGCTGGGCTGGATCGCCAGCAGTGGCAATGCAATCACAGGGCTGATCTATCTCAGCAGCTTCGGAATCGGCCAGGTGCTGCCGTTGCTGCTTGCCGGAAGCATGGCGGCATCCCTTCCCAAACTGATGGCGATGCGCTCGATCAGCCGCTGGATCCCCAGCATCAGCGGTGTCGTTCTGCTCACGATCGGCACGCTCACCCTGCTGACGAGGCTGGTCTGAGCATGCGTGCGTTGAAACGATTGCTGGCACTGCTCTCCAGCTTGCGCCTAGCCATTCTGCTGCTGCTGATGATTGCACTGGCCAGTGCCGTCGGCACAATCATCCCTCAGCAGGAAGCGCCTGAGCTTTACCTGGAACGCTTCAATGCCGACCCATGGCTGGGATTGATCAACGGAAACCTGATGCTGCAGATGCAGCTCAATCACGTTTACTCAAGCATCTGGTTTCTCTCGCTGTTGGCACTGCTCGGGCTGGCACTCACCTTGTGCAGCTGGAGACGTCAGTGGCCGACGCTGAAGGCTGCTCTGCGCTGGACCGATTATTCCCGCCCACGCCAGCTGAGCAAACTGGCCTTGGCAGAGACCGTCGCCTGCAATGACAGCAGCACCGCACTGAATGACCTGGCCTCGGAGCTCAGAGGGCAGGGCTGGAACGTCAAACAACAGAGCGGTCGACTCGCCGCCCGACGGGGCGTTGTCGGCAGGGTTGGGCCTCTGCTGGTTCACACAGGTCTGGTGATGCTTCTGATCGGAGCTGCCTGGGGTGCCCTGGCAGGCCAGCGGCTGGAGCGATTCCTCGCTCCTGGACGCTCACTTGATCTGCTCAGTCCAGCCGGCGAAAACAGGCTCAGCCTCACCTTGCAGGATTTCACGATTGAAAGGGATCCAGCCGGTCGACCGGAACAGTTCAGTTCCACCCTGCTGCTCAGCCCCCAGGGCAACCCTGAAGAGCAACGCAGGATCAGCGTCAACCATCCCTTGCGCTATCAGGGCATCACTGTGTATCAGGCGGACTGGTCGCTGGCGACGATCACCGTGCAGATTGGCCGCAGCCCCCTGCTGCAACTGCCACTGAGCACCTTCCCCGAGCTCGGGGATCAGATCTGGGGACTGGTGCTTCCCACCCGTCCTGACGGAAGTGAACCGGTGTTCCTCAGCACCGGAAGTGAACAGGGCCCTGTGCAGGTGTTTGATTCAGACGGAGGTCTGATCACCAATCTCAGGCCTGGAGGAGAGGGTGCTGAGGTTCAGGGACTGCCGCTGAGAGTGGTCGAGATCATGCCGGCCAGCGGATTGTTGCTCAAACGTGACCCCGGGGTGCCACTGGTTTATGCAGGCTTCGCGATCACCCTGTTGGGGGGTGGATTGAGCATGGTGGCCACGCGTCAGATCTGGGCTGTTGCTGAAATCCAGCAGGCCAAACTGCACATTGGCGGTCTTTGCAACCGAAACCTTGCGGGCTTTGCCTCGGAACTCCCCCAGCTGATCAACAGGGTTGACGCTCTCCATGGCTGACGCGCACAACGGTGTGCACGTTTCCTCGGGGATAGAAATCAGCCTCCAACTGCATCCAGACCGGATCACAGGCCTCGACCAGATCATCAAGGATGCGGTTGGCAACCTCTTCATGGGAGATCGTGCGATTCCTGAAACTGTTCACGTAGAGCTTGATGGCCTTCAGCTCAACAACCCGAGGCCCCGGTTGATAGAGAAGTCGCAGCACAGCGAAATCGGGATAACCGGAGAAGGGACAGAGGCAGGTGAATTCCGGGAGCTCTATCGAGACCTCATAGGTGCGGCCCTGGCGAGGGTTGTCAAAACAGATCAACTCGGCATCGGCAATGGCCCTCTCCCCGTAGAGGGGAGTGCGGGTGACCTCTGCGGAAGATGCACTCATGGTCGAAAAGCGACACAACGGTTTGTAAAGACCTTAAAACCCGACACGACTGCCGCGAGCTCAGGACAAGACTTGAGAGACAACGGTTTCAGCCCTTGATTCACCTCAAACTGTTCACCATGAACAACATTTTTGCGGTAGTAATGCATTGAAGGACAAACCGTTGGGCTCGGGCCTGCTTTCACAGGCCTCTTCAGCCGGAAGTAGTCACCCGCGTGGCGAAGCAACGCTCCTTACCACGAAGCGGTCCCGATCAACGATCGGAGCACTCACCATCCTCTTCGAGGCCACGCCAATGACCACCACACAACGCACCTATCGCGGCATCCCCTACGACCCGGCGCAGCATGAGCGCCTGAGCCCGGTCAAGGTTGACCACACCTATCGCGGTCAGCACTATGACGCTCCTCTGAGCCACTCCGTGGCGACTGAATCAACTGTGGAACTCCACTACCGCGGCAGCGTTTATCAGCACCGCCGAGAACAGGCCAGAAAGCCGGTCAACTCCTGATTCGGTATCAACGCGTACATCCGCGAAAAGATCGGCGGGTCGTAATGGGGTTGACGTGTGAACCCTTTTCATGGATCTCCGCTTGCTCGCTGAAGGCCCTTCCTTCCGGTTGGTCGCGGCCAGCGTTCATGGAATCCTCTGGCTTCAGACGCATTTCGAATCCGAGCACTGGGAGCTCCTCGCCGAAGGTCACGTGATCGTGAGTCGGTCAGACGCGGAAACACTGATGTTTGACGCCTCCGAAGCCGGCCTGAACGTGAGTCCTCTTCCATCCCTCTCCCCGACACAACACGCCTGAGCTCTTAGCTTTCCCAAAGCCGGATACCAGCAATGAAAAAAGTCGAAGCGATCATCCGCCCCTTCAAGCTTGAAGACGTCAAGCTGGCCTTGGTGAACGCGGGAATCGTCGGGATGACCGTGAGCGAGGTACGCGGTTTCGGGCGACAGAAAGGTCAGGTTGAGCGTTACCGCGGCTCGGAATTCACCGTGGAATTCCTGCAGAAACTCAAAATCGAAGTGGTCATCGACGATGGTCGTGTTGAAACCGTGGTCAATGCCATTGCAGAAGCCGCGAAGACCGGAGAAATCGGTGACGGCAAGATCTTCATCTCACCGGTTGACACCGTGGTTCGGATCCGTACGGGCGATCGCGACGGATCAGCTCTTTAGAAAACCGTTTTCCTCTCTTCACTCGCTCAAGGTTGCTGAGACGACTTTCTCGACCAGAGTTTCGGGGACCTCTTGGTTGAAACGAGAGGTCAACCAAAGCAGATATTCATGGTTACCGGCTGGACCGGTGAGTGGAGAAGCCACCAGCCCTGTTGGCTTCCAGCCCAGCGGCTGTGCCGCTTGGATCACGGCATTAATGGCATCAATATGGGCAGCTGGGTCACGCACCACACCACCCTTTCCAACTCTCTGCCGTCCAACCTCGAACTGCGGTTTCACCAACACGATGGCCTCGCACTCATTGGCTTGAGCGGCTTCCACGCTCATCAGACCACGCAGGGATGGAAGCACCAGTGAGAGGGAAATGAAAGACACATCCGCCACGGCCAGTGTCGGGCGCTGATCGTCTTTCCCATACAACTGCTCGGCTGTCAGACGCCTCAGGTTGGTGCGTTCTCGCAACACCACCCGCTCATCGGTGCGCAGGCTCCAGGCGGTCTGGCCGTAGCCGACATCAATGCCATAGACGCAGCTGGCGCCGTGCTGAAGCAGGCAATCGGTGAAACCACCGGTGGAGATTCCACCGTCGAGGCAGACACGTCCGTTCACCTCAACGGGAAAGGCATTCAAAGCACCCAGAAGCTTTTCTCCACCCCTGGAAACAAATCGCGGCGGTTGCTCCACCTGAATCAGTGCCTCTTCCGCCACTTCCTGTCCAGGCTTCTCAAGACGCTGTCCATGGACATCACGCACCTTGCCGGCACGAATCAATCGCTGGGCCTGCTGGCGTGATGAGGCCAGGCCCAAAGTGAGCAGATGAAGATCCAGCCGGCGTTTACGAGCCATTTCTTCATAAAAGCAGAGGCGAAATCCGAACAAACCTGCGTGGTTCTCCCCGGAACCCAGACAACTCCTTGAGGATCGATCCGAGCCGCAATACGGTCATGTCCGCCAAGCAGCAGCCACGTCACCGACCAACACCTCGAAACGTGGTCGAACTCCTGCATCCCGGCACTTTCGTCACCATCGAGAACCACCCCAGCGATCTGCCCCCCTTCCAGGTGATCGAATGTCGAGGTGGACTCTGCACGGTTCGACAACAGGCGTGGGGACAACACGTGCAATGGGAAGTGGAACATCGTCGTCTGCGTTCTGCCTGAACGACTGGAGACGAACCTGCGTCACCGTATGGTCGAGGATTGACCATTTGTCTGCGATCCCTTGATCGAGCGCTACACCCTGCCCGAGATGGGCGCGATCTGGACCGACCAGGCCAAGTATCAGAGCTGGCTTGATGTTGAAGTGGCGGCCTGCGAGGCCAACTGCAGCCTGGGACGCGTTCCCGATGAGGCGATGGAGGACATCCGCAGCAAGGCGGCTTTTGAGCCAGCGCGGATCCTTGAGATCGAAGCCGAAGTGCGTCACGACGTGATCGCTTTTCTCACCAACGTCAACGAACACGTCGGAGACGCGGGTCGCTATATCCACGTGGGAATGACCAGCAGTGATGTGCTGGACACAGGTCTGGCCCTGCAGCTCAAGGCCTCTGTCATTCTGCTGAGGAAAGAGCTGCGCGCTCTCGACGACGCCATAACCAAACTGGCGGCAGAGCACAAGTCCACCGTGATGATCGGTCGCTCCCATGCCATTCATGGTGAACCGATCACGTTTGGATTCAAGTTGGCAGGCTGGCTGGCGGAGACCCGCCGCAACGCCGAGCGACTCGAACGGCTGGAGCGCGATGTGGCCGTGGGCCAGGTGAGCGGGGCCATGGGCACCTACGCCAACACCGATCCGGAGGTGGAACGTCTCACCTGCGACCGACTGGGCCTGACTGCCGACACCGCAAGCACCCAGGTGATCTCTCGCGATCGGCATGCTGATTATGTCCAGACCCTGGCACTGGTCGGGGCCTCACTGGACCGCTTCGCCACTGAAATCCGCAACCTGCAGCGGACGGACGTTCTCGAGGTGGAAGAGAGCTTTGCCAAGGGGCAGAAAGGCAGCTCAGCCATGCCCCACAAACGCAACCCGATCCGCAGTGAACGCATCAGCGGTCTGGCCAGAGTGCTGCGTAGCTACGTCGTGGCTGCCCTGGAGAATGTGGCTCTCTGGCACGAGCGAGATATCAGCCACAGCTCAACCGAACGGATGATGCTCCCGGACTGCTCGGTGACGCTGCATTTCATGCTGCGAGAGATGACAGCCGTGCTGGCAGGTCTGGGGGTGTACCCGTGGAACATGCTACGCAACATGAACGTGTATGGGGGCGTGGTGTTCAGCCAGCGCGTGCTGCTCGGGCTGGTGGATGCAGGCATGAGCAGGGAAGACGCCTATCGAGTGGTGCAGCGCAATGCTCACAGCGCCTGGAACAACGACGGAGGGGATTTCCGCAGCAATCTTGCAGCGGACCCCGAAGTCACCGCCAAGCTCGGCCCGCAGCAACTGGACGATTGCTTCAGCACCGATCTGCACCAGGCGAACCTGGGGGTGATCTGGGACCGTCTGGGACTTTGAGATCTGGTCTTAACCATGTTCTGGACCCCCTATGCAGACTGGATTTACGTGGTCGTGAGCGTCAGCGGCATGCTGCTGATCATTGCCCTCGTGCTCAGGCCCGGAGCGGGTCCACGCCCCTAACGCATTCACTTGCCCTGCGATGTCAGACGCGACCAGGATCGAACACGACAGCATGGGGGCTGTGGAAGTCCCTGCAAAGGCACTCTGGGGTGCGCAAACACAGCGGTCTCTGAGGAACTTCGACATCGCTGACGACCTCCTGCCGGCGGAGCTTATTCATGCTCTCGCCCGCATCAAACAGGCAGCGGCAAGCGTGAATGCTCGCCTTGGCGTCATCAGTGAGAGCGAATGTTCAGCCATCGCGACGGCTGCCTCAGCGGTTGCAGCTGGTCAGCACGATGATCAATTTCCCCTGCGCGTCTGGCAAACCGGCAGCGGCACCCAGACCAACATGAACGTCAATGAGGTGATCAGCAACCTGGCAGCTCAGGCGGCGGGTGAACCGCTCGGCAGCCACAGGCCCGTCCACCCCAATGACCATGTCAATTGTTCCCAGTCCACGAATGACGCCTTCCCAGCGGCGATTCATGTGGCAGCCGTGGAAGGTGTCGAACGTCGACTGCTTCCTGAACTGGATCGATTGATCGCTGGTTTTGCCGCCAAAACCGAGCTCTGGCAGGACCTTGTCAAGATCGGCCGCACCCATCTGCAAGATGCGGTTCCGCTCACCCTTGGACAGGAGGCCTCAGCGTGGCGCGACCAGATCGCGGCCGCCCGCACTCGCATTGCATCCAGTCTTTCGGAGGTTTATCCACTGCCACTCGGCGGCACTGCGGTGGGAACCGGTCTGAATGCCCCCGACGGTTTCGCAGAACAGGCTGCGCAGGAGCTGGCGCAGCTCACAGGACTCGCTTTCAGCTCAGCCGCCAACAAATTCGCTGTGATGGCAAGCCATGACGGGCTGGTCCATGCGATGGCACAGCTTCGCCTGCTTGCCGGAAGCCTGCTGAAGATTGCCAATGACATCCGCCTGCTGGCCTGTGGCCCACGCGCAGGACTCGCAGAGCTGCACCTGCCGGAGAACGAACCAGGAAGCTCAATCATGCCGGGCAAAGTGAACCCAACCCAGTGCGAAGCGATGGCCATGGTCTGCACTCAGGTGATCGGCCTGGATGCTGCAGTGGCGATGGCCGGCGCCGGCGGCCACCTACAGATGAATGTCTACAAACCGCTGATCGGCTTCAATCTGCTCCGCTCGATCACCTTGCTCACGGATGCCTGCCGCTGCTTCCGGGTGGCCATGGTCGAGGGAATCGAACCGAACAGGGCCAGGATTCAGCGTGATGTTGAGCAGTCGCTGATGCTGGTGACACCTCTGGCTCCGATGATCGGGTACGACAAGGCCAGTGCCATTGCGAGATACGCCCATGAGCAGGGCCTGAGCCTGCGCAATGCTGCGCTGGACCTTGGCTATGTCAGCGCTGAGGACTTCGACCGCATCGTCGATCCCGCTGACATGGCACGTCAGCAGGGCTGAAGAGAGCGCCATCAGGCGACCCGTTCCGTAGCGGGATTGAGACCCTCTGACTCCGCTGCAGCGGCCTTCTGCAGATCATCAGCTTCGGCAACTGGAAAACGGTTGATCGCCTTGAGGGCCTGACGGGCATGGCTGCGCAGCTGCTCACTGATCGCTTCGCAGTAGGGAACCTGTGCCAGCAGATCCACAGTGCGGCGCATGATCCGCACCACATCACCTTCATCCAGAGAGGTGTTGGCAATCAGGTCATTCCAGGCCGTGCCGCTGGCCCATGCCTCCACCAGTCCCATCAGCTCGGGCTCCCACCAGGCCGGCACAACAACCTGATGACGTTCCTGCGCCCGCAGCAACTCACGACGCAGACCGGAGAGGTCGTGCAGTGCCTCCTCGGCACGGGGTGGCGCCGGGAAGCCGCTCCAGAGGTCCGGACGGTTCACCTCAGTGCTGATCGCTTCAAAAACGGCGGCCAGTTCTGAAGGCGGAAGATCATCAAGGTGACCGCTCATCAGGGCCAGACCCAGCCAGAGTTCGTTGTCGCCACGGAGAGCCGCCACCGTGCGACCGATCTCCGTGGGTTCGAGCTCATCAAGGGCTGCGAAGTGCTGAAGGATCTCCATCAGAGCCAGAAAGGTCTCCCAGTGGCGGTTGGCGCGGTGGTGAAGCAGTTGCTGCCGCTCAGCGATCTCCAGCTCCAAGTCCTCCATGCGCCGGCGGTGCTTCTTGAGCTGCTTGCGATCTCCCCAGCGATGGGCGGGGTGGGCTTCCAGATCAGCCTCGAGCCTCTGCACCGTCTGCGCCTGGGAGAGCACTTCTCCTGCCAGGTCGTACTGAGGGGTCGTCATGTCATGGCGCTGAGCCATGTGCCCCACCGCCAGAGCCAAACCCCCGCTGCTCTGATCCCCATGGCGGAGCTCACCGGAACGAGCGAGTTCAGGCGTTCGAACTCCATCCACCTGCAGGCAGCTCAGCTCCGCATGCAGGCTCACCACCGCCTGACAGGGCAACATCAGCCAGACGTTGTCGATGGTGAGGCAGAGCAGCAGCGGAAACTGTCCCGGGCCCTCGCACTTCTCCACGATCACCGCCGGTGTGACGCCACCACGCAGTTGCGGGGCCTTCAGGCTGACCAGCGTTCCGACGCTCGCAAACTGCAGCGCCAGGGTGAGCTCATGCGCCAGGGTTTCCTCGGCCTGTTGCTGAAGAATGCGCATCAGTCGCCGCTCTTCGCGCAGGCGCCCTCGCCGTTTTTCGTAGTCCTCAAAGTCTTCCCACGGCACGTCACCGGCCGACCCCTGTAACTGCCCGAGCTGTAGACGCAACTGCTCAAGAATCTCCTCCTCTTCCACCAGGTCAAGGCTGGCCAGATAGCGGCCGAAGCTGCGTTCAACCAGCTCGCGCGCCTTGGCCAGATCATGACGCTGCAGCAGGTTGAGAACCATCCCATAGCTGGGAGTGAACTGGCTCACCAGCGGATCTGGAGGGCTCGTTGCCAGCTGACCCGCTTCGCGAACTCCTTCGAAACGGCTCTGCACCGTGACCACATACCCCTGAGAGTCGAGTCCACGCCGTCCTGCTCGACCAGCCATCTGCAGAAACTCACTGGCCATCAATGGACGATGGCCACGCTCTGTGCGTTTGGACAGTGACGCAATCACTGTGGTGCGCGCGGGCATGTTGATGCCCGCCGCCAGTGTTTCTGTGGCAAACACCACCTTCACCAGACCCTGCTGGAACAACTCCTCAATCAGCTCCTTCCACGCAGGGAGGACTCCTGCATGATGCGCAGCAATGCCACGCAGCAGGGCATCAGCGTGAATGCCATCGCGTACAGCTTCAGGGTTAGCGGATGAATAGGCCTTGAGACGCTCACGGATTCGGACCTGCTCCGCCTCGGTCACCAGGCACTGCACTCCAAGGTCGCGAACGGCCTTATCGCAGCCACGTCGACTGAAGATGAAGTAGATGGCGGGCAACATGTCGCGCTCGGCCATCTGGGCCACCACAAAGCTGATCGGTGGCGGTTCGGGCTGAGGAGGCCTGGGTGAGCGGCCCTTGCGCTTGTGCCCCTTGGGCGCTCGCCAGACCTTGCAGTTGGGATGAAGACCAGTGCCCTGCTCATTGAGCAACGGGTGCAGCCCCTTGGCACTGCAGAAACCGAAATGCAATGGCACAGGCCGAAAGTCACTCAGCACAAGCGTGGTGGGACCGTGCACCTTTTCAATCCAATCAGTGAGCTGCCCGGCATTGGCAACCGTGGCCGAGAGCGCCACGAGCTGGACTGGCGGCGGTGAGTGAATGATTGATTCCTCCCAAACGGTGCCGCGCTGAGAGTCATTCATGTAGTGGCACTCATCCAGCACCACGGCCTCCACGTCGGCAAGGGGATCGTCGTGCTCATCCGCCTCGGCATAGAGCATGTTCCGGAAGATCTCCGTGGTCATCACCACAATTGAGGCATCCCTGTTCACGCTGAGATCACCGGTCATCAGACCCACGTTCTCCGCACCGAATTGCTCTCGAAAATCCCGCAGCTTCTGGTTGGAAAGAGCTTTCAGCGGTGTGGTGTAAAAAACTTTCTGACCATGGGCCAGGGCGCGATGAATGGCGTACTCACCGATCAGGGTTTTTCCAGATCCTGTGGGCGCACTGACCACCACAGAATGGCCCTGGTTCAGAGCGTCGATCGCCTCCAGCTGAAAGTCATCCAGCGGAAAAGGAAACAACTGCGACGGATCCGGCGCCCCCACCTGTACGGGCTCTGAAGCCTGGGTGTCTTGATCCGCCATCAATTAATCCTAGGGACGCCGCCAAATGGGCAGTGCATCCCCAATGCGATCGGCGTGGACCGAGACTGCACGCATGAGCACTCCTCCGGCCCGTCGCCGTCAGCTGCGCACCTGGTCGCCTGCCAGGAAGCAGGAGCTTGTGCAGGCCGTCAGCACTGATTCGGACTATGGCCCGGAGCTGCTTGATCTGGCGAGCAACGATTATCTGAGCCTCTGCCGGCATCCTTCCCTGATCGCCGCGGCCGAGGCGCAATTGCGATGCAGCGGCGTGGGAGCTGGCGGCTCAAGGCTGGTGAGCGGCAGCCGCCCTGTACATGACCAATTGGAGTCAGAGCTTGCGCAATGGCTCGGACGCGAGAAAGTCTTGCTGTTTCCAAGCGGGTTTCAAGCCAATCTTGCGGCTGTCAAAGCCCTGGCGAACCGGCATACCACCGTTGTGGCGGACCGGCTGATTCATCACTCACTGCTGGTGGGCGTGCAGGCCAGCGGTGCCCGACTCCGGCGTTTTGTCCACAACGATCTTGAATCGCTGGAGCGTCTGCTGCTGCACTGTCGCAGCGAGCATCCAGACGCGCGCCTGCTGGTGATCACGGAAAGCCTGTTCAGCATGGAAGGCACAAGTCCACGGGTGCATGAGCTGGCAACAATCTGCGAGCGCCATGGAGCAAGCCTGCTCCTGGATGAGGCCCATGCCCTCGGTGTACTTGGCGAAGAAGGCCGTGGCCTGGGCTTTGGAGAACGAAGAGTGACGATGCTCAGCGGCACCTTCGGCAAGGCTTTCGGCAGCGGCGGAGCCTTCCTGGCCTGCAATGGCGAGCTTGGAGAGCAATTGCTGCAGGAGAGCGGAGCCTTCCGATACACAACTGCATTGGCACCACCGCTTGCTGCAGCAGCACTTGCTGCTCTGGAGCTGATGCGGAACAACCCCGACTGGGGCCAGACACTGGTGCAGCGCAGCAACACCTGGCGTGACCGCCTGGTCGAAGCAGGCTGGGCGCGACCGACAGGTAGCGGGCCGATCTTGCCACTACTCGTTGGAGAGGATCAGCAATGCCTGAATTTGCAACGCCATCTCGAACTCTCGGGACTTTTCACCGCTGCAATCCGCCCACCCACCGTGCCGGAAGGCAGTGCCCGACTACGTCTGGTTCTGCATCGCCTCCTTCCCGATGAGACATTGGAATCACTGCTGAGGGCCCTCTCAGATGACCGCGTTTCCTGATGAAACAGGTCATCGCCATGCATGGCTGGAGCGGCGACAGCGCAGCCTGGGCTCCATGGGAGCGTCATTTCAGCCATCGCGGCTGGCTCTGGCAAAGCGGCGAACGCGGTTACGGCAACAAGCGATCCTGCAATCCAAGCTGGGCAGAGCCAGCCAGCGGCGAAACAAACCCATGCATGGCCAGGCGGCGCAGGATCGTCATCGCCCATTCCCTTGGCCCCCATCTGCTTGACCCCTCGGTTTTCGAACAGGCCACGGATGTGGTCCTGCTCGCCAGCTTCGGGCGATTCATTCCGCAGGGGCGGGAGGGGAGGGCGTTGCGCGCTGGCCTTCGGGGCATGCAGAACGCGATCGGCAGTCCCGATGAGGCCACGATGCTGAGAACCTTCCTGAAACGCGCAGCGCAACCCGCTGATCTGGGCGGTCTGCCACCGGGACCAGAACAGCACGGACTCTCCCAGCGTGGGCGGGAATGTCTGAGAGAAGATCTTGAGCTCCTCATCAAAACCTCGGGCCTGCCAACGGGCCTGCCAGAAACCGCCCGCGTGCTGGTGGTGGATGGGATGGATGATGCGATCGTTGCGCCCGCAGCAAGCCGTGATCACCTTTTGGCCCTCACGAGCCACCTTCAGGATGCGCCCGAGCAATGGCAATTACAGGGTGTCGGTCACGCACTGATGGTCCCGGATCTGCTCGTGCGCGTCCAGGAGTGGCTTGATCACCACAGTCGAGCAAGCTGATGAACTCCATCACCAACTGGGGAGACAAAGTTCTCAGCCGTTTCGATCAATCGGCCCAGAACTACAACGCATCAGCCACGCTGCAGCACTCGGTGGCCGCTCAGCTGGCAAACCATTGCAGGCAACAGCACATCCCCAGCGGACTGTGGGTCGACCTCGGAAGCGGCACCGGTCATCTGGCCGAGGCACTGGAAGCCAGGCATCCCGGGCAGCGCGTGCTGCGTGTGGACGGCAGCAAGGCCATGCTTCAACAACACCCTCTCTGCGCCAGAACGCAGCAATGGGATCTGAGAGACCCATTACCACGATGGCCGGAGGCGCCCAGTCTTCTGGCATCAAGCTTCTGTCTGCACTGGCTGCCGGCACCAGGACAGGTCATCCGGAATTGGCTGAATCAGCTGGCTCCTGGGGGATGGTTGGCGGTGGCATTACCCGTTGAGGGTTGCTTCCCTCAGTGGCATCGCGCTGCGAAAACCACGGGCATCCCCTGCACGGCCATTGCCTTCCCAGAGATCAAGGCCTTGTTCCAGTGGGTCAGGGCTGATCGGATCAGGCTGCAGGAAGACATGTACTGCAACGCCGTTGCGGAGAGCCTGCCCAGGCTGCTGAGACCGCTGCGCAGGGTTGGAGCGGACTGCAGCACTCAGCCATCACTGTCGGTTCGAGACTGGCGCACACTCCAGCAGGCCTGGCCCGAACATGATGGTGAGGGACAGCTCAGACTCACCTGGGTGATCAAATTGCTGCTGATCCAACGATGAGAACGAGTTCAGCTGCACTGCGCCTCGTGGTCTGCGGCACAGACACAGACGTGGGCAAAACTGTGGTCAGTGCTCTGCTCGTCCAGGGGCTTAATGCCGTGTATTGGAAGCCGGTGCAGAGCGGTCTGGAGGACGGCGGTGATCGTGAGCGAGTGGTTGAGCTGATCGACCTTCCCTCCGATCGCTGGATCGCAGAGACCTATGCCTTCCAGGCAGCTGTTTCACCACACTGGGCAGCGGAACTGGAAAACACCCGCCTTGATCCAATGCAGCTGACGCTTCCAGCGACCGGAACCAGGCCACTCGTGGTGGAGACAGCCGGCGGACTTCACGTTCCACTTACCCGCTCCTGGCAGCAGATCGATCAGCTGCAGCAGTGGATGCTGCCGGTTGTGCTGGTGGCCCGCAGCGGGCTGGGCACCCTGAATCACACCCTGCTCAGTCTTGAAGCGCTTCGCAGCCGCAAAATCCCTGTGGTCGGCTTGATCCTGAATGGACCTGCCCATGCCGACAATCCGAGAACCCTCAGCGAAATCGGCGATGTTCCTTTGCTGGCGGAACTTCCCCCCCTGCATCCTCTCAATGCGGAAACCCTTCGCAATGCATGGCAAAACCAGGGTCTCGGCCCTAAGTTCGAGGCGTTTGCGAACCATCCGGACAACCGATGACAAGCCGTCAGACCTGGGCCACCGTGGCCGTTGTGCTCCTCTGCGGCGGCATTCTCGTGCTGTTCACCGACATTGAGGTGCAGCTTGTGCGCTGGTTCAACTGCGGGCCGATCGCAACCCTCGGAGAAAAAGACAGCAACGTCTGCCGTTGAAAACACCAGACAGTGATCTCAGCCCATCGGTCGTGATCGCAGTGGGCATCTGCCCATCAACAGCGCCACATGACGCACGGCCATGGTCAGAGTCCATCCCTGACGAAGCTGTTCATGGATCTGTTCGATCTGGGAGGGCGACCATCCACGCATTTCAAGCCGCGCCTTGATCGAGGGCCATCCACCTTCAAAAAAGATGCTGCGACAACCATCACTGCCAGGACCACAGCGGGGGCGCTGTGAGGCCGGCTCCACAAATCGATTGGAAGTCGACCGCACCCGGCTTTGATCGGTCTGATTCATGGCCATGGCTGGCCTCGCAATCCTGTGCCCATGATGACAACAGGCCTTCAAGCGTGCCCAGTGTCACGGAACCATCACCCCAACCTCTGGCCACCCTTCACATCGATCACAACCACCCCGGCTCTCGAGCAGGTGGTACGAGGCGAAGGGGCCCTGCTCTATCGAGCTGAAGGACCACCTCTCATTGATGCGATCAGCAGCTGGTGGGTCACGCTTCACGGCCATGCCAACCCGGTTGTTGCTGCCGCAATCGCCGAGCAGGCCGCCACGCTTGAACAAGTGATCTTCGCGGAATTCACCCATCCGCAGGCAGAACGGCTGGCATCGCGCTTGGCCCAGCGCACTGGCCTGGATCGTGTCTTTTTCTCAGACAACGGTTCCACCGCTGTGGAAGTAGCCCTCAAAACCGCCGTGCAGTGGTGGCACAACCGCGGCGAACCACGCCAGCAACTGATCGCATTTGAAGGGGCCTATCACGGCGACACCTTCGGAGCGATGGCGGTCGGAGCACGCAGTCTGTTCAGCGAACCGTTTGATCCGATGCTGTTTCCGGTGAGGCGAGTCCCCTGGCCCCAGACCCACTGGAATGACCAGGCGGTGGAAGCCAGTGAACAGCAGGCTCTCGATGACCTGGCGCAAGCACTGCAAACGCCCACCGCAGCGGTGATCCTCGAACCGCTCATCCAGGGTGCTGGCGGCATGCGCATGGTTCGCCCCCAGTTCCTGCAAGCCGTGGAACAACTGGTCAGACACGCCGGCAGCCTGCTGATCGCCGATGAGGTCCTCGCCGGTTTTGGTCGTTGCGGCCGCCTGCTGGCCTGCCAGCGCGCAGGGATTCAGCCGGATCTTGTGGCACTGTCCAAAGGACTCACCGCCGGATTCCTGCCGATGGGAATCACGATGGCCAGCGAGGCGATCTTTCAGGAGTTCCTCGGCAGCGATCCAACCAAAACGCTGTGGCATGGTCACAGCTTCACGGCCAACCCACTGGGCTGCGCAGCGGCCAATGCCAGCTTGGATTTGCTCGAAGCGGACCCGGCCTGTCATGAGCAGTTCGAACAACGCCATCAGACCAGAATGGAACGGCTGGTCGGCCATCCCAGGGTGCAACGCGTCAGGCTCTGCGGCACCATTGCCGCGTTTGACCTGGTGACCGGCGGTGAGCAGGGTTATCTCAATCCTGCGGGCAAGCTGCTCCGGGGTCTGGTGAGAGAGCAGGGTGTTTTGATCCGTCCGCTCGGGGATGTCGTCTATCTGCTGCCGCCGCTCTGCATCAGCGACGCCCAGCTGGATCAGTGCTACGACGCTCTGCACAGCGGACTGGATAATCTCCCCTGCACGTAAGTGCCGATACAAGCCCTTGGAGATCAGGGGCCGAGACGAATTGCGGTTTCCACATCCGCTCGGGTGAGGCCATAGGGGTAGGAACAAGAGCGGGGGGGGCGCTCCGAAGTCCAGGTCACACCGAGATCCTGCTGATCGAGTCGCACCACAGCACTCCAGGAAGGCTGCTCCCAGATCCAGTCGCAGGGGTCCTGATCACTGCGGGTGGCACCCAGCGCCTGCAACCACTGCTCAAGTGCCCGCAGGGAATGCTGATTGAGCGGCGTGTCCGCTGAGGGGAGTGATGCCATCGGAATCTCCGGGCTGCGCACCAGTCAGCTGAGTCTGCTCCTCCACAAGCCAACTCGGCTGCACCTGAAGTTCAAGTCCTCGGCTCAAGGCCACACCCACCCCAAGCAGCAGACAAAGCAGCAGTGATCCCAGCAGCAGCAGCAGCGACAGCCACTCACCACCGGAGAGGGGACGACGCTGACCGATCGCATGCGGCACCGGCAGAGATGGAATCACGGTCTGCTGTATTGCTTCGCTCTCCCGCAGAGCCGCGTCGTAGACGCGGCGGCGGCGTGGATCAGCGAGCTGCTCATAGGCTTCTCGCAGAAGCCTGAACTGGCGAGCCGCATCCTGTGCAGGCAAATGGGTCGTGTCTGGATGCACCGCCTTGCTCAGGCGGCGGAAGGCCTGACGCAAAGAATCAGCATCAGCACTGCGAGAGACACCCAGACGCTCGTAATAGGTTATGTTCTGAGCCTGAGGGGCCATTGCGTTCAGCAGCACCTTGGGCTTCAGCGCCATTCTAGAAAGGTGTGACGGTTAGGCCGCCATGCCGGATACATCGCCGTTTGCCAATCCGGGAGCCGAGCTCTGGTCGTTGCTCGGATGGAGCCCTGATGCCGGACAGCTGAGGCAGTTGATTCAACTGCAACAGTTGCTTCAAGACTGGAACAGCCGCGTCAATCTCACCCGGCTGGTGCAGGGGGAAGATTTCTGGATCGCTCAGGTTCTCGACAGCCTCTGGCCTCTGTTGCCTGAGCTGATGAGCCCAGACATTCCACGCCGCTGCATTGATGTCGGCACAGGTGGAGGCTTCCCCGGGCTGGCTGTGGCCATTGCTCTTCCAGGCGCTGAGCTGACCCTGGTGGATTCAGTGGGACGCAAAACTGCTGCCGTAGCTGCAATGGCACAGTCGCTGGGCCTGGGCGATCGGGTGTTGGTCCGCACTGAACGGGTGGAACGCACTGGTCAGGATCAGAGCTGTCGAGGAACTTTTGATCTTGCGATGGCCCGCGCCGTCGGCGCAGCTCCTGTGGTGGCGGAATACCTGGTGCCGTTGTTGCACAGGAGCGGAGAGGCCTTGCTTTACCGCGGGCGCTGGAACGATGCGGATGAGATTGAGCTCCAATCGGCACTGAAACTTCTGAAAGCTCGCTCCCTGAAGTTGCAACGCATGGAACTTCCATCCGACAGAGGAGGTCGGACCCTGATCAGGATTGGACCCGAAGCTGAAACACCCAGGGCCTATCCGCGCGCCACAGGCCTGCCCAGCAAAATGCCGCTGGGGGTTCAAGACGCGGACAGCCGCTCCTGAGCGGAGCCACCAGCCCGCTCACGCAGGCTGCGCAGCAGGCTGGGGATGCGGTCTCTCCATGGACTGTCATTCAGAACCGACAACAGCAGCTCCTCACTCACGCTGGCATCCAGCTCATCGGCATTGGCTCCCGGGAACCAATGACCAGCACGACCAAGCAGGCCGTAACGGGCCTTGACAAAGCCATCCAGATCCCATGCCTCCAGCAGGTTATGAAGCCAAAGCAATATCGGCAGGTTGATCTCACCTGGCGTGTTCTGCCATTCCGGTAATCCCTTTCTCCAGCTTGTCAGCCATGACGCACCAAGGGCATCACATTCCGCCATGCGAAGACGGGATTCGATCGGCGCCACCAACTCCATGGCCTGATCCAGCAGGGATACCGCCTCAAGGTGCAGATCAAGGTCTTGAGGACAGGCCGCCCCGACGCTCAACGTGTGAACCCGCGGATCACGGAGACAGAAGAGGTCATTGAAAACAATCGGATGCAGGGGATCCGTGAGCTCCAGCAGTCGTGGGCCGGGGGTGTGCAGATGCCCTCCTTTATCAGTGGGGCTGATGATGAACACACCCATGTCCTGAAGACTGGCTGCTGCGATTGCCGGTTCGTTGTCCTGACGGATGAAGTACCAGTGCAGGTTCACGTAATCGAAAACACCCGTTTCGATGGCATCGACGATTAACGCGGTGTCTCCATGAGTGGAAAATCCCACATGACCGATCCTGCCTTCGGCCTGCCAG
This sequence comes from Synechococcus sp. BIOS-E4-1, assembly GCF_014279995.1. Lineage (NCBI taxonomy): Bacteria > Bacillati > Cyanobacteriota > Cyanophyceae > Synechococcales > Synechococcaceae > Synechococcus > Synechococcus sp. BIOS-E4-1. The sequence continues at coordinate 2,549,430 of NZ_CP047935.1, read as the reverse complement.
CGACGCACCACATCAAGGCAGCCGCCGGGTCGGATCGTCTGATCGAGATGGGAATGAAGATTAATGCCGTGAATCGAGAGCAGATCGACACGATCCACGTCAAGACGGGTGAAGGACAGTTCGAGATCGGCTTCGAAAAGTTTCGGATCTGACTGGGGTGGCACCTTGGTCTGCAGGATTCGCGAGGGATCGGGAGAATCCGGCAGAGCCCAGCCAAGCTGTCGTTCTGAACTGCCGTAGTGGCGTGCGGTTTCCACATGATGGAAGCCCGTCTGCACCGCTCGTTGGAGGGTGCTCTGCAACAACCGCTGGGATTGAGTGGTGATCGCATCGGCATCAAGATCACTCCAGCTCTGCTGAAAGCGCATGCCACCCAGTGACAGCACTGGCATTGAAATCTCTGTGCGCCCAAAGCGACGGGTTGGCAGACCAGAGCTCTCCATCAGCCGTGATGGGTGTTGCGAGGGAGCTGACGAAGTGGTCGAGCCGGCGAGGGGACTCCCATCGGCAGAAGTTCCTGGGCATCCAGCTGACGCTTCAGCCCTGGAAGATCATTGAAAGCAACCCAGTGGATGCAGTCCACAGGACAGGTCTCGATCGCTTCCTGGATGCAGTCAGATGGGTCACCATCCTGTCGAATTGCCCGGGAACGACCGAGATGTGGCTCAATCACGAAGGTATTCGTGGCCACGTGAGCGCAGTAGCGGCAACCGATGCAGGCCGCCTCATCAACCCAGACCGCCTTTGACTGGAGCGCACCACCCAGGACAGGCTCAAAACCTGTTCGCTCATCCTGATCAAAGGACTCTGCAAGATAGGCGGCAGCTGCTGGATCAATCACGAATCAACGTTGCTGTCAGAGGGAACTGGTTCAGGCGTCCCAACGGGTCACAACCAGCTCAATAGATCCATCCTGGCAATCACGTTGCTCTGTGACATCAAATCCCTCATGACGAGTGGCTTCCAGCACTGACCTCAGTGCATAGCGCTGGGTCAGACGCGACAAGAACCGCTCAACCGGTACGGGCTGGCGCCAAAGATCCAAATCCGTAACGAACTCGTAAGCATGGTTTGTTTCATTCCAGCGGAAGCCGAAGTCGGCACCGCCGTCAACGGCAACTGCGAGCTCTGCTTCGACGGTCTGACCTTTGTAACCACGAACGGTCTGCTGAGTGTCGCCAGGCGTGTAACCCAGATCCTCGAGAGCCCCACGCAGCGGAGCCAGCTGACGGAGTTCGGTTTTAACGGTACTGAAATGAGACATCAGGAAGGCTCGACGGACTGGGACTGAGTGACAGGCTGGGTTGAGGTGAAAGCCTCAGAAGTGGGCTGACGCCGTTCGACAGTGCCAAGCGCTGCCTCAAGACGATCTGTGAGTTGCAGGCAGCCATCACCAGTGACACCTTCAACCCGCTCCTCAACTCGACCGTCGGGGCGGATTCGAAATCGCACTGTGCGCTGAGGCATGCACCATCACAGAATTGTTCGCATGTTAAAGGGAAGTCGTAGGTGCCGGAGTTCCCTGTAACGGGATCAGATCAGATCAACAGACCTTCGTCCAGCAGAGTCTGGAGACGATCCACGAGCTCGGGATTATCGAGCTGCTCGAGGGCCGTACGGGCTTCATCGCGCACCGTCGTCTCACGATCCTGAAGCAGAGCTGCCACGAAAGCCTCGACCATCTCATCCTGGCGTGGCTTGACAAGCTGATCATGCAGTCGGCCCAGGGCCCAGATGCAGTTGCTGCGCACAACGGGTTCACTGTCAATCCGCAGGCTCAACAGCAGCTGACCTGCCGCGAGATCAGCCTTCACAGAAGTGGTGCTTCCCGCCTCCGCCAGTGACACCGAAGCCCAGAGACGCACCGATGCCACATCCACCTGCAAAGCCCTGATCAATGGATTGAGTACAGGAGCATCCGGGTAATTACCGAGGCTCCATGCCGTGGCCTTGCGCACATAGGCGTTGCTGTCCAGCTGCAGAAGCCGCAGCAGAGCTTCCACAGCCTGCAGGGAAGGGTTCCGACCCAGTGCGTAAACAGCACTCATGCGCACCACAGGACAGGTTTCGTCGAGCAGTGGCAGGAGCAGTGGGACGGCACGAGGGTCACGATGTTCACAGAAGACCCTCAACCCTTGAAGGCGCTGATCATGCCCCTGTTTGAGCCATTCCAGGCCCTCATCACAGGCTCGAACCGCCTCCAGGGCATCACCTTCCGGATCATCCGGGGCAATCTCATCGAGAGGATCACCCATGAGTTCTGCGGCGAGTTCTCGCTCCAGCACATCAGGATCGATGGCCAGCTCAGCCATGAGGTCCTCGTTCTGGATGCTGGATGAATCGCCCATGGTCCGATCGTAATCTCAGCTGATCGGAGCGGGCGCCAGCATGTCGCCCGGAAGCCAGATGCGAGCGCTCACAGCGACAAGGGCCAGCGCGAACAGTGCCACGATCAGAATGGGAAGCAGAGTGCTGCGGAAAAAAGCCAAATCGCTGACGGATGTCCAAACATTGTGACTGCCGCCCGATCAGACCGGAGCGGCGGATCGCCCGATCCAGCGAAGAAGCATCAGAGAAGCCACTGCCAGAACCAGGCCGAACCAACCCAGCTGCTGCTGATGCAACAGGAATGCCCCTGATCCAAGCAGAGCGCCGAAAAGCAGTCCGGAACTGAACAGGAAGCGGGCAAGAAGGTCTGAGAGGGATTCCGAAGCGGTCGCATCAAGGCCACCACGCCATCGGCTCCAGCCAGGTCCAGGAGGACGAACCTGAAGCACGAAACGTTCCAGAACCGCTGGGGACTCCGGGGGGGTCAGCAACATCACCGTGATCCAGATCAAGGCCGTGAGAGCTGTGGTGACCATCAGGCGTTCTCCGTAATCAGCGATCTGAAGCAGAGGAACAACCGAGGTCACCAGGCCCACCACAAAACCGCAGAGCATGGCGGCCAGCTCAGCTGCAGCATTGATCCGCCACCAGAACCAGCGCAGAACGAGCACCACACCAGGTCCGGTGCCGATGGCGATCACGAGCCGGAACACCGTGCCGATGCTGTCGCTGATCAGGGCTGTGACCACGCCAAGCACAAGCAACATCACACTCATGAGCTGACCCACCAGCAGAAGCTCCCGCTGAGAGGCATTCGGCCTCAGAAAGCGTTGATACAGATCATGGGTGAGGTAGCTGGCTCCCCAGTTCACGGATGTACTCACGGTGCTCATGAAGGCTGCCACCAGGGAGACCACCACCAGTCCGAGTACCACAGGAGGCAAAAACTGAACCGCGAGTGTCGGGTAGCTGAGTTCCCAGTCAGCCTGGTCAGGAAGCAGCACCAGGGCAGCCAGGGCCACGATCACCCAGAGCCAGCTGCGCAGCAGATAGTTGACCACCAAAAACACCCAGCCAGCGAGCCGCGCCTGCTGTTCATCCTTCGTGGCCAGCATCCGTTGGATGAACTCACCACCACCGTCACTGCGGCGGAAACTCCACCACTGCACGGTGAGATAAGCGAGAAAAGTAGAGACACTGATCCCCGCGCCGCCGATCCAGGAGAAGCCTTCAGGACCCCAGCGCCAGGGAACAATCGACAGCAGTTCTGGGCGACCCAGCGCATCCAGCTGATCCAGCAGCGATTCCATCCCCCCGGCCGCATGAACTGCCGCCCATGCCACAGCGGCTGCCCCCAGAAGCGCCAGCAGGAGCTGAATGAAATCGGTGATCACCACGGCCCACAATCCACCGGCGACGGTGTAAGCGAGCACGAGAACAGCCACAATGATCAACAGCAGCAGAGTGTCCGAAAGGCCACCGGCTGCAACTATCGGCTGATCAGAGACGATGCCAAGCGCTTCGACCACCTTGCGCATGGCGAGAAAGGCATAGCCGATGCCGATGCAGTTCACCGGCAGCGCCAGCAGAAAGGCCTTGATACCTCGCAGCCAGGCAGCTGCAGGGCCGCCATAGCGCAACTCCGTGAAAGCAGCATCCGTGAGCACCCCGCTGCGCCGCCATAAGGGTGCGAACACCACGGCCATCGCGACATGCGCAAGCCCAAAACCCCACCACTCCCAGTTCGCCGCGAGGCCTCGCGTGCCCACGATCCCTGCTACATAAAGGGGCGTATCGATTGAAAACGTTGTGGCCGCCATTGATGCACCAGCGAGCCAGCCGCTGAGACGTCGGCCTGCCACGAAGTAATCGTCTTCGTCCCGATTGCGTCGCGCCAGCCAGAGACCGAGGGCCAGCGTGGCTGCCAGATACACGATCAGAATGGTCCAGTCGATCGGAGCCATGGAGCCGCGCAGATAGTCGCAGTCTCCCTTACTGCTGTCGCGATCTCCTCAGCTGGCCACAGGCCGCATCCTGGTCGAGGCCCCTACTGGAGCGCAGGCTCACGGCCACACCGCGCCTTTCAAGCACACGGCGGAATCCTTCAATACGTTCACGGGATGGACGCTGAAACTCTTCTTCCTCAATCGGGTTGTAGGCAATCAAATTGACGTGACTCTGAAAACCCCCGACACGGTCAGCCAGTTCCTCGGCATGCTCTGGCCGGTCATTGAGTTCTCCAAGCAGGATGTATTCGAAGCTCACCCGTCTGCCTGTGACCTCCAGGTAGTGGCGACAGTCGTCGAGCAGAACGTCATAGGGGTAGAACTTGGCGGTTGGGATGAGATCCTCCCGCAACTGCTGATTAGGTGCGTGCAAACTCACCGCCAGGGTGAACTGAGCTCTGCCCAGGGTTTCAATGGCCAGCTCAGCAAGCTGAGGCAATGTTTTTGGCACGCCAACGGTGCTCACAGTGATCCGGCGCTGGCCGATGCCCAAATCATCACTGAGGCAACGGATCGCTTCCAGGACGGCACGGCTGTTGAGCAGAGGTTCACCCATCCCCATGAACACGATGTGAGAGGGACGGCGATCCATCACCTCCCGCACACTGAGCACCTGATCGACAATTTCGTGGGTACGCAGTGAACGCTGCAACCCGTCTTTTCCAGTCGCGCAGAAACGGCATGCCATCGGGCAGCCCACCTGACTGGACACACAGACAGTAAGACGTTGATCCGTGGGAATGCCCACCGTTTCGATGGTTTCACCGTCATCGGTGGCCAGCAGCAGCTTGGTGGTGGCATCGGATGCCACTGAACGATGCACCTCTTTCAAGCGGCCGATGCTCACACCCTGATCGCTGAGCGTGGCGCGCCAGGCCTTGGGCAGAACAGTAATGTCGTCGAGAGAACGAGCACCCTTGGAATAAAGCCAATCGTGGAGCTGACGCCCTCGGAAAGCTTTCTGCCCCTGGGACACCACCCAGTCCTGAAGCTCGGCCGCGCTGCGACCGAGCAGAGCTTTGCTCACCAGATCAGAAGCCCATGCCCAAGCTTGATTTCCACGGCAAGCAAGGCGATGAATCCGAGCATGGCCATGCGTCCGTTGAGACGCTCGGTATGGGTGTGAAACCCATAGCGGGGCAGACGACGAACGGGAATCGTGGTGGGTTCAAGCATGGACAGAGTCGGCTTCAGCGCACAGTTTGAAAGGGACAGGGTGATGGGCGCGGCGGCGACCGCAGATTTCACTCATCGCTGAGAAGCCCCTCCTCCTGAAGCCCTTCCACGGCCTCGGCATCAACCACCTGCTCTTCCTTCAGCTCATTGTCAGCATCAGGGCGTGCGAATGCGGCGAAGTTGGCACCACCCTCAATGCCATGACGGCTACGAGTGGCCTCCAGATCGGCATCGCTGGGGTCATCCAGAACTGCCGTGGCATCTTTCACTGGAGCGGCGGGCATGTCGACGGTGTAATCGGGACGCAGGTTCTGCATGCGGCGGTAACCGACGGGATCCTCAGCAAGAATGTCGGGATGGGGGCCGGCTTCCGCACGCAGTTCCTCTTCGAAACCACTGAAACCGGTGCCTGCGGGAATCAGGCGCCCGATGATCACGTTTTCCTTGAGACCGCGGAGCCAGTCGCTCTTGCCCTCGATGGCGGCTTCAGTCAGAACCCTTGTCGTCTCCTGGAAAGAGGCGGCGGAGATGAAGCTGTCGGTATTGAGGGAGGCTTTGGTGATCCCCAGCAGAACCGGAGTGAATTCGGCGGGAGCGCCTCCGGTGATCGACATCGCCTGATTGGTGTCCTCCACCTGACGAAGCTCAATCAATTCGCCGGGCAGCAAGGTGGTGTCGCCTGCATCCTCAACCCGCACTTTGCTGGTCATCTGACGCACGATCACCTCAATGTGTTTGTCGTCGATCGACACGCCCTGGGATTTGTAGACGTTCTGGACTTCAGTCACCAAGCGATGTTGCAGGTTGGCGATCGCCTCTTGGGCTGCATCCATCAGCGGCTTGCGACTGCGCAGATCCTCGAAGAAACACTCCAACAGCTCATGAGGATTGATCGGACCGTCCGTCAACAGCTCGCCGGCTGTGACCTGCTGGCCATCGTTGACCATCACGTTGCGACCCAGCAGGATCGGATACTCGCCGATGGCATCATCGGTCTCGATGACTGTCACCACAGTTGTTTCATCGTCTTCACCCTGCTTGATCTCGACCGTGCCGGGCTTCTTGCAGAGAATCGCTGATTCCCGAGGACGCCGGGCTTCCAGCAGCTCCTCGATTCTGGGCAGACCCTGAACGATGTCACCGGTCTTCTGGCGTTCAAACACCAGCAATGCAAGACCATCGCCTCGCTGAACCAGATCCCCGTCGCGAACATGCAGGAGGGAGTCCGGTGAAATCATGTAAGGACGGCCGAGACGAAGCGTGACAGCCTTGCCATCCACCCGTTCCACCTCGCCACAGCAATCCGCGAGCTGGCCTTCAGCGAGAAGGTCACCGTCAACAATGCGCTGCCCCACAGTCACGACAGGCTTGGCGGAGGTACTGATGGTGACGGTGTCTTCCGCACGCTCCACAATCAAGCGACGCACAGGCTCACTTTCAGTGGCTTCAGGCATCTGAGCCACACCCTCCTGCTTGCAGAGGATCTGAGTGGTGGCCACCACATCGCCGGCCTTGATCGACTGACCATCCTCGATCTGGAGTTCGGTGTGGGTGGAACCGTGACTGGAGTCGGAAATCGTGTCGCGGCGGACGAGAATACTCTCCAATATCACCAACTGGAGACGTTCGATCGTCTTGGCACGCCTGTCAGGCACTCGTTCCACATCCACAGTCATCTGTGGGGTGGTATCGAATGTCTCAAGCATCAGCTGTGTGCGCAGCAGCTCGACACCCTCAACAGACTTGACCAACTCGTTGTCTTTGAACGACAGGCGCTGAGTGGCCTTCAGGCCGAGGTGAGGACCATTTGGTTGCTTGACGTGTCCGAGATCAGGGAGCTGTGCCTCATTCGGAATGGTGTATTCCTCAATCGGGCGAAGCAGCAGACCTGAGCCCTCCGGAGTTTCAACGGTTTGCACATACACCATGGCGTCGCTGCTGATGCCCTTGGCGATCGGTTCACCCGGATTGACCATGACACCGTCGCCGGTGAAACGCTCGAGAGCTTTTTTCTCAGTGCAGAGATGGAAGCTGCCGCTGCGCACGATGATCTCGCGCAGGATGTCGTTTTTCTGAGTGACGGTGACGATGCCGGCCGTCTGGCTGAAGATGTCCTTGACCACTTCAGTACCGGCTTCGATCCACTGACCGTCTGTGATCATCAGCAGGGAGATGTCCTTGTTGATCTCATGGGTTTCCTGAGGAATCCAGAGCAGGGTTCCACCCTTATTGACCTCGTAACCGTTTTTGGCGGATCGGGCCTTCTTGATGGCCAGGCCGGGAGCGAAACGAACCAGTCCACCGGTCTGGGTGCGGAAGCGATCGTCGTTGAGTTCAGCGACGACTTCGCCACTGCCGATCTTGCTGCCTGGGATCGTATTGAGGCGGTAACGGGTGCCGTCTTTGGCCTCCAGATTCCAGATCTCGCCAGCATGGGTGGATTCACCCTGCAGCTTGAAGTCACGCAGGGTCATCGAGGTGGTGACGATCTGCACCTCACGTGAATCACCAAGGGCGTCTCGCAGGCGAACGGCGCCGCCGTACTCACTGGCCTGGCTGGCTTCCGCGAGCACCTGGCCTGCCGTGACCTGAGCACCAGCTGTGACCACAGGCTGGGCATTGGGGGGAAGGTTGTAGACATCCCCAGCAAGCACCCACATCCTTCCGAGACGTTGTGCCTTGTGGGTGATGTTGCCCTGGCGGTCAGTGACTTCCCTGGGCTGAATGGTGGGGTCATAGCTGACCTGTCCAGCCAGATCACAGATCACGTCCTTGGTGGCCTTCTCAACACTCTTCTTGACGGCACCGGCGGCGATCTGAGCGACGGTCACGTCCGCGGCGATCTCCTGACCGTTGTCTACAAACAGCAGCGAACCGCTGGTGATCTCGATCTTCTGAGCCTTGCCCTTGCCGGAGGGATTGATGGTGAGCTTGAAATCAGCCTCAGCTTGCTGGGCGTCAACTCCATGGGGGGTGCGGTAAGGACGCACGCGTGCTTTGGCGCCGTACTCAACAGTGCCCTCCACCTTGGAGCGGACCACGCCGGATTCCGCCGTTGACACACCACCGGTGTGGAACGTTCTCATCGTGAGCTGCGTTCCGGGCTCACCAATCGACTGGGCAGCGATGATGCCGACGGCCTCTCCGAGGTCCACCAGTTCGTTGTGGGCCAGAGCCCAGCCGTAGCACTTACGGCAGACCGAGCGGTTGGCCTCACAGGTGAGCGGCGAGCGCACACTCACCGCCTCAACCCCAGCCTTCTGGATCCGCTGAGAGAGAGGCGGGTCGATTTCAGTGTTGCGCTCGGCGAGCACCTCACCCTCGGCAGACACCACCTGATCAGCGGTTAGACGACCTACCAGGCGATTGCCGAACTTACCGTTCTCAGCCTTCACAACGATCAGACGCGTTGTGCCGCAATCGTCCTCGCGCACAATCACGTCCTGCGCGACATCCACAAGACGTCGGGTGAGGTAACCGGAATCAGCCGTACGCAGTGCCGTGTCCACCAGACCCTTGCGGGCGCCATAGGAGGAGATGACGTACTCGGTGACGGTCAGGCCTTCACGGAAATTGGTGCGGATCGGCAGGTCAATGATCTCCCCCTGAGGATTGGCCATCAGGCCGCGCATGCCGACCAGCTGGCGCACCTGGGACATGTTTCCCCGGGCACCGGAGTTGGCCATCATCCACACCGAATTGAGTGGATCGTTCTGGTTGAAGTTCTTCTTGACCGCATCCACCAAGCGCTCGTTGGTCTCGGTCCAGGTGTCAATGACCTTGGTGTGACGCTCAACCTCCGTAATCACACCAAGGCGATAGGACTCCTCGGTTGCCGTGATCAACTCTTCCGCCTCTCCCAGAAGATCCTGTTTCGCCTCGGGAACCTTCAGATCGTCCACCGAAATGGACACTGCAGCCTGGGTGGCGTATTTGAAGCCAAGATCCTTGAGCTGGTCAGCCATGGCGGAAGTGGCCGCCGTGCCGTGGTGCTTGTAGGCCCAGGCAACCAGCTGTTTCAGACCCTTTTTATCCACCACACGATTGCGAAAGGGTGGTGGGGTCTTGGCCAAAGCGCGGGCTTCCTTCGCTGCGGCAGCCGCAGCCTTGGCCGCCTTGGCCGCCTTGGAAGACTTGGAGGACTTACGGGATTTGGAGGGGGTGGAGGTCATGACAGCGCTGAGAAATCGTGTTTATGGAGTGGATCGGTCTTAATCGTTCAGGTGGCTGCCACTGCATCAATGATGGTGTGATTCATCACCACACGGCCCACAGTCGTGAGGACGTAGCGGCTGATCAGAGCGCCTTCCTCATCAAAACGGTCGCGGCGGTAGGTCCACTGCTCGAGCCGCGTGCCATCGGACAGAGATTCACTCTTCAAGGGCTCATCGCGCTCGTCATCGTCCTCAACGTCGCCGTTGAAGCGAACCCAGACCCAATCGTGCAATCCGAGGCGTTTGTCCTCGAAGGCATGAATCACGTCCTCCAAGTCGGAGAAGGTCCGGCTGCGATCCCCGAATTCAATCGGGCTCATCTGCGGCTGAAGCGCCGTCAGGTAATAGGCGCCTAGCACCATGTCTTGAGACGGCGTGATGATCGGTTCGCCGGTGGCAGGAGAGAGGATGTTGTTGCTGGCCAGCATCAACATGCGTGCCTCGGTCTGGGCTTCGATCGCCAGCGGCACATGAACGGCCATCTGGTCACCGTCAAAGTCGGCGTTGAATGCCGGACAGACGAGGGGATGGAGCTGGATGGCGCGGCCATCCACAAGTTTGGGCTCAAAAGCCTGGATACCCAGTCGGTGCAGGGTCGGAGCACGGTTGAGCATGATCGGATGCCCCTCGATCACCTCCTGCAACACCTGCATCACCTCATCATCAGCACGCTGGATGAGCTTCTTGGCAGCCTTGATGTTGTTGACAATGTTCTGACGGATCAGGCGATGAATCACGAAGGGCTGGAACAGCTCGATCGCCATCTCCTTGGGCAGACCGCACTGATGCATCTTCAGTTTCGGACCCACCACGATCACGGAACGACCGGAGTAGTCGACACGCTTGCCCAGCAGGTTCTGACGGAAACGACCCTGCTTGCCCTCAATGATGTCGCTGAGTGACTTGAGGGGGCGGTTGTTGGCACCGACAACGGTGCGGCCGCGTCGACCGTTGTCGATCAAAGCGTCCACGGCCTCCTGCAGCATCCGCTTTTCATTGCGGACGATGATCTCCGGGGCAAGAATTTCCTGCAGACGCGCAAGCCGGTTGTTGCGGTTGATGACCCGGCGATAGAGGTCATTGAGGTCAGAGGTGGCGAAACGACCGCCATCCAGCTGCACCATCGGGCGCAGATCGGGAGGAATCACCGGAATCACATCGAGCACCATCCACTCCGGACGGGCATTCGTGGCGATGAAGTTATCGATGACGCGCAGGCGCTTGATCAGCTTGGCTCGTTTCTGACCCTTGCTGCTGGCGATTTCCTCACGCAGCTGTTCAGCCACCTCATTGAGAGTGAGGTCTTCCAGCAGCTGCTTCAGCGCTTCCGCACCGATTCCGACCACCGGCTCATTCTCAATCTCGGAATCTTCGGCATAGATCTCATCCTCGATCTCCAGCCACTCGTCCTCGGTGAGCAACTGTTTGTACTTGAGATCCTTGTGATCACCTGGGTCAAGGACCACGTAGCAGTTGAAGTAAACAATCTGCTCGACATCGCGCAGAGGCATGTCCAGAAGGATTGCCACGTAGCTGGGAATGCCCTTCAGATACCAGACATGAGAGACAGGAGCGGCAAGCTTGATGAAGCCCATGCGATGCCTGCGCACCCGACTTTCAGTGACCTCTACGCCGCAGCGCTCACAGACGATGCCGCGGTGACGCACCCGCTTGTATTTGCCGCAGTGGCATTCCCAGTCCTTGGACGGGCCGAAGATCTTTTCGCAGAACAACCCGTCCATCTCTGGCTTGAGGGTTCGGTAGTTGATGGTCTCCGGCTTGGTGACTTCACCCACCACCTGTCCGTTGGGCAGGGTGCGCTGACCCCACTCCATCACCCGGTCGGGCGAGGCGAGTGTGATCTTGACGTAATCGAAGTGGTTCTCGGTCCGAAGGTTGCTGTTGGTCATTGACGGTTAAGGAAGAGGGAGCGGTTTGTCGGTTCGTTCGTTGATCCGTCAGTCCTCGTCGTAGTCAGCGACGCCCAGGGATTCGTAGGTGGGCCTGCTGGGGGTGCTGCGACGTGGATTCACGTCCTGCATCAGGTCCACTTCTTTGCCTTCATCGGTGAAGACGGCGATGTCCAGGCCCAGCGACTGAAGCTCGCGCATCAGCACCTTGAAGGATTCCGGGGTTCCCGGACGCGGGATCGGCTTGCCCTTGACAATGGCGTTGAGAGCTTCGTTGCGACCTTGCATGTCGTCGGACTTGACGGTGAGCAGCTCCTGAAGGGTGTAGGCGGCTCCATAGGCCTCGAGAGCCCACACCTCCATTTCTCCAAGACGCTGGCCACCCTGCTGGGCCTTGCCCCCCAGAGGTTGCTGAGTCACAAGTGAGTAAGGGCCAGTCGAGCGGGCGTGGATCTTGTCATCCACCAGGTGAACCAGCTTGAGGAAGTGGGAGTAACCAACGGCGACAGGTTGATCAAATGGCTCACCGGTACGTCCATCGATCAGCTGGAGCTTGCCGGGGTCATCCGGGTTGTAGATCCACTCCTTGCCGGGCTGTTTGGCTGCGGTCTTCAGGAAGGCCTCAACAGTTTGTTGAGACTTCTCCGCGCCATACATCTCGTCGAAGGGCACAACCTTCACACGGCAGTCGAGGTTGGACGCGGCCCAACCCATGAGCAGCTCGAAGACCTGTCCGACATTCATGCGGCTGGGAACGCCGAGAGGGTTCAGCACGATGTCCACAGGAGTGCCATCGGGCAGGTAAGGCATGTCCTCACGGGGGAGGATGCGGCTGATGATTCCCTTGTTGCCGTGGCGACCGGCCATCTTGTCGCCAACCTGAATTTTGCGGCGTTGGGCCACATAAACACGCACCACCATGTTCGCGCCGGGCGGCAGCTCATCACCCTGTTCACGGGTATAGATGCGCACATCCACGACACGTCCACGTTCGGTGCTTGGCACCCTCAGTGAGTTGTCGCGAACATCACGGGCTTTTTCACCGAAGATCGCACGAAGCAGTTTCTCCTCAGGTGGTTGATCGGATTCACCCTTCGGCGTGACCTTGCCGACAAGTATGTCGCCGCTTTCGACGAATGCGCCGATGCGGATGATGCCCATTTCATCGAGGTTGCCGAGGCTTTCCTCCGCAACGTTGGGAATCTCTCGGGTGATCTCTTCCGGACCCAGCTTGGTCTGACGGGCCTCGATCTCATACTTCTCGATATGCACCGAGGTGTAAAGGTCATCATTGACCAGACGCTCACTGACAAGGATGGCGTCCTCGTAGTTGTAGCCCTCCCAGGGCATGTAAGCGATCAGCACGTTCTGACCGAGAGCGATCTCACCGCCTTCACAGGCAGATCCATCAGCAAGCACCTGGCCCACGATCACCTGGTCTCCCTGGCGAACAATCGGACGCTGGTTCAGACAAGTGTCCTGATTGGAACGCTGGTATTTCTGAAGGAAGTGAGTATGTTCGAGACCTTCCTCGTCCTGGACCACAATCGCAGTGGCGTCGACGAAGGTCACAGTGCCGTTCACACGGGTGATCGGAACCATGCCCGAGTCGCGGGCGACCTGGGTTTCCAAACCTGTTCCCACAAGCGGTCGCTCCGGACGCAACAGCGGAACGGCCTGACGCTGCATGTTAGAGCCCATCAGTGCGCGGTTGGCGTCGTCGTGCTCCAGAAAGGGAATCAGGGAGGTGGCAACGGAGATCACCTGCACGGGTGAGAGCTGCACGTAATCGACCTGCTCGGGGGGGACCTTTTCAAAATCCTGCCGATATCGGACAGGAATCAGATCCGCGAGAATCGTTCCATCGCTGTCGGTCGCCACATCTCCAGGAGCGACACGGCATTCGTCCTCGAGGTCTGCCGATAGATAGATCGGATCGCCCTGCTTGAGCACCCGACCGTTCTCGACTTTCCAGAACGGGGTTTCGATAAAGCCGTATTCGTTCACCCTGGCGTGGGTTGCGAGTGAATTGATCAGGCCAGCATTGGGACCCTCGGGTGTCTCGATCGGGCAGAGACGTCCGTAGTGGGAAGGATGAATATCACGAACAGCGAAGCCAGCACGCTCCCGTGTCAGACCACCTGGGCCAAGCGCTGAAATGCGTCGCTTGTGCGTGAGTTCAGCCAAAGGATTGGTCTGATCCATGAACTGACTCAGCTGACTGGAGCCGAAGAACTCCTTGATGGCAGCGACAAGCGGCTTGGGATTGACCAGCTGGGCAGGGGTGAGCGAGTCGGTCTCACCAACGGTCATGCGTTCCTTGATGATTCGCTCAAGGCGGTTCAGACCCACACGCACCTGGTTCTGAAGCAGCTCACCCACCGAGCGGACCCGGCGATTGCCCAGATGATCGATGTCATCGAGGCTGGCACCACCGACATCCAGCTCAAGATTGATCAGGTAATCAAGGGTTGAAAGCACATCCTCGTGGGTGAGGGTGCGCACGGAGTCGGGGATGGTAAGACGAAGTTTCTTATTGATCTTGTAACGGCCCACCCGGCCAAGGTCGTAGCGCTTGGGATCAAAGAAACGGGTCTGCAGCAGCTGCTGACCACCACTGACTGATGGCGGCTCACCCGGACGCAGCTTCTTGTAAAGCTCGAGCAAAGCCTGATCCTCGGAGCTGATGCCCTCGTCGTTGGCGGCTTCAATCGACTTTTTGTAGTACTCCGGATGCCGGAGCTTGTCGATCACATCGTTGTCCGACAGCCCCATGGCGCGCATCAGCACGTGGGCGTTGATCTTGCGAGTCTTGTCAACCCGGACATGCAGCAGATCGTTCTTATCGGTCTCGAACTTCAACCAGGCCCCGCGGTTGGGGATGACGCTGGCGTTGTAGGTACGACGCCCATTCTTGTCCATTTCATCCTTGAAATAGACACCAGGGCTGCGCACGATCTGATTCACGATCACGCGCTCTGCGCCGTTGATGATGAACGTCCCCCGCTCGGTCATCAACGGCAGCTCGCCGATGAACACCTCCTGTTCCTTGATCTCACCGGTCTCCTTGTTGACCAGCCGGCAGGTCACATACATCTGTGAGGCAAACGTCGCATCACGACGTTTGGCCTCTTCCACATCATGGCGAGGACGCTTCAGTCGGTACTCGCTACCGACGAAATGGAGTTCTAACTTGCCGGTGTAATCGGTGATCGGCGAGAAGCTCTCGAGCTCCTCGATCAGACCTCTCTCAAGAAACCACTTGAAACTGGCACGCTGTACCTCCACCAGATCGGGCAGATAGGTGGCGGTCTTGGCGACCTGAATCGCGCTGCTGCTCATGCGGAGACCTGCAGGTATCGGAGGGGACAGTGGGGCCTGAAGGAGACAGCCGGTTCAACCAAGGAGTGAGCTTTCAGCCAAAACAGCGGCTGCCATCCCTCTAGAAGGGACGACCTCCGCGATCACTGGCTTTAGAAGACTCGGGTCAGAACGGCTGACGTCGTCAATGCACCGGACGGTAATGGACGCTTCGGGAGCCCAAGCACAGAGAACCATGCTTGGCCAGGCCAATAAGTCATCTTACACTTTAGCGGTACCGCAGTCTGCAAGGTCAGGGAAGCCTGAACAGACGCCTTGCATTGGCAGTGCTGTCCTGAGCAACCTGCTCGAGCGACTGCTGGCGCAGCTCAGCGACACGCGTGGCTACCGAAGCCACGAAAGCAGGCTCATTGCGTTTACCCCGGCGGGGAACCGGTGCCAGAAAAGGGCAATCGGTCTCCACCAGGAATCGATCCTGAGGAACCTGCTGCGCACAATCATGGGTGGGAACCGCCTTAGGAAATGTCACGGTGCCGCTGAAGCTGATGTACAGCCCCAGCTCCAGAAACTGATGCATCTCCTCTGGGGTTCCTCCCCAGCAATGCATCACTCCGGCGGGACAACGTCCTTCGAGCCTTCGCGCGCGCAGTTCGGTCAACATCGGTTCTGCCGCATCACGGCAATGGATGATCACCGGCAGGTTGAGCTCCACGGCCAGGTCGAGCTGGGGCCGCAGGATTGCAAGCTGTTCATCCAGATTTTTGTCGCGGAAGAGATCCAGACCGAGCTCGCCAATGGCCACCACCCGACTGTCATCGAGCGCTGCCAGGCGCAACACATCGGCTGTGTCCTGACTCCAGTGCTCGGTATCGAGTGGATGGACACCGACGGAGTAACGCATCTCCGGGAATCGATCCGCCAGCGAGCGGATGGCAGGGATCTCACTCGGTTCGACACAGGCATGCAGGAGCGACTTCACACCAGCACCACGCCAACGCTCAGCCACAGCCTCGAGATCCTCTTCAAAGCTACGAAAGACGATGTGACAGTGACTGTCGATTAACACCGGAGTGGACATCGGATCCTGAAACGCGCCTTCAGGATCCATTCTGCAGGGATTGAGTTCAGTCGAACCCAACCAGTGATCGGCATTCAGCCTGCTGCAGGAGCGGGGTCAATCGCTTTTTTCACAGCAACCGTAAGTCGGGCTTTCTGGTGGGCACCGGTGTTGCGATGCAGCACACCACGCTTCACAGCTTTGTCGATCTTGCTGAATGCAGCATTCATGCTGGATTGAACACCGGCTTTGGCCTCATCGCCTGGACTAGCGGTGTAGGCGTCACAGGCACTCAGGCAGCGCTTCATGAGGGTGCGCATGGCGGATTTATAGGCCTTGTTCTCGAGGCGATTGCGCTCGGCGATCTCGACGCGCTTCTTTGAGGACTTGTTATTGGCCACAGAGGCGGATTTCTCATCGACAATCCATAATCTTAACTCAGGGACCCCATGGACCCCATCGAGATCATCCGTGGTGGCCCTAGCTTGAAGAGACCTGACAGCGGGCGTTGATGACCACCCTGAGCACGGAGCCAGCGGCGAACGGTCTGCCCAGATGCCTCGAGAGCGCAGCGGGGGCTGAGCACCAGCTCGATCGGATTTCAACCCGTACGACTGGCCAGGCCCAGAGGGAGGCAACCGCAACGGTCGAATCCATCATCGAACGCGTGCGCAGTGAAGGCGACCGTGCCCTAATGGCGCTCACCGAACAATTCGATGGTTTCCGTCCGGAGCCGCTTCGCGTTCCAGCGATTGAGCTGAAACAAGCCTGGGACAAAAGTCCTGCGAATTTGAGGGATGCCCTGGAACTCGCCCATCGTCGGATCCAGGATTTTCATCAGCGTCAGAAGCCACAGGACCTTGATGTGCAAGGCGTTCACGGCGAACGATTGGGACGGCGATGGCGACCGGTGCAGGCCGCCGGTCTCTACGTACCTGGCGGTCGAGCCTCCTACCCGAGCACGGTGCTGATGAATGCGGTTCCGGCAAGGGCCGCCGGTGTGGAAAAACTGGTGATGGTCACCCCGGCAGGACGCGATGGCCAAGTGAACCGCACGGTTCTGGCGGCAGCACACCTGGCGGGTGTGCAGGAGGTGTATCGAATCGGAGGGGCCCAGGCGGTCGCCGCTCTTGCCCTTGGCACCCAAACCGTCCCCTGCGTCGATGTCATCAGCGGGCCGGGCAATCTCTACGTGACACTCGCCAAAAAGCTGGTCTATGGGCAAGTCGGCATCGACTCCCTCGCCGGCCCCAGCGAAGTGCTGGTGATCGCCGATGACTCGGCCTGCGTCGCTCAGGTCGCTTCGGATCTCCTGGCTCAGGCGGAACACGATCCACTGGCTGCAGCCATCCTGCTCACCACGTCCCAGTCTTTGGCTGATGCTCTGCCCGCGGAGCTCGCAGCTCAGTTGAGCAAGCATCCGCGTGAGGCCATTTGCAGGCAATCCCTCGGTCAGTGGGGGCTGGTCGTGGTCTGCGACAACCTGGAAACCTGCGCGCGCCTCAGCGATCGATTTGCACCGGAACACCTGGAACTGCTGGTGGAGCGGCCACGGATGCTGGCAGATCGCATTCAGCAGGCAGGCGCCATCTTCATCGGTCCCTGGAGCCCTGAAGCGGTCGGCGATTACCTGGCAGGCCCAAATCACACCCTGCCCACATGCGGTTCGGCCCGTTACAGCGGTGCGCTGAGCGTGGAGACCTTCATGCGCCACACCTCAATGATCGAATTCAGCCGTGAAGCCCTCGAAGCCACTGGCGGAGCGGTGGTTGAACTGGCCGGCAGCGAAGGACTGCACAGCCATGCGAACTCGGTGAAGGTCCGGCTGGACTGACAGTCAGCCAGCCTTGTCCAGTCGACGAACAGCGGCCACGCCGTCGTTGACTTCACCCACCAGCACCTCATCGGCAAGGTTCACGAACAAACCATTCTCCAGAACACCGGGAATGTTGTTGATGCTTCGCTCCAGATCCACAGGGCCTGAAATCCCGCCTTCAAAGCGGACATCCAGAACGAGATTGCCCTGATCGGTCACCACTGGTCCAGCCTTGCGATTCGCCATGCGCAATTCAGCTTTTCCGTTCATCGCGGCCAATTGCTGCTGAACCTGACGCCAGGCTCCCGGCAGAACCTCAACCGGCAGAAGAAATTCGAGGTTGAGTCGCTCGACAAGCTTGGTGGAATCCACAACCACAATGAAACGTTCCGCGCGAGCGGCAACAAGCTTCTCCTGAACGTGGCATGCACCACCGCCCTTGATCAGCTGGAAGGATGGATCCACCTCATCGGCACCATCGATGGCCAGATCAATCCGATCCACAGCATTCAGGCTGCGCAGGGGGATTCCCAGCTCAGCAGCCAGCACTTCTCCCTGAAACGACGTGGTGACGCCGACGATGTCCTTGAGCTGTCCTGAAGCCAGGCGCTGCCCGAGTCCCTTGATCATCAGCGCTGCAGTGGAACCCGATCCCAGACCCACGATCATGCCGTCACGGAACTGTTCGACCGCCACTTCTGCGACGGCCTTTTTCATCTGGTTCTGAAGATCTGACATCACTCAGGATTAAACCGGCGAGACCGTAGCAAGGGTTTTATCCGAAGCCCGGTAATGGCTCGGGCTTAACAGACAGCTCCAGGTCTTTTTCTCCACGGATGATCTGCAGAGTCAAGGGCTGATGGATCTCAGCCTGATCAACCTGCTGAAGCAGTGTCTGGGGATCATCAACAGGAACATCTCCTGCCTTGACCACCAAATCGCCGCGACGCAGGCCAGCGCGCTGAGCAGGACTATCCGGCAGCACAGACTGAACCAAAGCACCAGATCGTTCCGGCAGCTCAACCAGCGCATTGGGATCCCGGTTGTGCTCTCTAGCGATTCTCTCCGTCAGAGCGATCAACTGAAGCCCAAGATAGGGATGAACAACCTCCCCGGCCTGCTGCAGCTGCTCAGCAACGCGGCTCGCAAGGTTGATGGGGATGGCAAAGCCAAGTCCAGCCCCGGGGCCGGATCTAACCAACGTGTTGATACCGATCACTCGGCCATCGGCATTCACCAGAGGGCCTCCTGAATTTCCGGGATTGATCGCAGCGTCGGTCTGAATCAAGTCAAGACGCTTGTCGTTGAAACCGAGGCTGCTGATGTTGCGATGCAGGCTGCTGACAATTCCGAGGGTCACGGTCCGCTCCAGGCCGTAGGGCGTGCCCAAGGCGATGGCCCAGTCTCCGACATCCAGAGCATCGGAGTCACCGAGCCTGGCCGGCTTGGGTGAGTCGTCCCCCTCCAGCTGGACCAGCGCCAGATCCGTAACCGGGTCACGCCCGATGACGACACCAT
Organism: Synechococcus sp. BIOS-E4-1; assembly: GCF_014279995.1. NCBI lineage: Bacteria > Bacillati > Cyanobacteriota > Cyanophyceae > Synechococcales > Synechococcaceae > Synechococcus > Synechococcus sp. BIOS-E4-1. Next base: position 2,530,084 of record NZ_CP047935.1, on the reverse strand, counting down.
CTCTCTGATCGCCGTCGGCCAGGGTGACATTGACCTCCTCCACCTGTTCCACAACATGGGCATTGGTGAGCACCAGCCCCTGCCGGTCGATCACAACCCCGGAACCCTGACCACGTTGACGCTCAGGTCCGTAGCCTGGCTCGCCGAGCAAATCCCTCAGCAGCGGGTCGATCAGATTGGGGTCGAAGGGCTGGCGTTCCACCACGCGCTCTGTATCGATTCGCACCACTGCAGGAGCAACGTTGCGCACTGCATCAGCCACGAAGCTGTGGGTGCCGGGAAGCGCATTGGATGCGGCAAGCACCCGGGCCGGCAGAAGAATGAATGACAGGGCAATGGAAAGGGTTCCCAACCACCTGAGAACCCATTGCTTGGACAACCGGCCAGGAACCACAGACGAAAGCGAGATAACTGCGCTCACGCTAAGGGGGCCAATCAGAACATTTGCGTTGAATCCACAAGAGAGGAGCCATCGTCGCGGTCATCCATGGAGACCGCTGTGTTGAAAGGATCAGGATCAGAACGGTTCATCCCCCCCCCAACAGAACCTGGGTTGGATTGGGTGAAGTCATCGGGCCCGAATTGACCGTCACCGCCAAGAATGAAATCGAACTGCTCACTGCGCGAGATCACTTCATCGAAGGTCGCCGATCCGCGTAGCAACTCTGAAGCCGCTGTGATCAAGCTCTGATCTCCACTGCTGTCATTTGACAAAGCCCAGAACATCATTCCGCCGAGTCCCATGTCATCAACGAATGCCGTTTTACCAGCGATCGTTGCGGGCGTTTCAACGGAACTCCAGACGCGGGTTGCATCGTTGTAGGCAAAGGCTGCCTTGGAATCATCGTCCCAGATCAATTCATAGGATCCATCATTGATGCCGGTGATGAGATCTTTCTGGTCATAATTACCAACCTCGAAGGAACCAGGGGCTTGCCGGGAATCTCCATAATTTCCCAACCCCAGCGTTTCTCCGGCATCAACATCACCCCAGGCACGAGTGTACGTAGGCGCTCCGAGAATCACCTTGTTGAGGTCAACATTATTGAGCTGAAACTGCTCAATTGCTGTAACAACATCATAGCCACCAGGGTCATTGATCATGGCCGCCTGATGACCAGTTTTAGATTCCCAGCCTCCATGGAAATCGTAGGTCATCACATTATAGAAATCGACGTAGGGATCAACACCTGGCAGATTCAGATTAGCGAGCTTGTCATAACCACCGGCGGTGGCGATCGATACCTCATAATCCTCACCCGTTACTTGCTCAAGTTGATCAAGCTTTCCCCTCAGCAGTTCAAGAGTGAGAGCGAAGTTGACGCCATCTTCAGGACTGGATGCGTTACCTGATTCGCCACCACCACCAGGATACTCCCAGTCAAAATCAACCGTATTAAAGAAGTCATATCGCTGAAATACATCAACAATATTGTCAGTGAATGCTTCTCGATCAGCTTCAGAGTCAACAGCCAGACTGAACTCATCTGACAAGGTCCAACCACCTAGAGCGAACCCCAGATTCACTTCAGGATGAAGCTGTTTAAGCAGATCAAACTGCCTCAGGTTTCCGACATAATCGACAGGCGTATTCCAGCCCATGGGAACACCGGTCACAGTCACCGATCCGTCTGAATTGGTCGTGGCGACGAAATCAGCTCCTGCCGTATATGCCTGAAAACGCTCGGACTCCAGCTCCAGCCAATCAGCCTGTGAAAAGGTTCGACTGACCTGCTCAGCTGCAGTGAAACGCTTGTCTGTGGCCGCCCAGGTATCGAACAGCTGAACATCGCCGTTGGCCTTCACATCAAAGAAGCTGTAATTGATGTGAGTGAGCTGTTCAACATTGATGTCCTGCACGAGGAAATCACGTTCGTAGATCCCCCATTCCTCAAAATAGGCAACCACCTTTTTGTCTGATGCACTGATCTCCTGGCCGGAAGTCGTCACAACCTCCGGAGCAATCACAAGGCGATCCGTCGCACTCCCAGGTTGGACAGGGTTGACAAGATCTTCAGGCTGAGAGGATGTGCTGACCCCATCAGGCTCGGCGGACACGGGATCTGTGCTCGTGGGAAGCGATGTGCCCGTCGGGGATAAAGCTGGGGCTGCTGTATCAGCCAAGCCACCTGTCGACACAACCTCTACAGACACCTCGGAATCAGTAGACGCGACCTCCGAACCATTCACCTGCGAGAAAAACAACGCGCTTGTGAGTTCGCCACTGTTGGGAATGCCCTCACTGACGGCATTGAAACTCACATCAATGCTCTGCCCCGCTGCAATCGTGTTGTTCCAAGTTGCTGGTGTGAGGGTCACCCTGGTGCCACCGCCTGACAGCGCTTCGAGATCAGAGGACCCAGCCCAACTCTGGAAATTGCTGTGGGGGGTGTCGAAGCTGACGGACCAGTTGTCGATCGCGCTCTCCGAGATGTTGGTGATCCTGAGAATTCCACTCATCCCACCCCAGTAGAGGTTCCCGCTCGCCTCGAGCATCAGTGCGTTGCTATCAGCAGATGCGGGGGAGGGTGCTTCCTTGACGACATCCTCCACGACCCCGAAATCCACAGGCTGATCAGCAGCGACGTCAGCGCTTGCCGGCTCAGCGAAAGACAAGCCACTCTCTGACTGTGCGTCACCTTCAGAGGGCGAGAACTGCTGCTCGTCCAAAGGCTGGGGATCGGAGATGACGGCTTCGCCGGCCATGAACTCCGGCGCCTGGATCGCAACAGGTGCAACAACATCAGCGAAGAATTCAGCACTGGTGAGGGCACCACTGTCAGCCAGGTCCTCACCCTGAGCGTTGAAGCTGATCGAGATTTCACCGTTGGCGGCAATGCTTCGATTCCAGTCGGCAGGTGTCAAGGTGACTTTGTTGAGACCGTTGCCTGCATCGGAAACCTGGACTTCGCCTGACCAGCTTTCAAAGGAACCATGCGGCGTCAGGAACGAAACCTGCCAATCTTCAACAGCCACTCCCATTGGGTTGCGAACGATCAGGTTGCCGCTGATGCCGCCGCCCCACCAGAGGGATCCATCCACATCGAGCTGCAGACAGCTGTTATGAACATTGGAACCTCCAGGCAGGTTCATCACCGCCGCGGAAAGATCCGGAGCTGTCATGTCCATGTCCATGTCCATATCCATATCCATATCCATGGACATGTCCATGACACCCATCCCACCGGAATCCTGCTGAGAGGCTGGACCCACGGGGACCGATTCACTTTGATCCGCTCTCTCCTGAATCAGACGCTGGCTCTCATCAAGAGAGGTCGGCTGCCCGGGAGCCTCACCCGCAGCCGTGACGAATTGCCCGGGCCGGGATTGCGCACCATCGGTGTAACCACCATCGGGAGTGAACAGACTTGTGCGATCTGCCAAGGCGAGCTGCTCGGGACTGAAGCCAAACGCTCGATCAAGAAGATCCTCCTCAATCTGATCAAAATGGAACTCCAAATTAGCGCCAATCAGATCCTCCTTCTGGATCCCAGTGAAAACAAACTGCTGGCCATTTGGCTCTGAGCTGATGACCAAATCCGCGCCAACGTTCTCAACCTCCAAGCGTTCACGGGTACCGAAGTAGAGAAAATTAATCTTGTCTGTCAGAGGATTGAAATTATCAATCCTGGTGACGCTGTCTTTCTCATGCGAACGGATGTAAACAGTGTCCTGGGGAACTGAATCAAGATTGTCAAAGCCAGGTCCAGTCTGGTTTTCCCAGGACATGACAGCACCAATATCCTGGCGAAGATGCTCATTCGCCACTGGAGCAAAGTTATCTGCGCTGAGATCGCTCCAACGGATACCAAGTCCGTCGGTGCCAAGAATTCGCTGAAACTGATCAGGCTGCCATGGGAAAACAATTGTCGCGAAACCATTCTCATCCTGGCCGAGAATCAGGCTGTGAACAGAAACATTCCCGAAGTCAAGCTTGTCAGACACCGGATCAAAGCCACGAATGTCCTGACTGAAATCACCAACAGCAAAAGTTGCCATGGATCAAGATTGTGCGAGGTAGTGAAATCATTGCCGCTGACGATGAGATCAACAATCCTTCATTCCTAGGGTTTACGGTTAAATCCAGACACAATCTGAGCAACCAATTCATCAGAAATTCACAGCTCAGAAATTGTTTAGTCACATAGTTGGTTACACCCATCGTTTTCAGGGCGTCGTTTCAGTCAACCCAGTGACGCCTGATTCCTTCCACCGCAGCAGCAGTGCGGTCCTTCACGTTCAGCTTGCGCATGATCGACTGCACATGACCTCTTGCCGTGGTTTCAGCGATCAACAGCGTCTCAGCAATTTGCTTGTTGGTCATGCCATCGCACAGCAGTGTCAGCACCATGCGTTCCCGATCTGACAGGGCATGGGCGTCACGGGGGTCTCTGTGACAGATGGCATAGGGGATGAATGGATCCACAAATCGCTCACCGGCCTGGATCGACTGCATCGCATTGGCGATTGAGGTCAGATCAAGGCTGCGGCGTGTGAGGACCACATCCGCGGGACTGGCGAGAGCCTCCCGCATCAGGGTGGGATCCGCTCCTTTGAGCGTAAAGACTGTGGCGATCGGAGACTCCGGCACAGACCGACGCTTGAGGTCAACAACCAGATCCAGCCCCCGACATTCCTCCAACTGCTCGCTGACGAAGGCCAGCACTGGTTCGTAGATGCCATCCAGACAGGACAAAGCCTCCTCACGGGTCGAAGCGATCCCGATCAGAGGACATTTTTGGTCGCTGCCTTGCAGGGCGAAGAGACTGGCCAAGGCCAGGGCATAGGGACGATTGGCTGTCGCCACAAGGATGCGATGGCTGCCAGAGAGATCCCGCAGATGCTGGCTCAGAAGGCGGAATGACTCATCAATGGTGATCAGCACTGATCAACTCCATTGTTTTCGCTCTCTCAGGATGGAGCTTGGCTTGGACGATCGCAGCCCAGGCGCGGGGATCAATCAGAACGACAGGATGAGGAGCGTCAGGCTGGTCCTGATCGGGCAGGTTTCCAATTTCTCGAACTGGTCGCTTCGGCAAGCCGTGCCTAGTGATGTGATCAAACCGATCCGACGGTGTCATCCCTATGCGCCTGATCCAGAAGGCCGCAACCGGCCTGCTTGCTCTTTCCACAATCGCCCTGGTGGGGTGTCAGAACGAGAAGCCTGCAGCGGATAACTCGGCCGAGAGTTCAACAGCCAAGAGCGTCTATGACACAGGCAAGCTGAGAGCTGTGGTCATTGGTGATTCATTGCCGATGGTCAAGAAAGACGGCGACAACTACGACGGCCTTTCGTTCGTGGTTCTCGAAGCGATACGAGATCAGATCAATGTGTCCCCGAACAAAAAAGACAAAGACGTCAGCATCGAGCCGGTCGCTGCGGATTCCGCCCGCGACGGCCTGGACATGATCCGATCCGGAGCTGCTGATATCGCCTGCGGTGTTGCCTTCACCTGGCAAAGACAGCGAACACTGACTTACACACTGCCGTTCTCCGTAGGCGGAGTGAGACTGCTCGCCCCAGCGGGTATCGATGGCACTCCCAAGAGCCTGAACGGCAAAACGGTCGGTGTTGTGAAAGACAGCATGGCGGCCAACGTGCTTGCGGAATCAGTGGATGATGCCAACTTCCAGTTTTTTGACACGCCTGATCAGGCTCTGGCAGCGGTCAAGGACGGCAGCGTTGAGATTCTCGGCGGCGACAGCCTGTGGCTGAGAGCGAACCAGGCTGCAACCGCACCGGATTCCTCATTGGTTCCTGACAGGCCCTATGCCCGCTCAGGAGTGGGCTGTGTGGTGGCTGATACCACCCCCCATCTCCTCAACATCAGCAATCTGGGTATCGGTCGCCTGCTCTCGGGCTACATCAACGACGACGACGGAGTCCGCTCGGCCATCAACACCTGGATTGGCACAGAAAGCACTGTGGGCCTGAAGGAGGAGCAGATCAATCGCTTCTTCACGATCGTGCTCTCCACCGCAGCTCAATTCAATCCGCAGTCCTGATACCGATTTCTGATTGATCCATCATTTCCCTGAACCATGAACAAAGCCAGTCTTCTTTCCCTCGCCGCCGTCCTGGCAACGAGTGCGGTCCTGTGTGAATCATCCAGAGCCGCCGTGCACAACGAACCCGATCTGGGCAACTCCCTCGAGCAGCGCATCGAGCGCATGAGCCCTGAAGCCTGGGCTGTGATGCAACGCAATGGCGTTCGCACCGACGAAGAGATCGCTCGCGCCTGGGGCAATGGCGGCGGCCGGGCCTGGGGCAACGGCGGCGGCCGGCGCCGGGCCTGGGGCAATGGCGGCGGCGGCTTCGCCAACGGCTACCGCGGTGGATTCGCCAACTGGTGAACCATTCCGACTACGGCCCGATCGGTCTGCTGGTGATCCAGTCGACGTCACTCTGCAACCTCGACTGCAGTTACTGCTATCTCCCGGATCGCCAGCGACGCAACGTGTTCAACCTTCAGCAGCAGCTACCACTGCTGCTGGAGAGAGTCTATGAAAGCCCGTTCTGGGGGCCCCATCTCTCGATCCTCTGGCATGCCGGTGAGCCGCTGACGCTGCCCACCAGCTTCTATGACCAGGCCAGCGCCATCATCGAGAGCCAGACCGCAGGCCTGCAGGAGCAGGGGGTGGTGATCGAACAACATCTGCAAACCAACGCAACGCTGATCAACGACGACTGGTGCGACTGCTTTATGCGCAACCGGATCGTTGTTGGAGTCAGCGTCGACGGCCCTGAGGACATTCACGACAGCCACCGACGCTTCCGAAACGGCAAGGGTTCTTATATCCAGACGATGCGCGGTATCCGCACACTGCGCGAGCGCGACATCGATTTCCACGCAATTGCTGTCCTGACCGCTGATGCTCTGGAACAACCGGAGCGGATGTACGCCTTCTTCCGGGATGAAGGGATTCATCAGCTCGGTTTCAATGTGGAGGAGCAGGAGGGAGTGCACACCAGCTCGTCGATGCAGGGCCTGTTGAAGGAAAAGCTCTACAGAGAATTCCTTTCACGGTTCTGGGCCTGCAATGAAAAAGATGGTTTCCCCATCCAGGTTCGTGAGTTCGATCAGGTCATGGGCATGATCGCGGGAGGCCAACGCCTGCTGCAGAACGAAATGAACCGTCCTTACGCGATTCTCAGCGTGGACGCCAAGGGCAACTTCTCAACATTCGATCCGGAACTGCTTTCGGTCGAAACCGAACGCTATGGCCTGTTCAACCTGGGCAATATCCGCGATCTGTCGCTGATGGAGGCCACTCAGACTAAGCCGTTTCAGAAATTGCTTCGTGACATGTCTTCCGGCATGAAGCGATGCCAACAGGAATGCGAGTACTACGGCTTCTGCGGTGGCGGAACGGGCAGCAATAAGTATTGGGAGCACGGCAGTCTGGATGCCACAGAAACCTGCGCGTGTCGTTTTTCCAGTCAGATCCCCGTGGATGTGCTGCTGGAGAAGCTGGAAACAGCAGCCGGCCCCTGAGCAAGGCATCGGATCAAGCACTGATCGAACTCCGCTCGTAGAGGGGGGGGTCGGCAATCCTTTAAATTGGAATCACGGCCTGGTGAGATCCTCTCTCCGGGAGGGTGATCAACGCATCCACCATCGGGCCTGAGCCCGAGACCACCCTTCCCGCGCCCTTGCCCCATCCACTTCTTCCGGATCTCACTTCTTTGGCCAAGATCACGGCCGAAAGCCATGGATTTGCACTGGTCAGTGCCCAGGTGCTGACGCATCTGCAACCGATGACCCTGCAGGTGCAGATCCGACGCGGCAATGGAGATGACGTTTCCCTGGATGACTGCGCCGGTTTCAGTGCACCGATGGGAGAGGCCATCGAAGCCTCTGCTCTGCTCACGGAGGCCTATGTTCTGGAGATCAGCAGCCCCGGGATTGGGGACAGGCTTCAGTCGGACAGGGATTTTCAAACCTTCCGGAGCTATCCCGTTGATGTTGTCCACAAAGACGACGAAGGCCGGGAGCAGCGTTTGTCGGGAACCCTGCTGGAACGCACCGAAGACCACGTCCAGATCAATATCCGCGGCCGGGTCAAACGGATCCCGAGGGATTCGGTGATCAGCGTTGAGCTCACAAGCCCCACAGGCTGAACAGATCACAACCGACCCCTTTTTTCCGCTCCATCACTCCTCCTCATCACCGCTATGGCACTCGTTCTCCTTCCCGGCCTCAGCAACCTGATCGATGACATCAGTGAGGAGAAAAAGCTTCCTCCTCAGGTGGTTGAAGCCGCTTTGAGAGAGGCACTACTCAAGGGCTATGAGCGCTACCGCCGCACCCTGTATCTGGGAATTGGAGAAGACCCCTTCGACGAGGAATACTTCAGCAATTTCGACGTTGCTTTGGATCTGGAGGAAGAGGGCTACAGAGTTCTCGCCAGCAAGATCATCGTGGAGGAGGTGGAGAGCGAAGACCACCAGATCGCGCTGGCTGAGGTGATGCAGGTGGCAGAAGACGCCCAGGCCGGCGACACGGTGGTCCTGGATGTCACGCCGGAGAAGGAGGATTTCGGCCGCATGGCTGCGGCCACAACCAAACAGGTGCTGGCCCAGAAGCTGCGTGACCAGCAACGACGGATGATTCAGGAGGAGTTCGCCGACCTTGAAGATCCAGTTCTCACGGCCCGCGTGATCCGTTTCGAGCGCCAGTCTGTGATCATGGCTGTGAGTTCAGGACTGGGTCGTCCTGAAGTGGAAGCGGAGCTCCCACGACGCGATCAGCTGCCCAACGACAACTATCGCGCCAATGCCACCTTCAAAGTCTTTCTCAAAGAGGTCAGCGAGGTTCCAAGGCGAGGTCCTCAGCTTTTCGTGAGCCGAGCCAATGCGGGTCTTGTGGTCTACCTCTTTGAAAACGAGGTGCCGGAAATCCAGGAAGGCTCCGTCCGCATCGTTGCCGTGGCAAGAGAAGCCAATCCCCCTTCACGATCCGTCGGTCCCCGCACCAAGGTTGCGGTGGACAGCATCGAGCGCGAGGTGGACCCTGTCGGAGCCTGCATCGGCGCCCGCGGCTCCAGGATTCAGCAGGTGGTGAATGAACTCCGCGGGGAGAAAATCGATGTCATCCGCTGGTCGCAGGATCCCGGCCAGTACATCGCCAACTCGCTCAGCCCTGCACGGGTTGATGTGGTTCGGCTCGTCGACCCTGTCGGACAACATGCCCATGTGCTGGTCCCACCCGATCAATTGAGCCTGGCGATTGGCCGAGAAGGACAGAACGTGCGGCTAGCCGCACGCCTGACCGGCTGGAAGATCGACATCAAGAATTCGAGCGAATATGACCAGGCAGCAGAAGATGCCGTTGTCTCGGAACTGATCGCTCAACGCGAGCAGGAAGAGGCACTGCAACGTGAAGCCGAAGAACGACTCGCTGCTGAGCAGGCCGCTAGAGCGGAAGAAGATGCGCGCCTGCGTGAGCTCTACCCCCTGCCCGAGGACGAGGAGGAGTACGGCGAAGGAGCGGAAGAAGCGATGGCAGACGCCGAGGTCTACGAGGAGTCAGCTGAATCAGAGCCCGCTGAACTGGAGCAATCGGAAGCTGCCACAGATCAGGGACAAGCTGAGACTGAAGAGGTTGTCAGTGATCCCAACGAGGAAGGAGCCCGGTGAACATCTCACGCCCTGTCCTGCGTCGGTGTGTCGCCTGCCGAGAGCTGTTTGATCGCAGCATCCTCTGGCGGGTCATCCGCGACCATCGGGACGGGGTTCTCCTTGATCAGGGCATGGGGCGATCGGCCTATCTCTGTCGCAAGGAGAGCTGTCTTGAGGAAGCACAGCGCCGAAAACGACTGCATAAAGCCCTGCGATGCCAGGTGCCCGACAGCGCGCTTGAGGAGCTGAGACAGCGACTGAAACCAAACAAGGAATCAGCCGCTGAGGCAAGATGAACACTGGCCCCACCTTGTGTGGTGCCCCGAGCACCCGTGCCCGGACCGACCGGAGACCTGAATGACCAGCAGCGGCAAAGTCAGAATCTATGAGCTGTCCAAGGACCTTGGCCTGGACAACAAAGACGTGCTGGATGCCGCTGAGAAGCTGTCCATTGCGGCCAAAAGCCACAGCAGCTCAATCAGCGAAGTCGAGGCAGGCAAGATCCGCACGATGTTGAACAGCGGTGGTGCGACCCGCCCGACTGCAGCTCCCTCGAAACCCGCACCAGGGAAGTCAATCCTTTCGGTGAAAAAGGCGGCCGGCGTTGATGCCTCTGCGCCGGTCAAGCCAGCACAGCCGAAACCGGCTCCTGCTCCAGCCGCACCCATCCGCGCTGCCGCAACGCCTCAGCGACCGCCGGCTCGGCCAGCCGCTCCCGCAAAACCTGCGGCACCGCATGCTGCTGCACCCCAGAAAACCGCTGCACCGAAACCCGTGGCACCGCCACAGACGCTGGTTCGCAAGGAGCCTCCCAAAAAGCAGCCTGCTCAGAAACCGGTTGAACGCCAATCCCAGGTACCCCGGCAGCCGACACCTCGACCAGCCGCTGCCCCAGGGCCGAATCGCACCGCCAGCAGACCTGCCTCGCCGCCGGCAAGACCCAGTGCGCCCTCATCCACAACAGCAGCCAAACCCCGCAATACGGCACCGATCCGTCGGGCACCAAGCGAAGGGGGTGCGCGCCCGACCCCACCACCACCTGGACGCCCCCAGCCCAAATCACCGGTGAACCGAACGGTGCCACCACCGCAGAGACCTGCCAAGCCGGAACTGGTGGGTCGTCCCCAGCCGAAGCGGCCTGGAACCGGTGCTCCCCAAAGACCAGGGGCTCCCCGACCTGGTGCTCCTGGCGGTCAGCGCGCTGGGTCGCCACAACGTCCAGCTGGTGCACAACGACCAGGTGCACCCTCTCGCCCGGGTTCACCATCTGGCCGCCAGGGGGCCGGACGCCCCGGCAGCACCCTTGAATTGGTAGGCAAGCCGATCCGTCGCGACAGCAGCAGCAACCGCGGCGAGGGAGGGCGGCCTGGAGCCGGGACTCGCAGTGGAGCTGGCTCTAATCGACCTGCAATGCCTCCCGGCATGCGCAAGCCGGTTGCTCCCGGTGAGCTCATGCAACTGCAGAAGCCCACAGGTCGACCGGCGGTGCCACCGCCGCGCCGTCCAGACGGCACCCCTGTCTCGCCCCGCGCTGATGGCCCCAAGGCCACACCGCCGGTCAATCGGCCTACACCCTCTCCCGCAACCGCACCTCGTCGTCCAGGCTTCCGTCCTGGAGCAGGTCCTGGCGGACAACGACGTCCCGGACGACCCGACTGGGATGACAGCGCAAAGCTCGAAGCTCTGCGCAATCGCTCTCCCCAGAAGCAACGCCAGAAGGTTCACATCATCGGCGAAAACGATGATTCGCTGGCCGCACAGACCGGTGGTTTCGCCGGTGAACAGGAAAACATGGTGTTGTCGGCGAGCCTGGCTCGTCCCGCCAAACCCAAATCCCAGCAAAGGACCACACCCAAACCTGTGGCGGCCATGCGCAAGCGGCGCAAGGAAACCGCCCGCCAGCGTCAGCGGCGCAGGGCCATGGAGCTTCGTGCAGCTCGTGAAGCCAAGCAGGTGCGGCCGGAGATGATTGTTGTGCCGGAGGACAATCTCACGGTGCAGGAGCTCGCCGACATGCTCAGCGTGGAGAGCTCGGAAATCATCAAATCCCTCTTCTTCAAGGGGATCATCGCCACGGTCACCCAGACCCTGGACATGCCCACGATCGAAACGGTGGCCGAAGAGTTCGGTGTGCCGGTCCTTCAGGACGACGTGGAGGAGGCTGCCAAGAAGACCGTTGAAATGATCGAAGAGGCGGACCGTGAGCATCTGATCCGACGTCCACCCGTAGTGACCGTGATGGGTCACGTCGATCACGGCAAAACAAGTCTTCTCGATGCAATCCGCAAAGCTCGGGTTGCCGCCGGAGAAGCCGGTGGAATCACCCAACACATCGGTGCATACCAGGTCGAGATCGAACACAACAACGCAGCGCGTAAACTCACATTCCTCGATACGCCTGGCCACGAAGCCTTCACGGCCATGCGTGCGAGGGGTACCAAGGTCACTGACGTGGCGGTTCTGGTGGTGGCAGCTGACGACGGTGTGCGCCCGCAGACCCTGGAAGCCATCAGCCACGCCCGCGCTGCAGAAGTGCCGATCGTGGTTGCCATCAACAAGATCGACAAGGAAGGAGCCTCGCCTGATCGCGTTAAGCAGGAGCTGTCTGAACAGAACCTGCTTGCAGAGGAGTGGGGCGGCGATGTGGTGATGGTGCCTGTGAGCGCCATCAAGGGAGAAAACATCGACAAGCTGCTGGAAATGCTGCTGCTGGTCACCGAAGTGGAAGACCTGCAGGCCAACCCGGATCGCATGGCCCGCGGCACCGTGATCGAAGCGCACCTGGACAAGGCCAAAGGCCCAGTGGCCACCTTGCTTGTCCAGAACGGCACCCTGCGAACCGGCGATGTCGTGGCAGCTGGGCCTGTCCTTGGAAAAGTGCGGGCGATGGTCGACGATGCAGGAATGCGCCTGAAGGAAGCCGGCCCGTCCTTCGCAGTCGAAGCTCTCGGATTCAGCGAGGTACCCACCGCCGGCGACGAGTTCGAGGTCTACGCAGACGAGAAGTCCGCACGGGCCGTTGTCGGTGATCGAGCATCAGACGCCCGTGCAACCCGCCTGGCTCAGCAGATGGCCTCTCGCCGCGTCTCGCTCACCGCGATGTCAGGTCAGGCCAATGAGGGAGAGCTCAAGGAACTCAACCTCATCCTCAAGGCCGACGTCCAGGGTTCTGTCGAAGCCATCCTCGGTTCTCTGGAGCAGCTGCCCAAGGACGAAGTCCAGGTGAGGGTTCTGTTGTCAGCACCTGGCGAGGTCACCGAAACCGACGTGGACCTCGCGGCTGCTTCCGGAGCCGTGATCATCGGCTTCAACACCTCGATGGCCTCAGGTGCCAGAAAGGCGGCTGATGCCAACAGTGTGGATGTGCGTGATTACGACGTGATCTACAAGCTGCTGGAAGACATCCAGTTGGCGATGGAAGGTCTGCTCGAACCTGAGCTGGTCGAGGAAGCCCTGGGTGAAGCTGAGGTCCGCGCCGTGTTCACCATCGGCAAGAGTGCTGTTGCCGGTTGCTATGTCACCACCGGCAAGATTCAGCGCAACTGCAAGGTTCGGGTCCACCGCGGCAAGGAGATTGTCTATGCAGGTGATCTCGACTCACTGCGTCGCAATAAAGACGATGTGAAGGAAGTGGCCACCGGTTTCGAGTGTGGTGTAGGCACCGATCGCTTTGCCAATTGGCAAGAAGGTGATCGCATCGAAGCCTTCAAAATGGTCACGCAGCGCCGCAAGCTCACCACCTGATGATCAGCCGCCGAGAGCCACTGCTCTGGCTTCAGTTGATGGCATTTGCCGTCATTCCACTGGAGCTCGAGCTGATCAGGCTCCTGCTGGCCGGACCTGCATTCGGCCCTGCCCCGGCTCTCGAACGCCTGCTGATCTGGGGCCTTGCGGTCGTCGCGCCAGGTGTGCTGCTCTGGCGAAGGGCTCCCGACTGGGCCTCACTGCTCCTCGTGCGCATCCCGGCAGCAAAGCGCACTGTTGATCAGCGTCGCATCAGTGCCATTCAGCAGCCACTTGGTCTGAAAGCAGCTCTGATCATCGGCATTGCACTGCTCCTGCCGATGTTCTGGTGGATCGACCATTCAGCTCTCTTGGTGGTTGAGTTCTCCCCCACGATCGACAGCAGCCGACTTACGGCTTTGTTGATCGCGGCACCATTGCTGGCTCTGATTCTTTGGCAATGGCAACAGCTTGTTCAGGCCATCTGGCTGTTGACCCGCAGCGATCAGACTTTTGCAGACCTCACGCCAATCAACCCGGCCGACCTGCAGAGCAACCACCTTTCTCTTGGCCTGGGGCTTCTGCAACTGCCGCCTCTGGAATGGGAGGAAACCGATGTGATTCGCCAAAAACCTGAGACGGAAGTTTCTGAAAACAGTGAAGGCCAGGTCCACCAATCCGCTGCTGATCAAGCGCCTGATCCACAACCAGAACCTGCTGAGACCCATGGTGATGAGGACGTCCAGGAAGACGAGCCTGTAGCGATCAACAAGGCAGTCGAGGTCATCTCGGTAGACGAGGAGCACGCCAACGACACAGTGGCATCGTCTGACTTCGAAGCGATCCATGCTGAGCAACAACCGCTCGAAGAGCCTTGCAATGACGACCAGAAGCTGCAGAGCAGTGCCAACAACTCTGTTGCCGGCGGCGAGGCTGAGATTGATCAGCCATCAGTTCAGCCATCTGCTCTCGATTCAGCACCCAGCTCGCAAACGCAACCCGCACCAACAGCTGATGATGAGGACTTGCCAGAAAAGACCTCGGAGATAACCGAAGTCAGCTCGGCTAAAGGCCAATCAGAAGCAGAGTCAGCCGTCGCCGCGGTCACGATCGAACCAGAGCAACCCGCCGAAGAGCACCACAGCCCCGACCTGGATGGCCAGGTCAGTGCCGACAACACTGTTACCGGCACTGATGCTGAAACTCATCACGAAAAGGCCGAGACCACCGGAAGCGAACAGGGCGATCCAGAGCAACCTGCGCAGCCCCCTCCACGGAGTACGTGATTCGCGCAGCAGCCTTTCCCGCATCGCCGGATCCAGTCCCTGATCTCCCTCGGGTTCAGCGCTCAAAAGCTGTCTGCGTGAACCTAAATGTTAATTTCCTAGGGGCGCCGATGTAGCTCAGCCGGTAGAGCAACGCTTTCGTAAAGCGTGGGTCGCCTGTTCAAGTCAGGTCATCGGCTTAAGGCTCAAACCCAGTTGCAGCAGGAGTTCTCCGCTGTCGCTGGGTTTTTTATTTGCCTTGAATTTTGACGAGTTTCGGGGTTTGCTCTCACCCTGCTCTCACTATGTGCTTATATTTGACCCACGCCTAATTGCTCTCACCCCATGGCTGACACGGCCAAATGGATCACCAGACTTCGCAACAGCTGCCCAAAGGGCTGGTCTGTCCGCAACATGCGGGGAAAGGTCTTCCTGAGCGTTCGTTCCGGCAAGGGAGGCACCACCGCCACGACCGTGACGCTGCCAACCGCCTGGGCTGCCGACACCGTGCCCGAGACAGTGCAGCTGATCACTGAACTGCACAAGTTGGTGGGCGAAGGTTTCGACCTGCGGGATGCAGTCGCCAAGTCCACTCAGCCAGCCGCGGCCACACGGCCAACAGTGACGAGCGAATGGCCAGTGCTGGTGGAAAAATTCCAGGCTGACCGCGAAGTGCTGGCACCCGTCACCGAGACCAGCTGGAAGCGCAACTACAAGCCATTCCTGGAGCGCATTGTTCTGCTGATGGGCACGTCATCGCCACCGGCCAATGCACGGGCGCTGGCCATCCGTCTGATTGAACCCTGGGCCGAAATGCCAACCAACAGGGGCAAGGCAATCAAGTGCCTGCGGTTGTTCCTTGAGTTCGGCGTGGAGGAATGCGGCCTTCCACCAGAAAGCTGGACCCTCACCGACCGTGCCGTGAAGCAACTGCGTGGCGCGAAGGCTGAACGCCGCACCGTGGCCACCATCACTGACGCTGAAATCCTGCAACTGTTGGATTCGCTGGCCGACACCGACGCTGCCAACCGTTGGCGCAATGCAATCCAGCTGATGGCGCTTTATGGGTTGCGGCCAGAAGAGCTGAACCACCTTGTGGTGAAGCAGCACCCAACGACAAAGCAACCGGCGCTGTTCTGCACCTACCAGAAGGTCTGCAACCGGGTGAAAACCAAGCAGCGGTGGCTGATGCCCTTGCCGCTCACAGATGCCTTTGGCGAACAGGTGGACTGGAACCTTGCTGGTGCGATGGCCATCGGCCAGTTGCCGCTGCCACCCCTGGCTGACAAATACGCAGTACGGACATTCCTTGAGCGCCAGAAGTATTGGCTGGAACTGAAAGAGCAATACACGGCATGCGGCGAATGGGTCAGGCCGTACAGCTTCAGGAATGCGTTTTCACTGCGTGCGCATCACTTAGGCCACCGCAATGACGTGATCTGTTTGGCGATGGGGCACAGCCTCAGCACTCACGAAAGCAATTACGAGTGGGCGCGAGACACATCAGTTTTGGAGCACGTCTGAGGGGTTAATGCCTCAGCACCCCTCTCACCGAAACTTCGCAGGTGGGGGCTTGTGACTGCCGGAAGTCTCGGCATACTGCCGGTACGACGTTGGGGCTTCGAGCCCCCCTCCCTGCTCGCAGGGGGCCTGTGCCCACCGGTTTGGCAGCCGATGGTGAATCGGGTCGGGTTGCCGTTATCGCTGTTTCCTCGCGATTCCTTCCCCATCCGTATGACTCGCCGCTCCTCAAAGAAGCCTCTTGGCTCTCGTCGCTTTCACCTTGATCTCCCACCAGAGCTTCAAGGCAAAGAGCGTGAGATCCGTGAGTTTCTGAGTACCGCTGGCAAACCGCCAGTGGTTCCTGAAGGGTGCGTGGTCATCACAACCATGCCTCGCTGCGTTGCTCAAGAGCATTGGCGCAGGGAACTGGAAGCCATACGACGGGCAAGGAAGTTCTGGGCTGACCAGAAACAAATTCGCGAGCCAAAACAGCGATAACGCAACCGCCACTTGTTCCTTTGTCCCTGAACTTGTGGCATCAATGTCTGAAAACCAATGGCTCCTGACCGGGCCAATGGCGGATGAACTCGGAATTTCTGTCCGAACCATTCACCACTACCGGGCGTCTGAACAGTCCCCATGGACTCAAGGACGCCACTACAAACGACGCACCCCGGCTGACAGGTCCCCATGGATCTGGGACCGCGAACTGACCATCAAGGCTTGGGAAGTTGCCAAGGGGGGTGCCGCTTGAAAACGACCATGACCGAACGCCAGGCCGTCATCACAGAGGCCATGCGCGAACTGTTGATGCTGTCCAGGCAGCTGCACCCAGACACCCCTGATTGGGATCGCCGCGAACCACTGATTCAGGCGTTTTCAATGCTGACCGCTGCTGGCAAACCAGGCGAATCCGACCGCATGGATTCCATGTGGGGACTGTTGACCGTCTTTCAACAGGAGGGCCTGAACGATGGCTGAACTGCACTGCTTGAAAAAACGGCTGGTCTCCATCGACGGGGAACTGGCCAAACATCGCGGGCCTGCTTCCGAACGACAAAGCGACCTGCTGCGAATGCGGCGGGAAACGCTGTTGGAGATGCGGGATGCGGAACGCGCTTTCTGGGGGGACTAATGACGCGCACCACCTTTACGGTGTCGCGTGCTGCTGAATTTTTCTCTGAAAAAGAACTCGAAATGCAGATGGGGGCTGGCCATAACCGCTGGCTGCCCATGCTGCTGAAAGAGTTAGTGGACAACGCTTTGGATGCCTGCGAAGGCTCCGGCGTTGGCCCAACCATTGAGATCAGCACCACAGACGACACGATCACTGTCAGCGATAACGGCCCTGGAATTCCCGCCAGCACCGTTAAAAAATCGCTGGATTATCTGAGCCGAACCAGCAGCAACAACCTTTGGATCAGTCCAACCAGAGGGCAGCTGGGCAACGCGCTGAAATGCCTCTATGCCGCTGGCTACGTGGCCAATGGCAAAGGATTAGTGGTCATCACAGCAAACGGAATCCGCCACACAATCACGGTGGGTTTCGACGAAATCCAACAGGAACCAACTCTCTGCCATGACACCGAAACGGTGAAGCCAAGCAACGGCACATCAGTGCAGTTCTGTTGGCCCAGTGATGAAAACGAGGCTTATGCAATTGATTGCGCAGCTCGAATTGGCTTGTTCAATCCACACGCCTTGATCATGGTCAATGCTGTGCCATTTGCTGAACCACAAACCGAGCGCGACCTTGGCTTTAGCAAGTGGAAGCCAGACGCCCGAATCCCCGTTAGCTGGTTCTATCGCCACCAATTCAAGTCGCTGCTTTGCGCCCATATCAATGCCAGCCCTGAGATGTTCACCAGGGATTTCATCAAGCTGTTTGCGGGCATGTCATCAACCTGGACACAGGCTGCAGTTCTGGATGACCTGAGGTTGCAACGAACCACGATCGCAGACGCATTCACCCGTGATGGCGAAGTGCATGAAGTCCTTGTGGAGACACTCCACGACGCGATTGCTTCTTACAGCGGCGAAGCGCCAAAAGCCAAACGGTTAGGAATTATCGGCAAGGGTGTGCTCGAACGTCTTACGCAGTTGCGTGATGTTCGACCTGATTCCGGCACTTACGCCAAGGTCGCTGTTGAAGACCATTGCCGACCATTCGTTGCAGAGGCATGGTTCGTCGCTGAGACCGAATCTGACGGCGGCAGCACTTTGATTTTTGGCATCAACAACAGCACTGTTTTTGTCTCGCCCAGTGACCTGATCAGGGAAGTTCTGGCCGACAACCTGATTGACCATGAAGACCCTGTGACTGTGGTGCTTCATCTGGTTTGCCCAGGTTTCCACTACGTGGATCGCGGAAAGTCTCGAATCGCTTTCAGCGAAGAACAGCAGGAAGCGATCACCACAGTGCTCACCAAGGTGTGCAAAAAGTGGAGGTCGGTCAAAGCAAGGCTGCGACGGGATCAACGTTCCAGTCAGAGGGAACTTGAACGCCTTTCAAGAAAGTCCACCATCAGCGCCAAGGAAGCGGCCTGGGCTGTGATGGAGCAGGCATATCTAAAGGCCAGCGGCGATGGTGCATATCCCGCCAATGCCAGACAGGTGATGTATGCGGCCCGTGCCCAAATTCAAGAAATGACGGGCAAACCACTGTCGGACCAATACTTCACCCAGACGTTGCTGCCAGATTTTCAAATCGAAAATCCTGAACTGACTGCTGGGTGGGACGTGGTCTACGACGACCGGGGCCACTTGGTCGAACCCCACACCGCCAGAAACATTCCACTTGGCACCGTCAATGTGCGCGAGTACGTGAACGGATGGACTGAACCACAGATCGGCGAAGTTGAGCCTTCAGTGCCGTTATCCATCAGCACCAGCGGCCCTGCCGGTTGCTACAGCGCGGCCATCTTCATTGAAAAAGAAGGCTTCACAGCTTTGTTTGAAAAGGCCCGCACCCGCAATTTGTTTGATGTGGCGATCTTTTCCACAAAGGGCATGAGCACAACCGCCAGTCGACAGCTGGTGGACAAACTCAGTTCACAAGGGGTGCCGATCTTCCTGCTGCACGATTTCGACGCTGCAGGGATGACCATTGCGAGGACCATTCGCAGTGATGGTCGGCGCTACAAATTCAGCTGTGAGCCTGAAGTCATTGATTTAGGGCTGCGACTTGAACAGGCCAAGCGCATGGATCTGGAATCAGAGGAATTCCAGTGGCCTACCCGCCAGAAACAGGACCCAACAGACAACTTGAAAAACTGCGGTGCGTCTTCTGATGAACTGGCGTTTTTGGTCGAAGGCAAAGACGGTGGGCGATGGTCAGGCAGAAGGGTTGAGCTAAATGCCATGACTGCTCCACAATTTGTGGAGTTTGTGCATGGTGAGCTGGAGGCCCAAGGCATTAGCAAGGTGTTACCTGACGAGGAAACACTGTCAGCTGCTTTTCAGCACGTCTGCTTGCGCAATGCAATGGAAGTAAAAGTCGACGAACTGTTTCAGCAGGCTGAATCAAAAGATCAGATTTTTACATCGCCCGATGATCTGTCTGAGATGGTGCTTGAACGAATAAAAGGGACAAGCTTGAACTGGCAGGACGCAGTCATCGAGATTGCAGAAAGCAGCTAGCAAAGAGCCACTGATCAAACAGCCTCCAGCTGGGGGCTTTTTTATGCGTGGAAATGCTTAAGTTTCAAATGAATTTTCCTGCAAAGTAATGCAAGCGAATGCAGAGGCTTGCAAGGTATTCAGAACCTGCAATTTGCATCAATTAGTGTTCGCTTGTTCAACCACTTAAGCAACCTTCGATGCTCATCGCTCCCAAACCTTGCGGTTCAGGCGAACGCAAAAGTGCTGGCATGTCCATTGTCATGGACCACGATCTAAGGCGTTTCCTTGAGGACTATCGCCGTAATCAGGGCCTGCGTTCTATCGCTGACGCCGCACGCGAACTGATTTACCTGGGTTCCTTGGCCGTCGCTGACGCCTGAACAAAAAAACGGCCCGAAGCACCACCCGCGGACCGAAAGCCTTTGAACGTGACATGCGAACTGTAATTGAATTACCGCAGGGCAATGAAGCCCTGCAACGGGAATACCTTTCAGCACTGGCTGATTCCCTTTGCACTGAGTTTGCAGAAGATTTCTGCATCCAAAGGCACCGCAACTTGGCGGCACAGGCCATTGACCTGCTGATCACCAACTATCCCGATTGCCCGCGCTGGGCATCCATTGCTGTGGATCAACTGACCGTGATTCTGGAGAACTGCGACTGATGGAATCACCACAAATCGACATTCAGGCCGCACGGCACTTCCTGACCCTTATCGGCAAAAACGGTGATGCACGGTTTCGCGCATTCCCCCACAAGAAAACGCCACCAGAACGCAAGAAACAACTTGGCGCACGCAAGTTTGGCCGCAGCGAAGCAAACGACGCCGTAAAGCAAGCGCAGAGCGATGGCCTTGGCATCTACGTCGTGATCAACACCGGCGGTGACACCAAAAGCTCAATCACCGAATGCGTGGCCTACTTCGCTGAGTTCGACGGCATGACCGAAGAACAGCAGCACTCAATCCTGTTTGAACAGGGCTTGATGCCAGAGCCATCTGCCGTGGTGCGCACTGGCGGTGATTCCCTGCATGCCTATTGGCTGCTGTCTGAACCCATTGCTGACACCGAGCAATGGCAAGACGACATGAAGCGTTTGGCCGCTTATCTGGGCAGCGACCCTTCGATCAATGACCCGTCACGGGTGATGCGCCTGCCTGGCTGTTGGTACATGGACGGCGAAGGCAAGCCCGTGGCCCAGGTCACGCTGATCCACGAATCAAAGGCCCGCTACAGCCGCGAAGAAATCATCAGCCGACTGCCAGAACCGGCACCAACACCAACACCAACACCAACCGCAGCCAAGGCCGTTTCAAGCAATCGCAGCAGCCAGAGGGCATTGGACCGTCTGTGTCGTATCCCGCCCAGAAAACCGGGCAGCAACAACCGCGATAAATATCTGCCCTTGCTGTGGTCACTGGCCCACATCATTGGCCCTGAACAGGCTGGCCAGCAGATGACCATCCACAGCCCTGAATGGGCGAAGGATGAAGACCTGACCGCCAAGGCCAAGGAAGCAAAAGGCGAAATCACTGACGGCACCTTTTTCCAGCTTGCCCGTGATGTTTGGGGCGTCGAAGCACACAGCAGCGAATGGATCAAAGAACAGCTGTTTGAGTGCCTGCGAGACGGGCTTGATCCCGGCCAAATGGCCGTCGAAGTGCAGAACATCGCTGCACAGGCAGACGTTCACGTTGCTGCCGTCGAAAAAATCCTCAATGGCCTTTGTGCTGCCGATGAAGACACCGAAGCCGCAGCGGAGGTGTTTGAAGTCATCACGTTGGTGGATGCAGCCGCAAAGCAGGTTGAAACCATCCAGCTGGAACAGTTCCTGCCATCAACCATCACCGGGGCACTGCAGACCGTGCAGCAGGGCATCCATTACAAGGACCTGACGCTGCTGATGGCACAGCTGGCGATGACCAGCAGTTGCTTGAAACTTGGCACCCGAATCAATGGCAACCCATTCACCGATTGGGAAGTGCCGATGAACCTGTTTGGCATCGATGTAGGGCCATCCGGTGCGCAGAAATCACCGCTGGTCAAAGCGATCTTCACCAAGCCATCAGAGGAAATCCGGCATCAGCTGAGTCGCGTAAACGCTGAACGCTTCGAGTCATGGGAACTGGAATGCAAGGAACGCAAAGGGCCAAACAAACCGCCGCGGCCTGTGGCCTTGCTCCACACGACGAATGACTACACAGCCGAGGCATTGGCCGATCAACTGGCAGCCCATGAAGGCAACGGCATGTCATTGCTGGTGCTGCGTGATGAAGTCGCGGCCCTGTTCGATTCCTTCGGCAAGTACAAGCAAGGCGGAAAGGGTTCAGGCGGTGATGAACAGCAACTCCTGGAAATCTTCGATGGCGACGGTTTCAACTCCATTCGCTGCAGCAAAGGCCGCACCTATGACCACTGCCACGTTTCGCTGTATGGCGGCATTCAGGACGATGTTCTGCGGCGTCTGATTGCATCCGGTGATGCAAACGGCAAATGGGCGCGGTGCATCTTTCTGCCGCTACCGGAAATGACTTACCGGCTGCCGAAGTTCACAGCTGAAAAACGACAGCAGCGCCTGGAGGCAGAACGCACCCTGAAGTCCATTGCCACGTCGCTATGGCAGCAAGCGCCGCGCACCTATGAACTCGACGACGACGGGATCGAGCTGCTGTCTGATTACGCCTTCCAGTGCCAACAACTTCGCAATCAATCAGACCTGAATGCGGTCAAGGCCCTGAAAAACAAGTCACCGGGCAAGGCACTGCGCATCGCTGGTTTGCTGCACATCCTTCATTGCCAGCAGAACGGTCAATACCTGGCCCAGGTGCCAATGCAAAGGCTGCAGGAAGCAATCCTGCTGATCGAAACACTTGATGACTGGACTGCGGCATTCCATGCCACCGCACGACTTGAGAAAGGCGCAGCAAATGCAATCCACAATCGCGAAAAACTGCTGCGCCGTATTCATGCAATCGCACTCAAGACGAAAGGCCCCGTGACGTGGAAAGTCATCCGGGATGCCATGAAGGGCAGCGAGAAAAAAGGCATCACCGCAGCTATGGCGAAGGTGATGCTTCAACAGCTGCATGACATGGGGATCGGTCAACTTTCACAGGGGAAACGCGGTGGTGTCGCTTACCGGGCTTTGACCAAATTTCCTGACTAAGGGGACGGTCTGTGTCCCCCGTCAGGTCCCCACAAACCTTCCGGTGACACAAAGGGTTTTCAGGGATAAAGGAAGGGGGAACTTACTTTTATCTATTTCTACAAAATGACTCTTTTTTTATATATACAAGGGGGGTGGGTCCCACATTCACCCTTATCCGCAAAACACCAGACAGACACTTGGAAGCAAGGAGGGAATTAAGGGGGATTAAGGGAGAACTTTCTGAACTCGCTAATCTGTTGCCATGCGCCAAACGGTCGTGGAACAAGGTCGCCCTAGAGGCAATAAAACCACCGCAAACAGTTCTCGGATTGAACGAGACATTCGCGCTTATGAACTCAATTTGCAGGGGTGTTCTGTTCGTGGGGTCTGTGAAGAACTGGGCATCAAATCCACGCAGACTGCTCACAACGCAATCCAACGCGGCAAGCAACACGTCATCGACAAAGGCATCGACATTGACGAACGCCGCATAGAAATTGATCAGCTGTTCGCCAACACGCTGGGAATGCTTGCGGGTGAAGTTGCACGGCAAGTCGATGAGGGTCGAATCGTCACCATCGAACGCAGCGATGGCTCACGAGAGGTTCGCCGCACCAAGGGCATCGATCCCCGCACCGCGGAGGCATTGGCCAGGTCTGCTGACCGATGGGCTCAATTCCTGGGCATCACCGATCGCGCCAATGAGGTTCAACAGCAGGCAACTGTCATCCAGCTTTCTGCCCCTGCTGATGGCGCTTCCTTCACTGACCGCTGGAGTGCGTCAGAAACGGTCGATGTGGCCGTAAGTGAGAGCAAAAGTGAGAGCACATGCACGCTGATGCCTGCAGAAGCAAGTCCAAAACTGCAAGCACCTACGCCTAGAGGAGGCGTTACAGCCCCTGAACGCGTCCAACCGGAACTGTTCTGATGACCACAACCGCACCCGCGCCACAGGCACCTGAAATCAAGGAACCCACCCTCACGCAACAGCTGATGCTGGATGCGCCATTTGGTGATGACCTGTGCATCATCTCGGCCCGAGGAACAGGAAAAAGCTGGGGAATCGCCATGGTGCTGGCCAGGGATGCAGCCCACTTCAAAGGCAAGTTCTCAGCACTGGTCACACGTCAGACCTTCCAGGGACTCACCGAGCTCCAGGGCCTGCTTTGGCGTTATCTCACCGTGGCCTTCCCAGGGACCACCTACAGCTCAGCTGACATGACTTTCCGGTTGGGGGGCAAGTCGATGCCCTACGGAAAGCTCGAGCTTGCTTACACCGGTGCAGGCCCAGCTGAGCAAGTGAAGGCACTGGCCAGGCTGCAGGGTCGATCGTTCATCTGCGCGATGCACGACGAGGTGGGCAACCACTTCGACAGCAGCTTCATCGACATGGCAGCAGCCACGTTGAGGGGCCCTGCTGGAGTGCCGACGAGGACCATCCTGTTGGGCAACCCTGGAGGCCCTGCCCACCCATGGCTGCAGGCGAGATATGGAATCCCTGCGGGTTATCCGGAGCCAGGCAAGGCAAGTCGCTTCTGGAGCGAAGACCTGGGCAAACACACGATCTTTGCGAGCTTCACGGCCAGCTCAAATCAGCATCTGGATATTGATCAGTACATCCGGAACATCAAGGTTGCAGCAGCTGATGACCCTGCACTTTTGGATGCGTGGCTGCATGGGCGGCTGGATGTCGACATTGCAGGAGCGTTTTTCGGCAGCAGTTTTGGTGTGCGGCGCAGCCTGCGTGATGTGCGGCCTGGAGGCATCCCACAGCAGGAGTTGAAGCGTGCGTTCGTCTGCATGGACTGGGGCTGCAGCGCACCAACGGTGGCTTATCTGTGCCTGCCTGACCCAGAGGGTGCACCGAGGGGGAGCATCTGGCTGCTGGATGAGTTTTATGTGGCGAGCTCTACGGCTGGCGGGCAAAGGGACTGGACCCGCGGCACTTATCTGAGCAATGCCGAGCAAGCGGTGGGAATTATTGAATGGCTGGCCAGGTGGGGCTTAAGGCCAGGCACCACAAAGGTGGTTGCCGACGATGCGGTGTTTAACGCGACTGGCAGCGATCGGGGCAGCACTGCAGGTGACTTCAAAGCTGCTGGGTGTCCGTTGGTGCGTGCGGGAAAGATGAATGCACGGGAGGCCAATGGCTTGGCGTTGGTCAGAACGATGCTGCAGGCGGCTGGTCGTGATGCTGAAACGCCATGGCTGATGTGGACGCAGGCATGCCAGGGGTTGATGGCGACATGGCCAACGCTGCCGAGGCATCCGCGGGATGTGGAGCGCATTGCTGATGGTTGTGCGAATCACAGCCTTGATGCGGTCCGTTATGGCGTGCAGTGGTGGCGGGCTAAGTGGAAGACGGGCAGCGCGAAAAGTCGAATGGGGCAAGTGTGGTGATGAATATCCAGAACGGTGATGTTGTGAGGTTGGCCGGAAGTGTGACGTTGGCTGAGTTTGGGCTGGCGTTATGTGATGACGACGGCGAGATGTTGGAGATTGATGGGGAGGTGATGAGAGTGTTACCGCAGTGGGTGGATGTGAGGATTAAAAGGATGCTGAAAACGGTGAGTTTTGCTGCACCAATGGAAGGTGCAATTCGGCGGATGGTACGGCGTGAGGAAGTGCTCGAGGTATTGGATGGTGAAGCGCGGTTATGGCCTAATGCAGCAGCGTTAAAGGGTGTGAGTGATGAAAGGGAAGGCAAGGTGAGCAAGGCTGCAGCACCGGTGTTTTGGACTGTTGGTGTGGATGAAATCCCTATGAGCTACCCAAACGGGGGAGGCAGGCGGGTGGGATACCACCCGAATGGGTGATGTGGATCCGATTGATTCCGGAGATGGTGAAGAGGTCCAGGAGGGAGGACCTCCACATGGAATTGAAACTGGGGAATTTGCTCCTGATGAACCAATCCGAAAAGGTCCTGAAACCGAACTTTGAGGGCGGATGTCCCCTCTTCCAAGCGGCATTCATGGGGCATAGACCGAAAAGATACCCCTCGGACTAGAAAAAATGAAAAGCTTTTCTGACTACATCGAAAACGTGTCTGCGATCGAAGCCATAGAATTGTATGAAACACAAAATCATATTTTAAGGGAAGAATTCAGTGATATGAATTCTTATCAACGCAAAGAACTTTCCATGATCACAGCACGCAGAAAGCGAAAGTTAATTCTCGACGTTCACTGGCTAAATTTCTGTTGGCAACTGAAAGATGCTAAGCAAACACCTTCTGGCACTTGGAAATCATGCCCACCTGAGAAGTGACAGTAATTAGGGCCTACGGGCGCAACCAAGCAAAGCCCGGCATCATGCGCGGACTAACGCCTGATCCATGCTTCGCCGCCTTTCCATTGGATTACTGGCTTCTGCTGTTGCCATCGCCCCGCTGCCTTTAAAGGCACAGGACGGCAGTGCAGAGGATCTGGGTGATGTGATGAGCATCAGCCTTAAGGATGTGGTCAAGCCGACCTTTGGCTTCCAGGGCGCACTGCAAGGTGCTGGAACACCAAACCAAGCAGGTATTGGTGGGTTCTTGCCACTGTCTGTTGGAGACAACAGCGCGTGGTTCGTTGATGCCCTGGTCAATGCCAACTTCGCTGATCGTGAGGGCTACAGCAGCATCATCAACACTGATGTTGCTGGCACCACCGTCAGCACCTCCACGCGTGTTGGTTATCGCTGGTTAAACAGTGACCGCAGCTGGATGTATGGACTGAATGCTGGTTATGACAGCCGCCCGATGAATACGGGTGGAACCGATACAGGCATCAATGTCATTGGTACTGAGAAGAGTGCGTTCTTTCAACAGGTGGCAGTCAATGCAGAAGCGGTCTCCAATAACTGGAACTTCAATGCCTACGCCCTGGTTCCTATTGGGGAAGTTGAGCAAAGACTCAACTGGTTTTTCTCCGGTGGTGCTCTGGATACTTATGGATTGGATGTTGGCTACTTCATCATTCCTGAGCTGAATGCCTCTGTTGGTTACTACTACCAAAATGGTGATTCAGGTAAGGCTGATGCTTCTGGTGTGCTCGGACGCTTGGCTTATGAGATCAGCAGTGGTTTAACAGCAGGGGTAAACATCTCCTATGACGAAGCTTTCGATACCAGAGTTTCAGCTGACATTGAAGTTCGCTTTGGTGGTTCATCTACAGAAGACCAGCGCAAGCAAGTTCAAGAGCTACCTGTGATTAATGCCCTGATAACAACTCCAAGCAATCGCACTATCAGGGTTTACGATCACGCCCTTTTTAGTGATTGTGTAGAAGGCACAGGCGCAAACTCAGGCACTGTTTGCACTCCTGAAGGCGGCTCTGGGGACATCAGTGGATTACCCCCGCCCCCCCAGGGTCCACCTGACGATCAAGCTGCGGCTACCTGTGGTCCCCAAAATGACAACGACAACTGCAACTTTGGATCAGTTGAGGGCGATGCTGGTAGCGACGGGAGTTGCATATTTCCCACATTCAAGGGGCCAAATGGTACGTGCATAAAACCCCTTTAATTAAGTTCAAGTGATGTTGATGGTCAACCTGAGTATCTGGATTGACTAGCAACTTCGGCCAATACTCGTTCAGCGGCAGAAATCAACTCCGACTCGTTGGCACGATTGAGCGCAGTATGTATTAGCTAAAGACACTGCAGCAGACTGTTGCTATGACTGCTGAATAGACCTAATACCCATGTCAGAAGAGCAACTCAAGGCATTCCTCGCCAAAGTCAAAGCTGACACCAGCCTTCAGGAGAAGCTAAAAGCTGCTGCAGCTGCTGCTGCTGCTGATTCAGACGCAGTTCTTGCGATTGCGAAAGAGGCGGGATTTAGTATCTCTGCTGATAACCTGAAACAGGTTCAACAAAAGCTTTCTGAAGAAGAATTGGAAAATGTGGCTGGTGGTAAATGTACCGCAGGGAGTTTATATCAGACAGGTGTGGTAGATGATTATAAATGCGTATAGGTGAGGTAATGTATTCAACTCATATTAGCAATCTGAAGCCCCTGCATTGTCAGGGTTTTTTGTTTTTTTAATAGCCTGACTAATCTCATAAATCAGCCTCCAATGCCTGGCACGATTGAGCGCAGTTGAGCAGAGATAGATAAAACCGACTTTTTAGAATGGGGTTGTAAATGGGACATTGCAGCCCACATGAAAATGACACCAAAGCAGATTCAATTATTGAATCAAGCTTGCAAGATGGCAGGCATTGATTCGAGCAAGATCAGCCCTAGTAATCCGTTCGAGAAGAATGGATCTACTGCGGGGATGTTGCAGGCAGCGATGGCAGAGATTGACCCAGCGCAGGCTGCTAGGTGGCGCGTTGCTGCTGGTGGATCGCTGAGTGTGGCGACGATTGCGGAGCTACAGGGTGGAGAGGAGTTAAGTGCTGCGGCGCAGGCTGATTTGTGGGCGCATGATCCTGAGTTCGTTGCTGAGTTTCAGCAGCAGCGAGAGAAGGGCCTTGAGGCACAGCTGAAGGCATTGGAAGACGGCGCCAATCAGAAGCGCTTCCAGAACGCTGTGGTTCGTGCTGGTGGTGATGAGCGCCAGGCGAAGCGGCTGATTGCTGCAGAGGACGCAGAGCAAGCGGCTCGTGAACAGCAGCGTCAGGGAGTGATGAGCTGATGGCTAAAGCAATCAAGAAGGCACCGGCGGGTGCTGTTGATCGCGCTCGTAGGAGAGCCCTCGGCGAAGTGGAGGCACCTGCTGAACCTGCAGTGCTCGGCACTCCTGCTGCTGCTGCACCGTCAGCAGCCCCCAGCGGTCGGTTTATTCAGGGCAGTGATGGTCATCGTTATCCAGAAGAGTTCTTCGATCTCTCCCCCGCGGATCAGAAGCGGTTTAAGGAGTTGATAGCCGAGCGGCAGCAGCAGACCGCTGATGAAAACACTGTTGCCACCGTCGCCAATGGTGTTCTGGATGCACTGGATTCAGAACGCAAGGCGCGGAAGGTGCTGGAGAGCCAGGTGGCCACGTTGCTGACGCTGGTGGAAGCGCAGCAGCGGCGGATGGATCAGATGGATCTGCAGGTGCAGGCCGATAAATCCACGGCGTTGCTGGAGCAAGAGGCAGCGATCGCGCAGCAGGTCACCAATCTGTCGGCGATCAGGGCTGAAGCCGGTCAGGAGGCTGCGCAGCATCAGCAAGAGCGTGAGCAGGCTGCAGCGGAGCATCGCGATCAGCTCGAAGCACAGGCGACTGCGATTGATGCGTTGTCGGGATCGGTGAAGAGCACCACGGCGTTGATGGAGCAGAGGGGCAACGCAGTTGAGGCGCAGCTGGTGGCTGGTGAAACCCGTCAGCAGAAGCTTGAGGTGTCGCTCGCCAACTTGGAGGGTCAGACCGATGCCTGGACTGATCCGATCACCAGAGGTGAGGTCAACACCATGGCGACGACGGCCGTCAGCGAGCAGTGGCGATCGCAGTTCGCTGCGCTGGTGGATGCCGTTGCTGAAGAGCTGCAGATCCAGTTCCCGAATGGTGTTCATGCCGGGCGGATGGATTCTGAATACGTGCGCCGCCAGAAGCGTGATGCAGCGCTGATGGCCGAGCAGCGCCAAGGGGCTGGTGCATGAGAGCCACAAGGTCTGACAAGGGCTCAGCCCGTAAACCTGCAATGAGTTCTGAGGAAGCGGTCACTCGTCATCTGAAGTTCAATCGAGCAGGCAAGACCAAGCGATTCACCGCAACCATTGCTGGGATTTATGAGCTTGGCGGCGCTGATGGTGTTGTCCAGTGGGCTTACAAACGCATCGACAACAGCATTGGCTCACCAGCTGAGCTGACTCAACTGCGCTTGTTGTTGAAGGCGTCTGCTTATGCAGAAGCCCGCAGAGACAGACAGCTCAATAAGGAATGGGAGCAAGCGGCAAAGCGTCGTGATTACGAACAGCTGTGGCTTGGTCTCTTGAGAGATCGAGACCTGCAGGAACGAGCCAAAGCAAGAAAAGAGTTCGACCCAAGGCGATTAGTTCAAGAGCGCCTGGAACGAATGAAGCAACAGACGAGACAACCCGCAGGGGCAATGGCATGAGCATGAGATCAAGGCTTCTGAACGACGTGGTGGATCCACCCGTTCAAGACATCGAGCCTGGGGGCATCGTTGTCGAAAGGGCGCCCGTCGAACCTGCTGCTGATGGGGGCATCAGTGGCTTTCCTCTTGAACCCACGCCAACCGCAACGGTGTGGGACGCGTTCAGTGGTCGCCCCGACTGCAGCAACGACACGACCGATTTCCTGGAGCAGCTGGATGCAGAGCCACGGCTGAGATCCACAGCAATGCTCCGCTCGCTTGGTCGTGTCCGTGAGCAGCTGGAGGCGATGCCGGAGCAGTCAGCTCTTGATGCACGGGTCTGCGTGTCGCTAAGCGATGCGCTCGTGCTGATGACTCAGCTGATGCAGAAGCTGCGCTGATGGATCTATGGCTCTTTGTTGATCACGTATTCAGCGGCGTGCATGTTGAATTTCCCGTCTTTGGCCCATTCCGCGTAGAGATCCGCGCCCATGGTCACCTCGGCGGTGAACTTCACCAGCGTCACGTTGCTGTGGCCCTTGCTCGAACTGCTTTCAGTGCGGGTGTTGATGTGTTGTTTCTGGTTTTGGATGTCCTCTTCGCGAGGCGAAATCCAGAGTCCCCATGCCTTTGTGTTGATCTCTTCCCGAGGGTTCATCGATTCGTAGCTGATGAGTCCACCATCCCCGGAGGCCAGGGGTGGGCGCATCACCTGATCGGGGGGTTTCGATGACAAAACTGCAATGGACAGATAAAAAAAGAGGAGGGCCCCACCCTCCTCAGATCGACGCGTCTTCAACTTTCCCGTCCTCAGACGAGCTAACAGTGCAGAACGGCGAACAGATACGTCGTAGTTATAAATACTTAGGCGAGCATCCCCTCACTTTGGGTTTCGGTCTGGTGAGCTTCCTGCATGCGGGAACTTTCAGCCTTCGGCCTCGCGGCTGTAGAGCTGCGAGCTGATCGCCATCAGCGCCAAGAAAACAGTGCTGATGGACAGAATTACGAGACTGTCGATGGTCTTTGACCTCTTCTGGAGTGGAAAGACTCTCGCAGAGATTTAATCCGAACTTTCCGTCTCAACCTGGACAGTCAGCCGATCACTGAGCCCAGCTGCCTTGTAAAGGCTGAGCGTGAAGCAAGCAGCGCCGAAACTGACGATCAGAACTAGGAGGTCGGTGGTGCCGAACATGAGACTTCTGATATTGAATAAATGTTAAGCGGCTCATTGCGGAATGTAAAGCGGATATCCGTAACGGCGTTCGCTGCCCGCGCTGTCCGGGTCCAGCTGGACAGTGAATCGCTCGCTTGGGGGATGGGCCTTCACCACCCTTTCAGCGACGGTGAATTGTCTTTAACTAATAATTACTGCGCTCAAATGTCGATCAGATCAGCGCAAGCGGCACCACATCAGCACTGGTGAGACGGCCAACATCCCGGCGCGGCTGCTTTGTGAGGGGAGGTCGCATGACGACGAGCCCGGTGACACCGCCATCACCGCCGGGCAGATCGTCATGTCAGCCACGTGGGTGAACAGGATCAAAAGTCAAGTGGATGTCCGCAAGCGACACCAAGACGGCAATCATGTCAGCGACAACACCAAACGACATTGCCGCAATGATCAACATCACGATGTGATCGCTCCCTGAGAACTTGCGATCACGTGACGATGAGTCCGGCATTGGGCACCCGCCGGGTAAGTCGTCATGCCTGCCACCCCGATCAAGCGGGGTCAGCTCCTGAGTGCCCTCATCGGGATAGCAGCCGGAGTAAGTGGCGACGGAGGTGCTCATTGCGTCCACCCGCATTGGTGCGCGTACTTCCAATAGATGTCTGCATGGCCAGAGGCGACCAGTTGCTGTTGCACGTTTCAGTCATCCACAAACAGCTCAGCCACCGTGCGGCCATAACGGTCTTTGGTGATGCGTCTGATGCCTACGCCACGGCCAACGACAAGCCCGCGCAGATAGTCCCGTGCTGCTTGGGCAGGAACAGGGTTGGCACACTTACCACGCAGTTCTGGTGTGTCCATACAAGCCAGCCTGATCTTTTCGCCGGTATTGCTGCGGCAGGTGTCGCCGTCGTAGCAGCTGCGGATGGTTACGGTTTCCAGGGCTGCAGCAGGCTGCGCTAGGCCAAGCACCAACAGCAGGGCTAGAGACCAGTTCGCAGCGGTTCGAGGCGTCGTCATTACTGCCCCTCATCTGAGCTTGGGCAAGCCGTCTTCACTATTGGATTTTTTGCCGGTGAAGGCAATGAGCAGGATGGCTGGTTGCCATATGTGTGTTCGCTGACGAAAGTATGTTTGTCGAGATCGGAGGAGCTTTGACAGCTGACACTCCACCAGCGCAGATCGCAGAAGCAGACTGACTTCTGGCCCCTGCTCCAACAGTCTCAACAATGACCTGGGTTGGTCGTTTGGTTAGGTACACCTCAGATACGTCACGCCAATCGCCGCTCCGTTTGCACCGCCTTAGGTGCCCTAGGAGAAAACAACCCGACACCTAGAGCAAATGGCCCCAGGGCGCCTCTAGCCAGAAGCTTCGACCCCTTCTTTTTTTCTACAAGCGATGGGTTGAACAATGCACAAACGAGCGAAGTAGGCCGTCTTTCCAGGGGGAGGGCGGCCTTCCTCTTTGGTGTTAGCTGACCAACCACCCAGCCAACAAAAAGCCCCCTCGTGAGAGGGGGCTTTCCGATTCAGCTAAAGCTGAATCTCTTGGAGACTTCAGCCTCAGCCGATGGCGGGAGCTTGCAGAGCCACAGGAGTGGACTCAGCAGCAGCCAGGTCGAGGGGGAAGTTGTGAGCATTGCGCTCGTGCATCACTTCCATGCCGAGGTTGGCGCGGTTCAGCACATCAGCCCAGGTGTTCAGGACGCGGCCCTGACCATCAAGGATGGACTGGTTGAAGTTGAAACCGTTCAGGTTGAAGGCCATGGTTGACACGCCCAGGGCGGTGAACCAGATGCCGACAACGGGCCAGGCAGCCAGGAAGAAGTGCAGGCTACGGCTGTTGTTGAACGATGCGTATTGGAAGATCAGGCGACCGAAGTAACCGTGGGCAGCCACGATGTTGTAGGTCTCTTCCTCTTGGCCGAACTTGTAGCCGTAGTTCAGTGAATCGTTCTCAGTGGTTTCGCGAACCAAGGAGGAGGTCACCAGTGAACCGTGCATGGCGGAGAACAGTGAACCACCGAAGACGCCAGCCACACCAAGCATGTGGAAGGGGTGCATCAGGATGTTGTGCTCGGCCTGGAACACCAACATGAAGTTGAAGGTGCCGGAGATGCCCAGGGGCATGCCGTCAGAGAAGGAACCCTGACCGAAGGGGTACACCAGGAACACGGCGGAGGCAGCAGCCACAGGTGCGCTGTAAGCAACGCAGATCCAGGGGCGCATGCCAAGGCGGTAGGAGAGTTCCCACTCGCGACCCATGTAGCAGAAGATGCCGATCAGGAAGTGGAAGACAACCAGCTGGTAAGGACCGCCGTTGTACAGCCACTCGTCGAGAGAAGCAGCTTCCCAGATGGGATAGAAGTGAAGGCCGATGGCGTTCGAGGAGGGCACAACAGCACCGGAGATGATGTTGTTGCCGTAGATCAGGGAGCCGGCGACGGGCTCACGGATGCCGTCGATGTCGACGGGGGGTGCTGCGATGAACGCAACGATGAAGCAGGTGGTGGCAGCCAGCAGGGTGGGGATCATCAGCACACCGAACCAGCCCACATAGAGGCGGTTGTTGGTGGAGGTGACCCACTCGCAGAACTGCTGCCAGCCATTAGCGCCGGAGCGCTGCTGAATGGTGGTGGTCATGAGAACGGAAAAGAAGCCTGTGGGTCGAAACCCGGCGGCAGGTAAAGAAAGTCGGTTGACCGACCACAACAATGTAAAGCTTCTTTGCGCGATGTGAACCTTTCGAATCGCCAAAACCGGGACAGCAACCTTGATCTCAACGATCAGCTCAGCTAATCGTTATTGCGTATGGATATGTGGGGTGGTTGATAAACGACCGGAAAGGGAACTTATGCAGTCGTTGTGATTTTCGCCTGAACAAATAGAGGCCAAGACCACAAATGAACATCGACCCCGTCCGATCTGGGTGGAGCTAGCGGGGCATGTCTCGTTTCGCGTGTTCGGTCCCTTGGCGGGTTTCACCGTCACGGGCAGACCAGCTTGCTGGCGATGCTTTTCACATCTTCAAACGACCAGCAATGTCTACTGAAATCCGCAACTGGGATGTCGTCGCCAAAGCGTTGGAAGCAGCCGGTGACACGTCAAGCCAGATGTATGTCCGCGCCAAAGCTTTGGCACTTGGCAAGCTTGACCCGATGCCGACCAGCTCCCCTGAGGCTCCGTACAGCATTTCAGCTGTAGCTGGCTGATCACACCTTTGCAAAGCCTCACCTCCGTGAGGCTTACAAACTCAATCAATCAATCAAAGACATGACAACTTCAACTCAAACCCAAACCCGATTCGGCTTCAGCGACTTTGCTGAGACCTGGAATGGTCGTCTAGCAATGATGGGCTTTGTCATTGGCCTTGGCACCGAGCTGCTCACCGGCCAGGGAATCCTCAGTCAAATCGGTTTCTGACTCCGTTCAATCGTGATCGCATTTGTGACGACCTGCCCGGCGGGTGACCATGCCGGAATCATCGTCACGTGATCGCATCCTGTACTCCACGCGACAACATCGTGAGGTTGACCACTTGAGCAGCCTCGTTTGGTGTTGTCGCTGACCTGATCGCCACCATGGCGTCGCTTGCGGACGTTTAATCGAATTTAATTCTGTTCACCGAAGTGGCTCGTATCACGATCTGCCCGGTGGTTATTGCCGTATCACCGGGCCTTTCGTCAGAAGGTCTCAACCCACAAAGCAACCTCGCCCCGATGTTGACTACATCGGCAGTGCTGTTGTGGTGACGCTGGAGACCTGATCGTTGCTCTGGTGACATCTGTCCCTGACGAATCGGGGCTTGCCGATGCAAGAACAGTTATGGAGTTAAAGGAGCCTCGATCGGTATTGGAGACTCCATGGGTATTTGCTTGATCCCGTCCTTGGCTGCATCTGCAGTAATGAAGCCACCAATGATCACAACCGCTAAGCAGCTCAGACCACTAAAGACTGCAACCGCTGTGATCACAGCGGTTATTTGATCGCCTGTGTTCCCTGGATCAGTGCTTGGAACCATCAAGTGAATTCATCTACTCCTGTTCTGGCTGGCGACGATCCTCGTAGCAAGAAATTATCAGATTCCCTCCTGCTTCAAAAGAAGTCGGCATGTTGGAAATCGATCGACCACCAGTCTGGCAAGGGTCGTTCTAGGCGAGGAAGCTTTTTGCTGATCTGAGTGATAAACGTCCACCGGAAAGTGAATTATGCAAAAGGTCTGACACGTATCGCCTACCGGCTTTTTGAGCTTCTTGAATTGACTTGAAATTGCCAACAAAGTCGTAATCGGAACCATCAATAGTTGCCGTGACTGCGTATAGGCCTTTGGTTACTTTTTGGACGCTCCAGCGCAAGAAGTAGGCTGGAGTTTTCTTGGATGCATTCATGCTCGTCTCCATTTCGTTTGTCGAACTTATGCTTATCCGAATCAATAAGCGGACAGGCTTATCATTTCGCAATTAGGTATTTATTTTTTATTCGGTATTAGGGAGTGATTGGATGCATGCTGTTCTTGTGTTGTGCTTTCGTAGGGATCGTTTAAGCGATGCGTTCAGCATCAGGCCTGCGCGGTTTTTGGCAGTATTCACCATGGACTTCCCGGAAAAGCCATTCCAATGAGTATTTTCTCTTATGAGTGAATTTCTAGGTAGTTTATTCATCGACACAAATTAATTGACTTTCCTGTGCAGCGCCTCCTATAGAGCTCTCACTCGGGAGCCAAGCATGTACGAATTGAAGAAAGAGTCCCTTCAAAGTTCTATCACTGAAAGATGGGATGCACTAGAAGAGTATTTCGTCTGCATCACAGAATGCGATTTAAATGATAAAAATTGCATTACTAGCTGCCTTGTTACTCATTTGAATATTGATGATGGATCAGTAAGTACCGTTTCGGTTTAGACCGTATGCCCCCGTAAGGAGTGGTTTTTTTTGTTTGCCTGCAGTGTGCGGGTGGAAGCGTTGCCCGCCTAAGTGGTGACCCCGTTCAATCCGGGTGGCAGGCATCAATTTTTACCGTGAACTAGCCGTCTAACGGGTGGTAATGATGAGGGTTGGGGAGTGATGGAGATCACCCGCCTTTTTTTGTTGTGATCCGTTGGGTCAACGCAGACCTAGTCAGTCACATTTTCACAGCCCCCTAGGACTGACTGAGGCCACACTGGTGTGATGAAACGACTCATCCCCATTGCAGCCGTTGCAGCCGCTTCGATACTGCTGGTGGGTTGCCAGTCGAAGAGAGCTATTTGTGCTCAATATGATGCGCAATCAACAATGTCTGGGCTAAATCCTCCAGAAATGAACATCCATTACTGGAAAAAGCTGGGAATTGAAGGGCCAATGCCCTCCATTAATAGAAATGTAGAAGTCGCAAACAACCGTTTCTGCCGTTTCTACAAGAACTAATACTGCAACCTTCTAACCAGATACTTCTGTCCGACAACTCAAAGGCTTCTTCAGTGCGGCAAAGTGCCTGGCTAGCTAGTCCGACTGACACATAGAGACCAGTAAAGACAGCACACACTCGTAGTCGATGCATCCATAGGCATTGCCATGCCCAACCTCAAATTGCTCGGCGAATTCCTCTTCGCTCAGCTTTGCTTGCCAGGCGAGTGCATCACGCCGTATCCAAGCCGAAAGCTCTTCTGGCTTTTGACAGCACAGCAGCTCTTCATTTCCTGCATCGCTGATCAAGTCAACGACGATGAGTGCGTAGCGATGAGTTGCTTCTTCCAGCTCTCCCTTTCCCCATAGCTGCTCGATGTACTGAAGTGCCTGTGATCGATTCATCAGCGAAATCCAGGCTTCTGTCCTGCCCCGAATCCCACAAGTTCATTCAGCAGACGGATTGCACCAATCGCATTGCTCTCCCTGCCTACTGCAACTGCATCAGTAGCGATCTGCTCCAGCATCTGCACCTTGCTGGCAAGCATGTCGACCCGGTCAATATCGCTGAGGTCAGCCTTCACCACATCCCTTGCTTCGCGGACGTATCGAGAAGCTTGTTCTGAAGACAGCCCCCATGAATTCGTCACATGGTGCATGAGCTGTCGTTGGGATAAACCTTTGACGATCAGATTGGCCAGCTCTTAAAAGCGCTGTCTTCTCAGCCTTTGTGCATTTCTTACCCATGCATCAATTCTGACAGGCGCAATTGATGCCAATGAAGTTTGAATGTGGATCCTGTCGGCCGACGGCCAGCGCCGACTCCAGGTGGACTCGACCTGCAAGCGGGTGATCCGTTCACTGCGGAACCTGACTTTCAAACCCGGCAAAGCCGAGCCGATGGATGACGACAACAGCCACATGGCCGAGGCCACGGCCTACATGGCGATCGCAATCAGCAAAGGCCTCACACTCTGGACAGTCGGAAGCAGCGAGACCATCTCGGTCTGGTGATCATCACTTCACTCCAACGACAAGACTGAAGCGTTGAGGAGACAGGTGTTCCCTTTCCCGAATCAAAAATTGCCCTCAAAAGAGGGCAATTTGCCAATATCTACGACCTCATTCTTCAGGGTATCCGACTTCATTGTCCAAGGACGTCTTACAAACGCATCCCCAAGTACAGCTTTTCTGTGCCCTGGCACCTCCACCGCCGGAAACCGCTTCAAGTTCCTGTGCTGAAAGGCAATCACCTGCGTACAAATCATCCACAGGAACTGTGTAACCAAGTTCCTTGGCTATCTCAGCGACCGCCTGAGGACTTGTTGATGCTTTAAGTCTAGACCGCAGACCTTCGTCAGCTGAAACCCGCTGCATGAAGGCATTGAGTTGATCATTTGACAACAGAAACAAAATCTTAAATCATTTTATAGCTATATCTTCTGAATCAATTAGGTGAAATTGAGCCAAAATAGGGTTAATTTAACTGCCCGAGCAAGTTCATTTTTTACAGGCAGTTCTAGACTTCGCTCCGATGGCTGATTACGTTCGGATTTACAAAAAACTCAGGCGAGAGCTTGACACTGTTTTGGTGTCAATGAGATTTCGCCGAATTTAGCGAAAAGGGCAGTGCTCATCACTGAACAGCAGACCTCACGATCCAAGATCTTGACGGGCGAGAAGGAGCGCTGGACACCCATCAATACCCCGAAATCTTACAAAGCTATTTCGCTCAATCGTGCCAGGCATTGAGGGATTATTCATGGGCTATTAGGGGTGATTGAAGAAATAAAAACCCCTCTAATGCAGGGGCTTTGATGAGTTTGATTCAATCATATAAAAGTGAACTAACACCCATAATCACTATTGTGACTAAGCTGCACCAGAATATTGAGACTCAAGAGCTAAACAGCCACATCCCCCAGCCACGCCTTCCAGCTCCTCTTCGCTGAGCTGGTTGATCTTATCAGCAGTGAATTCGTGACCGTGTTCTTTAGCAACGTCTACAACATCTTCAGGTGTTTTTGCCGCTTTTAGCTTGGCTTGAAGATTGGTATCACCTTTGACTTTTTCAAGGAAGGCCTTGAGTTGTTCTATGGACATGGCTATCGGATGTCTTCAAAGGTTATAGCAACGATCTGCTATAGAGGCTTTGGCTAATAATTGCTGCGCTGAATTGATGCCAGATATTGGAGATTAATTTGTGAGTTTTTGAATACGCAAGCTGTGCATGGAAGTTATGAGGTCAGTCATATTGACACCAGTTACCTCCAAGCTCGGTACTCCAGTTGGTGCCACCAGCCACGTTTTCAAGTTCTTCATCACTGAGCAGGATGATTTTATCTACAGTGAATTCATAACCATGCTCCTTAGCTATAGTTACAATTTCAAGATGCGACTTAGCAGCTTTTAGTTTCTCCTTGAGATTGGAATCGCCTTTGACTTTGGTGAGGAAGGCCTTGAGTTGCTCTTCTGACATGGGTATGAGGTCTGTTCAGCAGTCATAGCAACGACCTGATGCAGTGTCTTTGGCTAATACTTACAGCGTTCAATCGTGCCAGGTATTGAAGGCTGATTGATGGTCTTTTTGGGGTGATTGAAGAAATAAAAAGCCCCTGTCAACGCAGAAGCTTTGAGTGTGTAGGCTGTGGCCGTAAATACTTAACAAGTCAACAAGGACCAGCCACAGCATTCACCCGGTGTATGACAAAATAACCCACAGGTTTCTACACCCGTCATTCCAGCCATTCCTTCCAGCTCAGCATCAGACGGGGTTTGACGATCCTCTTTCTTTTTATGATGCTCTTTTATGTCTTCTGTGGTGATAGAGAACCCAGCAGCCTTTGCAATAGCAACAACATCAGCATCTTCTGCCTTTAACTGCTCCTGTATTGAGGTGTCTGCTTGAACCTTGGCGATGAATGCTTTCAGTTGCTCTTCTGACATGGGTGTCGAGAGTCTTTAATGGTTATAGCAACACCCTGTTGCAATATCTTTGGCTAACAATTACTGCGCTCAATCGTGCCAGGTATCGGA
Organism: Synechococcus sp. BIOS-E4-1; assembly: GCF_014279995.1. Taxonomy (NCBI): domain Bacteria; kingdom Bacillati; phylum Cyanobacteriota; class Cyanophyceae; order Synechococcales; family Synechococcaceae; genus Synechococcus; species Synechococcus sp. BIOS-E4-1. The sequence goes on along the minus strand of NZ_CP047935.1, from coordinate 2,490,600 downwards.
GGCTGATTGATGGTCTTTTTTGGGGTGATCGAAGCAATAAAAAACCCCTGCGCAGGGGCTTTGATGAGTAGGCTCACATCGGTCGAGTTCTAGTCACAGAAGGGAGTGCTAGTCGAACAGTGAAACAGTGAAGGATTGACCGGGGGGGTCCAGAAGGAATTAACACACCCCGGCCGCCGCAGCCCCCCAGCCGCGCCTTCCAGCTCTTCTTCAGTCATCTCTGATTGTGCCATCTTATCAGCAGAAATCATAAATCCCGCCTCTTTCGCAATCGCAAGAACTGCGTCTGAATCATCAGCAGCTTTGAACTTCTCCTGAAGACGGGTGTCACCTTGGACCTTTTCGATGAATGCTTGGAGCTGTTCTTGGGACATGATGTGTCTCCGTTTGGAACCCTTTCGGTCTACGCCTGCTGTTTAGAAGTCGGAAGAGGAACAGCCGCACAAGAAGATACGGTTTCAAGATCCTTCGTTGGAAGGAGTAGCCAGATTTGGCTTGAAGTTCAGTCATATTCAGCGGCAAAGCTGGATCGAAAGAATCAACATGAAAAGTCCTGCGCTTGGCGAGGTGATAGCAACAGCAGAAGCCAGCAAGCCAATGAAGAGAGGGCGAAGTATGGATCAGGCGTCAGTCCGCACATGATGCCGAGCCTTCCCTGGTTGCGACCGTTGCGGCAGCGTTTACCGGGCATGACTAATACAGGCGTCCTGGCTTCAAGAGCGTGTCAGTCGATCACGGTCACTACAACCAACAGAACCCCTCGGAGAAGCCGATCGTCCTGAGCGTGGTTCCGGGCATGACGGTGATCGTGCGCCACGACTATCTGACCTGCGAAAAGTCTGACAAGGATTGGTGGATGGGGCAGGTGATCTACTGCGGCGGCGCTGCCCGTGACCCGAGCATTCGCAACCTGATTCAGATCGCTGATGTGGATTCAGGCATGATCCGCTGGGTCAACGCTGCACTGGTGACTCATATCCTTCCGAGGGAATCAGTGCAATAAAAAACCCCGCACTTGGCGGGGCGTACTTGATCTCACTTGGTGAGAGGCCTGCGTTCAGTTCTTACAAGACTCTTCCCAGAGGTGCCAGGACGCGATCCAGATTGCCGAGGTACATTCCCCCAGCAGCAGCTTCCAACTCTTGATCGAAGAGCGGTTCAAGCTCTGGCTGGGTGGAGGTTGGAATAGCTTCCTTGATTTGCAAGGGAGCATTGAAGATTGAAGTAGTCATTGTTTTAAAGCTGATAAGTGTGTGAGTTGTGTTGGAGGCGTTGCCCCCTCGACTCCTTCAAGATCACAGCCTTTCTGATGAACCCCACTACATAGCTCTGGTGTAGAACCCTCGAAGTTCTAGTGAGCTTCTGGTGAACCGCTCAGAAGTGAGTGCCCAACTGGATTTAGCTCACGCAGAAGCCGGTGAAGCCAAGGCTCCAGGGCAGTGAAAAACCCCGCACTTGGCGGGGCTTGGTTGGTGTGAGGTGTTTTGTCGGGAGATCGATAGCGAGTTACTTATTTTTCATTTGATTGATCTGATCCTTCAGGTCAGTCAGTTCTTTCAAAACATCAGTGTTGTATTGGTCTGGTGATTGTGGGCTGCCTTGAGTCGGAGACCTTTCCTCACCTGATCCTTTAAGCCCTTTGAACATCAAACCACCACCAACAGCAATCATCGCGATGTAAATAGCAAGCTGCCAAAGCGTTGTTGGCATGAATGACATTCTCACGCTGTTCAGAACTCCGAGTTAAAGAGCCGACAACGAAGCCCAGATCAATAACTTTGACCATCGCTCATATGCGCCTGCAAAAGCCATGCAAAGTCCAATACCAAGTGGCAGCAGGAGTAATCCCATACCTGGGCTGCCCCAGGGGAAGGCAAACCCAGAGCCCCAACCTCGTCCATAACCAGACCTGACCGCACCTCCGATAGCCATCGGCGCTCTTACCATCACTTGGTTTGACAGAAGAAAGACACCAGCAGCAAAGAAGCAGCCACCAATGATGAATTGAACGAAGTCGGATAGTGGATTGGATTTGTTCATTGACTTGTTAAACGATGATTCTCAAAGTTGTTTTGTCGGGAGATCGATAGCGACTACTCAACGCCCCCTGCTTTTCCCTTTCGGGTTTTGTATAGCTCTCAGCCCCGTGTTCATGGCTTCAGGCTTCCCGACAGTGAACAAAATTCACCAAATTTCTGGGCATGCTTTTCGTACTGCCGCCCACATTCCGTCAGTAATTCGATTAGCCAATAGATAACTTTGTCCCGCCTGAGTCCCTTTTCCTATAAGATAAGTACGATTGAAATCAGAAAAATAACTTTTATTGACTGAATTTAAGTTGCGCCCAGTCGGGCAAAGCACTGAATGTAATGCTGGATTATTAAGCCAAGCATTTTCCCAATGAGATACAGGCAAGGCTTCCATGGCACTCATATCATTCGCAGATGCTGGAGCGCCTGTAATTACTAGCGGTGTAATTGCAATAGCAGCTAGAGAATTAAAGAGTTTCATTTGATTGATTTAGATAGTGGAGGTCATCCCTCCTGGACCTCTTCACCATCTCCGGAATCAATCGGAGTCACATCACCCAATCAGGTGGTCTTCCACCCGCCTGACTCCCCCGTTTGTGTAGCTCACAGGGATTTCATCCACACCAAGAGTCCAAAACACTCGCGCTGCAGCTTTGCTCAACTTGCCTTCCCTTTCATCACTAACACCCTTTAACGCCGCTGCATTAGGCCATAGCCGCGCTTCACCATCGAATACCTCCAACACTTACTCACGTCGCACCATCCGCCGAATCGCACCTTCCATTGGTGCAGCAAAACTCACTGTTTTCAGCATCCTCTTAATTCGTACATCCACCCACTGCGGTAACACTTCCATCACCTCCCCATCGATCTCCAACATCTCGCCGTCGTCATCACATAACGCCAGCCCAAGCTCAGCCAACGTCACACTTCCGGCCAACCTCACAACATCTCCTTTCTGGATATTCATCACCACACTTGCCCCATTCGACTTTTCGCGCTGCCTGTCTTCCACTTAGCCCTCCACCACTGCACGCCATAACTGACCGCATCAAGACTGTGATTCGCACAACTATCAGCAATCTGTTCAACATCCCTTGGATGCCTAGGCAGTGTTGGCCATGTCGCCATCAGTCCCTGGCACGCCTGCGTCCACATCAGTCATGGCGTCTCAGCATCACGCCCAGCCGCCTGCAACATCGTTCGCACCAGTGCCAGGCCGTTGACCTCCCGTGCGTTTGGTGTAACTGACGCCCCCTGATGGATTCGAACCATCGACCGACTGCTTAGAAGGCAGTTGCTCTATCCAGCTGAGCTAAGGGAGCATGAAGCTCATTCTTGCAGTCAAACCAGGGAGCAGCATCTAAAGTTGAAGGCTGCTCAAAATGCTCGATGGCACCAAGCCGGCTTACTAACAGTCAAAAGCAGGAGCTTTTGGTCCGTTATCGCGCCGGGGAGTCAACCGCCGCTCTCGCTGCGGCTTACGGATGCAGCGCGAATACGGTCAGTCGCACTGTTCGCACCCTATTGAGTCCAGAGGATTACGACGCGCTCAAGTCGGCGCGTGCTCGCGCTTCTTTGACCACAGCTCAGGTTGATTCACTCGAAGCGAATGAGGTGCCTGAAGCTGCAGCGGATCACGGGCGAGCCCCTGAAATTCCCGTTGAACCTGAGCTGACGCAGGCCGATGAAGTTGATGGCAGCGTCACCCTTGCCCTCGATGATGCGGACGATTTCGGTGATGACGATACTGATGAGGTCTCCGATGACGAGCCCTTCGATGCGCCATCGGATGGGGTTTTTCAGGAGATTGCTGTTCTGCCGGTTGATCTGCCGCAAGTCAGCAGGGAGCAGGTCAGCTGTCGTCCTTTCGTTACCGGCATCCTTCCCGACAGCGTTTACATGCTGGTCGATAAGACGGTTGAGCTGGATCCACGACCACTCAGCGAGTTCCCTGAACTGGGTGTGGTCAATCCCGAAGAGCTGGCACGCCAGGCCTTATGCCTCTACTCCAGCCCTCGCTCTGCCAAGCGTCAGTGTGGACGAAGCCAGCGTGTGATCAAGGTTCCCGATACCCAGGTGTTTGAGCGCACTTCTCGCCATCTGCTTGCCAGGGGAATCACTCGCCTCGTGCTGGAAGGCGCCCTGTATTCACTGGATGTCTGAATTCAGCGTTGTGTGTGAGGCATCAACACCACCGCGAGGCTGCCACCGCTGATCACTCCCAGAACAGTGCTGACTCCAACAATGAAGCCTGCAGGCAGTGGTGCCGTCGTCCCCACGCCCAGTTTCAACCTGTAGCGGTCGCTGAGATTTTGGGCACCAAGGCAAAGCACCACAAGCAAAGCGGCACTACCACCCAGCGTGATCAGCAGCAGTCTCAGGCGCAGCAACATGCCGCGGGTTTCGCGCAGCTCCGATCAGTCTGCCTGTTTCTGGTTCTCATGCAGCAGTGCGTACAGCTCCCGCCGTGATCGTCCGGCGCTTCTGGATAGATCCTTGGCTGCGTCACTGGGCTTCATGCCCTGCTTGATCAGTGCTGTGAGTTGCTGGCGACACTGATCGTCGTTCATGGTGGCTTGCTCCTGTTGCGGAGCACCACCCAGCACCAGTGTGAATTCACCTTGGGGAGGATGCTCCTTGAAATGTTCGAGGGCCGCGATCACGGTCGGTCCCACCTGTTGTTCATGACGTTTGGTCAGTTCGCGGGTCACCTGTAGAGCGCGTTGATCACCGCAAAGTTCCTGAAGCTCTTCCAGCAACTTCACCAGACGATGCGGAGCCTCGTAAAGCACCGTGGTGCGTTCTTCTGCAACCACTGCTGCCAAGCTTTCGCGCCGCTCACGCCCTTTGGTCGGCAGAAATCCTTCGAAGCAGAAGCGGCCGCTGGGAAGGCCACTGCTGACCAGTGCTGTGGTCGCGGCGCAGGGGCCGGGGATGCAGATCACGGCATGGCCGGCTTGTCGTGCTGCAGCCACGAGCTCTTCGCCTGGGTCACTGATCCCGGGCAGTCCGGCATCACTGATCACGGCAACGCTGTGGCCACTGCTGAGTTCGTTGAGCAACTGAGGAATGCGGCCATACGTGTTGTGCTGATGGAAGCTGCAGCGGCGGGCTTTCGATCCCAGGGCTGTGAGCAGTTGGCCGCTATGGCGTGTGTCTTCGCAGGCGATGGTGTCCACGGCGACCAGCAGGGCCCGTGCTCTTGGTGAAAGGTCGCCCAGATGACCGATCGGTGTGCCCACCAGATAGAGAACACCAGCTTCCGGTTCGGCGCGCTGCTTCACAATGGCTCCGCCCAGATCACTCCATGATGCCGACTGCGATGAACCTGCCTGCCGGCATCAGTCAGGACAGCCTGCTCGAGGCACTGCGCCCTCTCTGCTGGGGGGCCGCCGACATTCTGCGGGCCTATGCCCGCGCTGAGCAGCCTCCCCATGGTTTTTCCCGGGCCCTGAGTGTTGACAACGGTGGAGAGGGGCCTGTCTCTGCAGCTGACCTGGCGGTGAATCAATGGTTGCTGGATGGTCTGCGTTCAGCGTTCCCCGATGCTGGCTGGACCTTGCTCAGCGAGGAGACGGCCAAAGAGCAGCTCACCGATGGAGAGCCCTTGCCTGCCGAATGGCTCTGGATTCTGGATCCTCTGGATGGCACCAAGGATTTTTTGCAAGGCACAGGCGAATACGCCGTTCATCTGGCGCTGGTGCAGGGTCAGCGTCCTGTGCTGGGTGTGGTGTTGCTTCCGGAGGCGGATGAGCTGTGGTTCGGTGTGGTGGGTGATGGCAGCTGGTGCGAAAACCGCAGCGGCATGCGCAGTCCCGTTCGCTTCAGCGACCGCTCTGCTGAGGGCGAACTGATCATGGTGGCGAGCCGCAGTCATCGGGACGATCGGCTGGAACGACTGATTGCAGCTCTTCCTCTTGCCGGCTCCAAGTCTGTCGGCAGTGTGGGTTGCAAGGTGGCCACCATCCTGCGAGGTGAGACCGATCTCTACATCTCGCTCTCTGGCAAGAGTGCTCCTAAAGACTGGGATATGGCAGCACCTGAGGCCGTGTTGCTGGCAGCTGGTGGTGCCTTCACCCATGCGGATGGTCGTCCGCTGGCCTACAACACCGGTGATGTGCGTCAGGCAGGTTGTCTGATCGCCAGCCATGGAAAAGCCCATGCCGCGCTTGAGCAGCGAGCGGCACGGGCCATGGAGACAATCGATCCTGGTTTTCAGGTCTGAGGCGACCGCTCAGGAGAGGGGAGCAACCGGCGTGGGGGCTGGTTCGGGCTCAGTGTCTTCGCCGTTCTGAGGCACACCGCGCAGCGTCAGGTTGATGCGACCGCGGTTATCGATTTCGCGGACGCGAACGGTGACCTCGTCGCCGACCTTGACCACGTCTTCCACCTTCTCAACTCGAGCTTCAGACAGCTGCGAGATGTGGATCATGCCTTCCTTGCCAGGAAGGATCTCCACAAAGGCGCCGATCGGAATGATCCGGGTGATGGAACCGCTGAACACCTCACCTTCATTCACCTTGCGGGTGAGCCCTTCGATGATCTTCTGCGCCTCATCAGCCGCCGCTCCGTCGTGGGACGCAATGGTGACAATGCCGCTGTCCTCGATGTCGATCTTGGTGTTCGTGCGTTCGGTGATCCCCTTGATGGTCCGTCCACCTGGGCCGATCACGGTACCGATCAGTTCCGGGTCAATGCGGAAGCTGAGCAGGCGAGGGGCATGCGGTGACATGCCGTCGCGGGGGGTGTCGATCGCCTCGAGCATTTTCTCGAGGATGTGGAGACGGGCCGGACGGGCCTGATTGATCGCCTCGGCAACGGTTTTGATTTCCAGGCCGGTGATCTTCATGTCCATCTGCAGAGCGGTGATGCCCTTGTCGGTGCCAGCCACCTTGAAGTCCATGTCGCCGAGAAAGTCCTCGATGCCCTGAATGTCGGTGAGGATGCGCACCTCCTTGCCTTCTTTGATCAGACCCATGGCGGCGCCGCTGACGGGCGCTTTCAGAGGTACACCGGCGTCCATTAGGGCAAGGGTGCTGCCGCAGACAGAACCCATTGAGGTGGAGCCATTGGAGCTGAGTACCTCACTCACCACCCTCACCACATAAGGGAAGGTGTCCTTCGCTGGCAGCACGGGCAAGATGGCTCGTTCTGCAAGGGCTCCATGGCCGATTTCGCGCCGTCCAGGGGAGCGCATCGGCTTGGTTTCACCCACTGAGTAAGGGGGGAAGTTGTAGTGGTGGAGGTAGGTCTTCTCGGTGTTGGGGTTGAGATCGTCCATCTCCTGGGCATCGCTGGGTGTGCCCAGGGTTGCGGTCGACAGCACCTGGGTGAGGCCGCGCTGGAACAGACCAGAGCCATGCACGCGCTTGGGCAACACGCCGGCCGCTGCGCTGATCGGACGCACCTGATCGAGACTTCTGCCGTCGACACGTTTGCCGTCTTTCACGATCTGCTGACGCATCAGCTTCTTGGTCAGGGCTTTGAAGCTGGTCGGCAGTGCTTTGCTGTTGCCTGAAACAAGCTGACGGACGGGGTCGGAGTCCTTTAGACCCTCAATGGTTTCAGCGGTTTGATCACGGATGGCATCAAGCTTTTCGTCGCGCTCGGTCTTGCTCTGATCGAACTGGCTGAGCACATCGCCGATTGATTTGCTGCAAGCCTTCTCCAGATAAACCGGCAGAGTGGTGTCTTCGCTGGGAGCCTCTGGCTTCACCTGCTCGATACCAGCTTCTTTGAGTATGGATTCCTGAGCCTTGATCAGCTCACAGACCGCCTCGTATCCGAAGTCGATCGCTTCAATCACATCCCCTTCCGGCAGCTGATTCGCACCTGCCTCAACCATCACCACACCATCGGGTGTTCCGGCAACGACCAGATCGAGATCTCCTCGTTCGATCTCTCGGAAGCTGGGGTTGAGCACGAAGTCGTCGCCGAGAAGACCAACTCGCACCGCGGCCATCGGACCCTGGAAGGGTATGCCTGCCAACAGTGTGGCCATTGAGGCACCTGTCACAGAAAGCACATCCGCCGGAACACGCTCATCAAGCGACATGCAGGTGGCCACGATCTGGATGTCGTCTCTCATCCAGCTCGGGAAGAGAGGCCTCATCGGCCTGTCGATCAAACGGCAGATCAGTGTGGCTCGCTCGGGAGGTCTCCCCTCACGACGCATAAAACTCCCTGGAATCCGTCCTGCTGCGTAAAGGCGCTCTTCGTAGTCGCAGATTAGGGGAAGGAAATCGATTCCTTCTCGACCTTTGGAACGGGTGGCTGTGACAAGCACCGAAGTGTCGCCGCATTCGATCATCACCGAGCCACCGGCCTGGGGGGCATATCGCCCCGTGGTCAACCGAATCTCCCGACCGTCAAAGGAGATCGACTGTGTCTGACCTTGCACTGTTGTTTATGTCTTTCTGTCAAGGTTGATTCTGGCACTTCACAGGATTGAAACGTCAATCCCACCGAATCCAATTCGATTCGCTCTGTCACATCCATCAAAAAAGGAGGTGTTCAAACACCTCCTCAACTGCATCACTTTTAAGCAGAGACTCGACCAATCACCAGCTGGACTTGACCACGCCGGGAAGTTCACCTTTGTGGGCGCGTTCACGAAGCTGGTTGCGGCAGAGGCCGAAGTCGCGATAAACGCCTCTTGGTTTGCCCGTAGCCCAGCAGCGGTTGCGCATACGAGTGGGTGCGCTGTTGCGGGGCAGTGCCTGGATCTTGCGGTGGATCTCAAGCCGCTCCATGGGGTCCTTCGCTGCATGGAAGGCGGCCATCAGGGCAGTCCGTTTGGCTGAGAAGCGCTCAACCATTTTCTTGCGCTTCGCATCGCGGGCGATCATCGACTTCTTGGCCATGCAGCGATTGAAAACGAGCAGTTCAATCAGCAACCATACAGTTTCATTGGCCGATTAATTGACGCACCACAGGAAGCTGGCTGGTGTCACGCACGATCAGCAGCACACTGAGCCCGAGTACAAGCAGCAGGCTGGACTGCATCACAGCCAGTTGAAACCGCTCCGGCAGTGGGCGTCCGCGCAGACCCTCCAGCAGCAGAAACACCAGTTGTCCACCATCGAGCAGCGGCAGCGGCAAAGCGTTGAGGACCGCCAGGTTGATGGAGATCAGAGCCAGAAAGAGGGCGAGACCCGACCCTCCCTGGCTCGAGAGTTGCGCACCCATTTCCACAATCTTCACCGGGCCTGAAACCTGCTGAGCGGTGGCGCCGAAATTGGTGAACAAGCCTGCATAGCCAGACACCGTTCTGCTGAAGAGCCCGCCAAACTGCTGGCTGGACACGCTGAGCGCTTCCAGAGGTGAGCGCACGGGTCGCGTGGAGCCGCTGACGACTTCTTGAAGCTGGGCGCCGATACGACCGATTCCCTGCTGGTTGGCAGGCGTGAGCTGAAGTGGCGTGACCACATCGTTTCTAAGCACCTGAAGCGTGAGCGGCTGCCCCGGGCTGTTGCGGATCGGATCGACTGCCGCCTGGACAGCCGGCTCTCCACGGCCGAGATCAACGGCATCGATCGACAGGATGCGGTCGCCGGGTTTCAGCCCGGACAGAGCCGCCGGTTCGCCGCCCTGCACGCTCATCACCATGACGCCGGGCCCAGGTTCCCCAGGGACTCCTGTGGTGGCCGTGTGTCCCACAAGAACCAACCAGGCCAGCAGCAGATTGGCCAGAACGCCAGCACTGATCACCAGCATCTGCTGTGGGATCGGCCGGTTGCGCAATAAATCGGGATCGTCTTTGGGAATGTCGCTCTCTTCATCGTCTTCGGGGAATGAAACGAATCCACCCAGAGGGAGTAATCGCAGGGCGTAGGTGACGCCTCCCTGCTCGGTTTTGAGCACAGCGGGCCCGAATCCCACCGAAAAGCCATTGACTCGAATGCCTTGCAGACGGGCGGCCAGGAAATGGCCCGCTTCATGAATGACGATCAACAGCCCCAGAGCCAGCAGTGAGGCCAGAACGTTCATGGATACCTTTCAATCCACTCATTCTGGCTGGATTCTGTCCCCACCGAAGTAAGGGACCAGTGCCTGAGGCAGCAGCACACTGCCGTCGGACTGCTGACCGTTTTCCAGCAGAGCGGCCATGGTGCGGCCGATCGCCAGACCACTGCCATTCAGGGTGTGAACCAGCCTGGTCACTTTTCCTTCCTTGGTGCGAATCGAGGAACGCCGTGCCTGGAAATCACCGCAGACGCTGCAACTGGAGATTTCCCGGTACGCACCGGCGCCTGCGAGCCAGACCTCGAGGTCATAAGTGCGCGATGCGGAAAATCCCAGATCACCGGTGCAGAGTTCCAGCACCCGGTAAGGGAGTTCCAGGGCCTGAAGCACAGCCTCGGCATCCGCGGTGATCTGCGTATGAGCTTCGGCTGACTGGTCAGGGTGAACAAACCAGTACAGCTCAACCTTGTTGAACTGGTGCAGACGGATCAGTCCCCGGGTGTCACGGCCGTAGCTGCCGGCTTCTCTTCGAAAGCACGGGCTGTAGGCCACGTACTTCAAGGGCAGTTGATCCCCCGGAATGATTTCGTCGCGATGCAGGGATGTCACCGGCACCTCCGCTGTGGGCGTCAGCCAGAGATCGTCGTCCGCGCAACGGAAGCTTTCCTCGGCAAACTTCGGCAGCTGCCCTGATCCGGTGAGACTGGCGCTGTTCACCAGCACCGGTGGCAGCACCTCGCGGTAGCCCTTGCCGCCATGCAGATCGAGCATGAAGTTGATCAGAGCGCGCTCCAGTCGCGCTCCCTGGCCAAATAGGGTCACGAATCGGCTCTGGGCAATGCGCACGGAACGCTCGCTGTCCAGAAGGCCGAGACGGTCGGCAATCGCCCAGTGTTCCTCCAGGCCTTTCTGCTGGCGGGGGATGCCCCAGCTGCGCACCTCAACGTTGTCATTTTCATCCTTGCCGTCTGGGCAGTCAGCCGAGGGAAGGTTGGGAAATGTGAGCAGCTGAGTCTTCAGCGTTGAGGCAATCTGTTTTTCCTTTTCCTCGAGAACCGACACCTTCTGCTTGATGGCGTTGCCCTGCTGACGCAGTTCAGCAACTTCGGCACCCTTCGGATCAGCTCCACCTTTGATCTTGAGGCCTACATCCTTGCCAATGCGGTTGCCTTCCGCCTGAAGCGTGCTGCGTTCTTGTTCGAGATCGCGTTGATGCTGAGCGATCTGCTGAAGGGAGCTGAGATCCACATTCAGGCCTCGGCGTCCCAGCTGAGTGGCAATCAGCTCGGGGTTCTCTCGCACCAGACGCTGATCGAGCACAGGGGTTCGGATGATCGCGCCGGCAGCCTAGGCGTCCGCTGTCAGCGCTCTGTCAGCACTCAGAAAACCTGCCCAACCATCACAGCCGCCACGGCTGAGAACAACGTGATTCCCAAGGCGGTGAGAGGGTTCTGGCCCTGAGAGACGGCCACCGTGGTGATCACCCCGGCTCCAAGGCAGGCAGCTGCCAGTTGAGTGGTGATTTCGGAGGAACGGTTCAATTCCAGACTTTCGGCGGTCCTTGGAACTTACGGAGCCTGGCTGTGTTCGTCCCAGGTTGAAGGGGCGGATCGTTACGCCGTGTCAGGGTTCGTTACGGCTCGCAATGATGCAGGCCTCGCTCGCCCGGCACTGGCCCATTGCTTGAGGCTTTCCATCTGCTCCCTTGCCGTGCGTGACAGGGGTACAAGCTGCGATGCCGCCAGGATCATGTCGCTTTCGGTGAGTTCACGGATTTCGGCGAAGGCCAGGTGCATCGCTTCAATCACCACTTGCTCCAATTCAGCGCCGGAATAACCGTCCGTGCGATCGACCACGGTTGACAGCGGCAGATTGAGACCAGGACGGCGCCGCTGCAGGTGAAGGCTGAGGATGCTCAGACGCTCATCTCTCGAAGGCAGATCCAGCAGAAAGATTTCATCAAAACGTCCCTTGCGCAGCAGTTCTGCCGGTAGACGCTCCACGCCGTTCGCGGTGGCCACCACAAACACCGCCGATCGTTTCTCGGCCATCCAGGTGAGCACGGTGGCCAGAACACGCTGACTGGTGCCGCCATCACTGCGGCTGTCATTGCCGAATCCCTTGTCGATCTCATCGATCCAGAGAACGCAGGGCGCCATCGCTTCAGCCCGTTGAATCATGTCGCGGGTCCTGGCTTCGCTGGCTCCGACCAGGCCGGAAAAGAGGCGGCCAACGTCAAGTCGTAGTAGTGGCATTGACCAGCTGTGGGCGATTGCTCTGGCTGTGAGTGACTTGCCGGTGCCCTGAGGACCCACGAGCAGCACTCCTCTGGGCAGAGGAAGTCCGAAGCGGCGTGCATCGTCGTTGAAGGCCCTGTGACGTTGATCAAGCCAGTGCTTGAGCGTTTCCAGCCCACCGATGTCGCCAGGCGTTGCATCCGTTCGGCAGAACTCCAGCACTTCGCTGCGGGCTAGTGAAAGCCGTTTCTCCTCCAGCACATCGACCAAGTCCTCGCGGCTGAGAGATCCACGTTGTGCGAGAGCTTTGGCGGCCACATGCCGCACCCTCGTCTCGCTCAGGCCGCAGCAGGCATGAGTGAGTTCCTCGAGTACATCAGCCTCCAGGGCTCGACCGCTAGCTCTGGCGATGTTGGCGAGCAGTGTTCGTAACTCCTGCTCCTGGGGCAAAGGGAGATCCATCAGCGTGAGCGCCTCGTCCAGGTCGGCGGGTGGCGTCCACTGCCCGCAGGTCACGATCAAGGTGTGTGGTGTGGTTCGTAACTGGCTGGCGAGGTTCCGCAGCATGCGGGCGATTCCAGGGTCCTCGCAGAACCGGTGCACATCTTTGAGAAGCAGCAGGGTTGGACTGGAGGGGGAGCGCTCCTGCAGCCACTGCAGCACCGCCATCGGCTGTCGAGCTCCCAGTTGTTCCTGGCCCAGGGCGCCGCTGAGGCCTCCGACGAAATCCCAGCAGGTGAGAGTGCGGTCGGGCAAGCGCTCCGATGTCTGGCGCAGCAGCGTTTCCACGCGCTCCTCTTCATGGCTGCGGATCCAGATCAACGGTGTGCCTGATCGGATCAACAGGTCCAGTTGTGCGATCCAGTTATCAGTCATGGTTCGTCCCTTTGCGTTGCATCGACGACTGCAGATCCTTCAGGGCCTGCCAGCGAGGATCTGGTGTGGAACTTTGCTCCCCGCTAATTGCAGAGAGATCCGACGGTTGTTGCGGCATCCCGGGGCAGTGCTCCCCGCAGCGATTGACGACCGACATCTGCAGGCTCAGCTGTTCAAAAACCCAGCGTTCTGGTTCGAAATCCCCGCTTGGGTTCAGGCACTCCATCAGACCATCGGCTGAAGTTTGGTCCACACCCGCTTCAGCGAGATGACTATCGCTGGGCTCCTGGCCCAGCCAGATCAGTTCCTTGGAGATAGCACTGAGCTGTTGGTTGAAGTGTCCGAGGCAACGGTCGCAACGAAGGCAGACGATGGTCTGAACCGATCCTTCAACCTCTAGAAGATTGCCGAGATGTTCAGCCCTGAGAGTTCCTCGCACTGGAGTGAGGCTGGGCATTTCATCAAGTTGACCATCCACTGACCAGACCCTGGAGGTTCCCAGAGCTTGTAGCTCCCTGAGCGGTACCGGCTCAAGGCCGGGAATCATTTGTTGCCGCCCTTTGGCTCGAAAGGCAATCGGCTTCCTGAAACTCCACCGGCTGTGGCTGCCGCGGGTTGCTGCTTGAGCTGTTCGTCCACGATGGCCTGCAGATTGTCAGGCAAAGCTTCACGGGTCAGCAAGAAGGTCTGCAACGCCTGGAAGATGTTGGCGATCACCATGTACAGCAGGACGCCGGCCGGCAGGGGGAAGAACAGGAACATTCCTGTGATCAACACAGGCGTGATCTTGTTGGCTGTTGACTGCTGAGGATTCGCTGGCATACCCATCCCCGACAGCAGCTGGGAGATGAACAGGCTCAGGCCAAAGGAGCCCACAAGGATGGCGATGTCCCAGTTGACGGCACCGTCGGTGTAGAAACCGACCTGACCAAGAGCTTTGATGAACAGGAAACCACTGCGGGCTGCCAGACCGGGGATCTTGCCCTCAACGGTCGCATCACCAGGAGACAGCGCTGTGATCTCTCCGGCTTCAGAGACGGAGACAATCGACTCCCCTTTGGTCACCGTCCAGGCAGGCAGGAAGGACTTGCCGTTCTCAACACCGTCAAGTATCTCCCCGAAAGCCTCGCCACTTTTGGCCTGAAGCTGGATCTGAACGCTGTCGCCGGTGCCGATCTTGGTTCCGCCGGGCAGGCTGGCGATCACGGGGAAGTGATCGGTTTCAGTGACAAAGATCGAGTGGCTCGCACTGGTAAATGGTTTGGGCTCAACCGCAGCGATCTGCTCTGCGGGCAGCACTTTCAGATTGAGGGTGTAAGGAACGTCTGCGAACGGTGATCCACGCAGCGTGGCGAACAACGCGAACAGAATCGGCATCTGCACCAGCAGGGGCAGGCATCCGGCCAGCGGGCTGCCGAACTCCTTCATCAATTTGCCCATCTCCTCCTGCTGTTTCTGAGGGTTGCTGGCGAAGCGGGACTTGATCTCAGCCTGCCGCTTCTGCATCACAGGCTGGGCGATCCGCATGCGCCGTGCGCTGCGGATCGATCCCGCGCTCAGCGGGAACAGAGCAAGGCGGATCACCACCGTGAGAGCCACGATCGCGAGCCCGTAGCTGGGCACCAATCCATAGAAGAAATCCAGGATCGGCAGCAGCAGATTGTCGGAGATGTAACCGATCACGATGGCGTTCCGATGGGCGGTGAAGGGTGATGCCAGTGTGCAACAGCGTCGAGGCCGTCGCGTTGGTGCGCAGGCTCAGGCAGCGAATCCTTTGCTTGGAATGCTGTCACTGCTCGATCCGTTGGATTCTGGTCTGCTGGTGATCCTTTCCTGGATGTAGGTCTCAACCTCACGGAAGCGTGGCATCGAACGGAGCTCGAGCCGTGATCCATCCGTCAGCACGAGAACCATGTCACCCCACGCGCCGAAGCCACGGGGAACACAGCGCACCTCACGGATCTGGCTGTAGACCACCTGGCTGCGGTCCTTACCCATCCAGCCGCCGCTCACGGACACTCGCCGACTGGTGACGCGAAAGCGCAGCCAAAGAGCTCGCACGATGGCCCCTACGGTGAATGGCAGGGCAATCAGGGTGAAGCCCAGAAGGATGTTGAAGATGAGGTCCCCTTTCGCAGGACCTCCCTCGTAAAAGGTGTCTTCCTTGATGGAGCTGGTCATGGCTTCAGGCCCGCCTGTTCAAGCAATCTGTCGCATTCTTCCAGCAAGTCGTGATCCTCGGTGGCTGCTCCGGGTTTCAAACTGACCAAAATCCAGACGCTGGCGTGTTCCGGAGCATGTTCGAACCTTATGCGCAGATGGTCGTGCAGGCGCCTTCGCAATCGATTCCTGATCACGGCGCGCTTGCTGACTTTGCTGCTGATCACCACTGCCACTCGACAGGTTGGAGTCCCGCGTGGAAGATGTGATGTAGCCGTGGTTGCTCGGCGTTTAAGCAGGGAGTGGTGGGCTGAGACCTTTCTCAGCACCATCAGGTTGCCGTGGAAGCGCTTGCCTTTCCGATGCAGATGATCAAAACAGCGATGGCCGCGCAGACGCATGGATGCCGGCAGGACCATCGCGGCAATCCGAAAGAATCAGACAGAAAGGCGTGAACGTCCGCGCTTGCGGCGGCTGCGGATCACACGACGTCCGGTGTGAGTGCGCATGCGCACTCTGAAACCGGATACGCGCCTGCGCTTGCGACTTGTGCCTCCGAGAGTTCGTTTCGTCATGGAATTTTTCCGGCACCCGGCCTTTTGTCAAGGAGCGAGTTTATCAGCAGGGGTCAGTCGATATCCACAAGCCAGCTGCCGAGGTAGCCGGATACGGGAACGTCTCCCGGTGCCTGCGCCAGGGCATTGAATTGGAACATTCCCCCCTGGCTCGGATTGAAGACGTTCATGACCACGGCATAGGTACCACCAGTTGGAATCGGAGTGTCAGGGAAAACCTCGATGGCTGTCTGTTTTTCATTCACTTCAAATACCGCCGGCAGCACTTCCTTGCACTTGCTTCTTGAGAGCATCCCGCCCATCGACATCTTGCAGAGTGAGAGATTCTGTGGGCGGATGCGCGCGTTGAAATAGCTGGGCACCGTGATGCTCAGTTTGAGGATCGCGGTCTTGCGATCCTTCTTGCGCAGCATGAAGAAATATTCTGAGCGCTCACGCCGGCGTTGGCTGGTCTGAACGAAGTACAGCTTCCGATATCCAGTTCCTGAATCCCACCGGAATTCCAGCAGAGAAGGTGTGTTCTGTGCAAAAGCGGGGGGTGTTGATAGGGGTGGCACCGCCGCTCCACCGATGACTCCGCAACCAATCAGAGCTGCAAGTCCTGCTCTGCGAAGGGGAGTGAGAGAACAACGTCTTTTCATCGTGATTCGGGAGCAGTCGGCGCGGACGCCGTAAGTCGTGAGTGGATTGTCGTGAGAATCTCACGAACGCAGGTGCTTCGGGGGTCGGCCACTGATCTGTCAGTTGTGACCAGATCGGTCCGGGCGCAGCCGTGATGCTCCCCTCAGGTAGGGATGGTGAAGTGGCCGATCGCATGGAAGCCAGGCGTGGGCCAGCAGACGGATGCAACGGGCAAGATCTCCCTGGACGGCCATCTGCTGGACATCCAGAAGGGCCACTTCTTCCCAGCCTGTGCGGTGGCGCGCCACCGCTGCGGGAAAGCTGGCGTCCAGATCGGCGGTCACGGAGAACGTCACCGAGACCAGCTGATCTGGATCCAGGGCGTTCTGGTCCATCAGTGCGTCCACCAGTTCAGCGACAGCCTCATGGATGGCATGGGCGTTGTTGTCAGCGCAGGTGGTGGCACCGCGCAGGCCTCGCAGCAGCCGAGGGGCTGTCATGGTCTGTGCATCCAGAGGGGCTGGCCGCTCAGCTCAAGTTCAGTGGTTAGCAACTGATCGAGTCGCAGCAGAAGGCTGGATCCAGGCAGGCTCTGCAGAAGGCGCTTGCGAGGTTTGCCGAGGGTCACAGGCCGGCAGCGCTCCTCATCAAGTTCAGCTAGACGGGCTGCAACCAATCGAGCCTGCTCCTCGTCCCCCAGCTCATCCACAAGGCCCAGATCCTTGGCCTGCGCACCACTGAACACGCGTCCATCAGCGAAGGTGCGAACCTTGTTCTTGTCCATGCCACGACCCTCGGCAACGGCGGCGACGAATTGGTCGTAACTGCTGTCGATCAGGCTCTGCAGCAGCTCACGTTCCTCAGGACTCAGGGCTCGGTCGGGGGAAAGAATGTCCTTGTAAGCACCGCTCTTCACGGTTTCGAAGCGGACACCCACTTTCGACAGCAGTTCCGAGAGATTGTTGCCCCGCAGAATCACACCGATCGAGCCAGTGATCGTGCCTGGATTGGCCACGATCGAATCAGCTGCCACGCCGACATAGACCCCTCCGGAGGCGGAAATGTTGCCGAAGCTGGCCACCACCTTGCAGCCTTTGTCGCGCAGGCGCAGCAGAGCGGCATGGATTTCCTGGCTGTCGCCGACCGTTCCTCCTGGACTGTCGATGCGCAGCAGAAGTGCCGGGAATTCCCGCTCCTGCACCTCGCGCAGAGCCTTCAGCACTCTGCGTCGTGTCGAGCCACTGATCGCGCCTTCAATCACGATGCGCGCCATGCGGCGTTTGGACTTGCGGCGCCAAAGCCACCCCATGATCCTCCGTTCAACTCGCCGGATCTTAAAAAGGACCCTATCGGCCTACTTCCATGACGACGCTGCAGCGCGGGCTGCTGATGGTGTTGCCCTTCGCTCTGTGGGGTACTGCAATGGCGGCCATGGCCCCTCTTGTGGAGTCTGGTGGGGCTCCGCTTGTGGCCTGTCTGCGCCTGCTGCCGGCAGGCATCGTGCTGCTCATTGCCGTTCCTTACCTGGGCAGGTCGTTGACCATTAATTCAGCTGATCGTGGCTGGTTTCTGGTTTTCACCCTCGTCGATGCGATTCTTTTTCAGTTCTTTCTGGCCAAGGGGCTGCAGGGCACTGGTGCAGGCCTTGGATCGGTCCTGATTGATTCGCAGCCCCTGATCGTGGCTCTGCTCGCACGCTGGCTGTTCGCGGAATCGATCAATCCGATCGGCTGGATCGGTCTTGTGCTCGGACTTTCCGGAATCGTCTGTCTGGGGGTTCCGGCACCTCTCCTGCAGCACTGGTGGTTGCAGGCTGATCTCTCCGATCTGCAGGCTGGATGGCAGGACGGCACGGGCTGGATGCTGCTGGCGGCTTTGGCGATGGCCCTGGGCACCGTGCTCTGTCGCTTCGCTTGCAGAAACAGTGATCCCGTGGCGGTGACCGGCTGGCACATGGTTCTGGGTGGATTCCCTCTGCTCGCCTGGCATGGTCTTGATGCCAGCACTGAGCTGATCCCACCCTGGTCGGCCTATGACTGGGCTCAGATGGCCTACGCCTCGCTTTTGGGCAGCGCGCTTGCCTATTCCCTCTTTTTCTGGTTTGCCAACCGGGAGGATCTCACCGGTTTCAGCACGCTTGGATTTCTCACACCGGTGTTTGCGCTTGCCTCAGGGGGGGTGTTGCTGGGGGAACGGCTTGACACCCTGCAATGGTTGGCGGTGCTGCTGGTGCTGATCTCAGTGCTGTTGGTGAGTCAGCGACAGCGTCTCTGGGAGCCCTGGCTTTCTGCCTCGATCACCCGTCCAGGGGATATGAAGGCATGAACGATCGTCCTCTGACTCTGGTGCTGGTCAGCACACCTGTAGGACAGCTCGGCAGCGGCAGGGGGGGTGGGGTTGAGCTCACGCTTGCATCGTTGGTGAAGGGTTTGGTCCAGCGTGGCCATCGCCTGCATCTCGTGGCCCCGGAAGGGTCCTGTTTACCGGTGACGGATGGCACGGTGACACTGCATACCGTTCCGGGGGTTGATCAGCCGAGTTGGCAGCATGCGGATCGGAACGCACCGATGCGGATCCCCAGGGATGCTGTGCTGCCTCGACTCTGGGATCGCGCCTTGGGGCTGGGCAGCGATGTCGATGCGCTGCTCAATTTCGGTTACGACTGGCTGCCGTTATGGCTCACTCCTCACGTGGCTCCAAAAATTTTTCATCTCGTGAGTATGGGTTCCGTGTCTTCGGTGATGGACGCTGCCGTGGCTGATCTGGCCCGATGGGATCAGCGCCGCCTTGCGTTTCACACCCGTCGTCAGGCCGACGACTTCGCCCTGGTAGAGCCTCCTGAAGTGGTCGGTAACGGGTTTGATCTTTCCCGTTACGAGCTGCAGCTCACAACGGGTGGTCCGCTGGGCTGGGCCGGACGTGTGGCACCCGAAAAGGGGCTTGAGGATGCGGCGTCGGTAGCGGCCCAGCTTGGCGAGACACTGCGTGTTTGGGGGCTGGTGGAGGACGATGCCTATGCGAAGCGTGTCGAGAGTGCCGTTCCAGCAGGCACTGTTGAATGGTGCGGCTTCAAGCCCACAGCTCAGCTGCAGCGTGAGCTTGGCGGTTGCAGAGCGTTGCTCAACACGCCCAAGTGGAATGAGGCATACGGCAATGTTGTCGTTGAGGCCTTGGCTTGCGGTGTACCAGTGATCGCCTACAACCGCGGCGGCCCCGGAGAGATCATTCAGGACGGCGAAACCGGTTGGCTTGTAGCCCCCGATGATCGGGAAGCCCTTGCCGAAGCAACGCTTAAGGCGTCGGCCATCGACCGTCTTGCCTGCCGGCGCTGGGTCGAGCGTTGCGCGAGTCAGGAAGGACTGGCAGCTCGGGTCGAAGCCTGGATGTGCAGGGGGCTGACACCAGTGGATGGCACCATCTCCTGATGACAGCGGATTCATCAGCCCCGACTCCCTCAGTCGTTGTTCCAACAGCTCGCCAGCGCCGGCGTGGAATGCTGCTCATCCTTGCGCTGGCACTGGCGATCTTCTGCTGGCAGCTCGGCAATACCGGTCTCGTTGATGAAACGCCTCCTCTATTTGCGGCGTCGGGCCGTGCGATGGCGGAGACCGGTGATTGGCTCACACCAAGGGTCAACGGATTGCCCCGGTTCGATAAACCACCATTGGTGTATTGGCTGATGGGCCTGGGATATGCCCTGCCGGCCGGAAACATCTGGGATCCGCTAGGCACCTGGGCGGCTCGACTGCCCTCGGCCCTGGCCTCGGTGTTGACCATGCTTGCACTGGGGGACACCCTGCTGCGGTACCCACTGCAGGGCGATTCATATCCCCGTCGGACGGCCATCGCCGCAGCACTTGCGTTCGCCCTGTCTCCACTGGTACTGATCTGGAGCAGGACGGCTGTCAGTGATTCGCTACTGACTGGGACGCTCGCTCTCAGCCTGCTCTGCCAATGGCGCTGCTACGCGAGTGGATCGGGTCGACGTTGGTGGCTGGCCTGGATCGTTCTGGCCTTCGCCGTGTTGACCAAAGGCCCCGTGGCGGTGGTTCTCACAGGTATCACCCTGGTGCTGTTCGCTTCGATTCGCCGGGATCTGTCAGGTCTGTGGACTTCTCTGAGGCCTTTGCAAGGACTCCTGATCACAGCTTTGATCAGTCTTCCCTGGTATGCAGCAGAGCTGCTGGTGGAGGGGCAGCCTTTCTGGGACAGCTTTTTCGGCTATCACAATCTTCAACGCCTTACCAGCGTTGTGAACGATCATCTGCAGCCCTGGTGGTTTTTCGGGCCCGTGCTGGTGGTGGCGTCATTCCCCTTCACGCCGCTGCTGTTATTCGGATTGGGCAGGGTGATTGCCGATTTCGCGGGAGGCGCTTCCTTTCAGCGCCGACCCGCTCGCCAAAGCCTGGGCCATTTCGCCGGCTGCTGGTTGCTGGCGGTGTTTCTGCTGTTCACCGCAGCGGCGACCAAGTTGCCCAGCTATTGGCTGCCAGCTACACCGGCCGCAGCCTTGCTGATTGCATCTACGGCCCTTCCCCCGTCTCTTCAGCAACGCCGGGGGTTGCTGATCGCCTGGTGTTCAACTGCGCTTTGCACCGCAGTCCTGGCGGCTGGTCTGCTGGCATCGCCCCTTTGGATACCTCTGATTCAGGATCCGGAGATGCCCACCTTGCCGGCTGAGCTGATGGCCAGTGGGTTGGTGATCAGAGCTGCTGTGTGTTTCATCGTTGCTGTCCTGCTTGGAACAAGGAGTTTGTGGGGCTCTGTGCCCGGACGACTGCTGGCCTGGCAGGGACCGATGGTGCTGTTTCAGCTGATTGCCCTCGTGCCGATGATCCAGCTTGGTGATCGGGTCCGTCAGCTGCCGGTGCGGCAGGTGGCAAAGCAGGTTGTGGAGCAACGTCGTCCAGGAGAACCCCTGGCGATGATCGGCGTGCTCAAGCCCTCGCTTCACTTCTATACAGACCAGGTGGTGGTCTATGAAGGCCAGTCACAAGCAGCTCTCGCCAACCTCGCTGATCGTCTCAGTCATGAGCAGCGACAAGGTTTCCAGGGCTTGCCCATTACCGAGGTCGATGCTTCACCCTCTGTGCTGGTCGTCATCAACCGTGGAACGGCAGCCAAGCAGCACTGGCAGGGTCTCCAGCCTCAAAAGCTGGCGAGCGCGGGCATCTACGAATTGTGGCGGCTGGACAGATCACGGCTTGAGAAGCGTGCTGCTGATCTGCGCGATGCAGGTGTGGCTCTCACCTGGAAGAAGCCGAGACCTGAGCGTTACTGATCGCGATCATCCGGCCTCGACAACTCGCTCAGTTGGATGCGGCGGCAGAAGCTGCAATGCCCCCATTGCGCCATTTCGCCCATGGGAGAGGGGGTTCCACAACGGGGACATGCCGCGATGCCATGCACGTCAATGCGACTTGGGTGTCGTTTCCATTCCTCGAGGGGGTCTCCGATCACCTCACGCGGTGTTGGATGGTGTTGTTGAATCCGCAGATCACGCACGGGATGGCCTGCTGCACGAATGGATGCGAGCAGCTGAGGCTTGCTGTAAAGCAAGGCCTGGCGCCACTGGGGATGCCTGGCCCCCACGATCAGCGTTCCACTCCGCAGCGCCAGTGGTTGGCAATGGCTGGAGAGGGGATCGCCGGCCAGTTTCGGCCAGTCCTGCCAGAGCGCAGCCAGTGAACCCTCCTGTCTCCAAGTTCGTTTAAGAGTCTCAAGACATCCGCTAATCGGCTGAACGGGTTCTGGTTCAGGGGGCATCAGCACTTCTCCCTTCCCGAAGCGGCGCCGCTGCGATTTCGGGGCCCGACCCATGCCAATTGCCGATTTTGAGTCGACCTTAGGCAGGTGCTCTTGATTTGCTCGCTACCCTCAAATTGCTGCTCGCCCCGATCCATGGGTTTCTTCGACCGGCTCAGCCGACTGCTGCGCGCCAATGTCAACGATCTCGTGAGCAAGGCCGAGGATCCCGTCAAGATTCTCGACCAGTCCGTGGCTGACATGCAGGAGGATCTGGTGAAGCTGCGCCAGGCTGTTGCCATGGCGATCGCCAGCCAGAAGCGCCTTCGCAATCAGGCTGATCAAGCGGAATCCCAGGCACGTACTTGGTACGAGCGGGCAGAGCTCGCTCTCAAAAAGAACGAAGAGGATCTGGCCCGAGAGGCACTCACCCGGCGTAAGACATTCCAGGAGACCTCGGCCTCTCTGGCCAAGCAGGTGCAGGGGCAGGACGCCCAGGTGGAAACCCTCAAGAAAAGTCTTGTGGCCCTCGAAGGCAAGATCGCCGAGGCGCGCACCAAGAAGGACATGCTCAAGGCCAGGGCCCAGGCGGCCAAGGCTCAGCAGCAGCTCCAGAGTGCAGTGGGAAATATGGGCAGCAATTCCGCCATGGCCGCCTTTGAGCGGATGGAGGACAAGGTCCAGGCGATGGAAGCCAGCAGTCAGGCAGCAGCTGAACTGGCAGGGGCCGATCTGGAGAGCCAGTTCGCAGCCCTTGAGGGTGGTGATGATGTGGATGATGAACTCGCTGCCCTTCGCCAGCAACTGGCCGGTGGCCCTGAAGCCGTTGCACTGCCAGCGGCTGATCAGGGCAAGGCTGATGCTGTCCAGCCTGTCAACGTTGCGGAAGTCGACAACGACCTCGAAGAGCTCCGCCGCTCCATCGACAAGATCTGATCAGGGACCGTGATCACCCGCTTCCAACCGCAGACTTCTCTGGATGATCACCTCTGATCGCCTTGCAAGGCTCGGCAGCGGTGTCTTCGATCGCAATGACCGGCGCAAATCGGCATACGTCGACAGCGAACGGCAGAAGCATCAGGCTCTGATCGACCTGTCTCTCGGCTCCACTGATCTGGCGCCACCAGACGCTGCCGTGGAAGCCATGGCCGAGGTGCTTCAGCATCCCTCCAGCGCCTCGTACTGCCTTCATGCAGGGACGCAATCGTTCAGGAGTGCTGCTGCCGCATGGTGTCAGCAGCGCTTCGGTGTTCAAGTGGACGCCCAGACCGAAGTGCTCCTGCTGGTTGGATCGCAGGAAGGTACGGCGCATCTGCCTCTTGCGGTTCTTGATCCCGGCGATTCGGCGCTGATTCTTGACCCTTCCTACCCCTCTCACCGGGGTGGACTGGAACTGGCGGATGCCGACATTCACACCCTTCCACTCACCGCTGAGCGGGACTGGGCTCCGGACTTCGACGCGCTCTCCACAGACCAATGGCAGCAGTTGGCTCTGATGGTTCTCGGTTTTCCTCATAACCCCACCGCCCGCACCGGGGAGCAGGCCTGGCTTGACGAGGCCATGAACCGTTCCGTTCAGCACGATCTGGTGCTGGCCCACGACAACCCTTATGTGGATCTGGCGCTGGAGGGCGATGCCCCGTCACTGCTGCGCTGCCCCCACTGGCGTGAGCGGGGAATCGAATTCTTCTCTTTGTCCAAGGGATGGTGTCTCGGAGGATTCCGGCTGGCGTTTGCGGTGGGGGCTGCTCCGTTGATCAAAGCCTTGCGCCAGCTGAAAGGCGTCGTTGATTTCAATCAGTGTCAGGCGCTGCAGCGGGGCGCGGAGGTGGCGCTGGATCAACATGCCGACTGGCCATCACGTCTCCTGCCCGTTTATCGCCAGCGCCGCGACCGCATGCGACAGGCCTTGGCTGATCTTGGCTGGACTGTGCCGGTTCCATCCATGGCCCTCTACCTCTGGATGCCTATTCCGGAATGGGCATGTGCAAGGGGGTGGAGCGACGAACAGCTTGCGGCTGAGTTGTTGGCCCACTGCGGCGTGGCGCTGACTCCGGGCTCCGGTTTTGGTGACGCGGGTCGTGGCTGGTTGCGGCTGGCTCTTGTCCGTCCGGTCGAGGATCTGGAGCAGGCTGTGATTCGCCTGCATCCCTGGTGGGAGAAGCACCATTGACCTTTGTGAGGACTGGCCGGGGGCGATTGCTGCATGATCTGCGTCGCCATGGTGATGACTCCTGGTGGCTGAGGCGGTTGGGCGTGTGTGCCAGCACTGAGACCGAGCTGTCTCAATGGCTCGTGCAGCACCCCTGGTGTGGCCTCCATCCACGCGCAGTGTTGGCTGACCATCAGATCCGTGCTCATGGACAGTACGGACGCCGCTGGATGGCATCGAGGGGCGGTGTCTGGTTGAGTGCGGCTCTTCCCTGGCCTCAGCAGCAATGTTCAACGGGCTTGTTCGGTCTCACCGTGGCTCTCGCCCTGGCGGAGCAGGTCGAGTCCACTGGCCTTCAGGTGTCCATCAAGTGGCCCAATGATCTGTTGATTGATTCCCGCAAGCTGGCCGGTGTGCTGCCCACACTGGTTTTCCGCGGCAGTCGGGTCCGTCTAGCCAGGATAGGGGTGGGTCTCAATGTGAGTAATCCCGCGCCGCCTGGAGCAGTCTCCCTGAGGGAACGTCTTTCTTCAGGGCGATGTCGGCTGAGGGTCTGGCAAGGAGCCGTGCTGCGCGCACTCGACCGCGCCCGCGAGCTGGCACTTGATCCCTGCATGGTGGTCCGTCAGGCCGAGCAGCGTCTCTGGGCTGAATCGGTTGCTGATCCAGGCACGGGAGAGGCCTGGCAAGTGCGAGGCATCGGCATGGACGGACGTCTGCTTCTGGAGCAGGGGACCCGGAGGACAAGCTGGACCCGTTGGACAGACAGCCCTGACCAGGATCTCTAGAGTCTCGCTCGATGAGACCGTCTTGTTCCGTTGGTTCTGCGTTGGCTTGCCGCATCGGTTCTGCTGTCCATCCCTGCTCTGCAGGGTCCAGTGACCCCTCCTGAGCTCAAGCCGGCTCCACCTCCACTCACCTTCGATCGTTCGCTGGAGTCCCTGGAACGAAATCGCGTCATCACTCCGCTCGAGCGACGGCAGCTTGAAACGGGGGAACAGGCCCGGCCCATTGATGTTCCTGCGTTCCAGAAGGCCTGCCGCAGCGGTGCCCTCTCGCAGCAGGAATGCAGCAGCGGTGTGGCGGTGCGCCGCCGTAGTTCCCGTCTGCAACCCCGCGTGGTCTGGAAAGGTCGTGACGAAACGCTCACAGGGTTGTCCAGACGCGGGTTTGATGGCACACCGCTTCCTCCGATCTCAGTCCCGGTGAAGGCTTTGCTGGCAGGCTCCTCTGCCACGTTCCGCCTGGAGACGGTGTTTGCTGTTTCACCCAGGCCCGCATCGATCTCTGGCAACGGTGATCGCAAGCTGCTGTTCCCGATCATCGGTTCAGCCATCACCACCAGTGAATTCGGCTGGCGGATCCATCCGATCATCGGTAGATGGCTGATGCATGCCGGCAAGGACCTGGCAGCCCCTGAAGGGACCCCAGTTGTCGCTGCTTTGTCAGGAACGGTCCTGAGCAGCGGTCTGGCCGGTGGTTACGGCATTGCTGTGGAGCTGGATCATGCCCAGCCCAAACGCCGGACCCTCTACGGACATCTTTCAGAGATTTACGTGAAGTCCGGCCAGAAGGTTCATCAGGGTGAGGTGATCGGTCGTGTGGGCAGCACGGGGCTCAGCACTGGACCCCATTTGCATTTTGAACTGCGCAAGCCTGAGGCCGGCGGCTGGGTGGCTGTCGATCCTGGCGATCTGGACCTCAATCCGCTCACTGCTTCCGGTGCAGACGCCGTGTCGCTGCTTGTGGGTCAGCTGATGACCAGTCTCGAGCGCTCGCAGGACTCATGACGTCTCAAGCTGACGCTCTTCCCGCAGGATGAAACCCACACCTCTCACGGTGTGAATTAAGGCAGGACGCTCACTTGATTCGATCTTCTGACGCAAATAGCGAATGTACACATCGAGAAGATTGTCGTCGCCGTAGAAGTTCTCACCCCAGACTCCGTGCATGATTTCAGTGCGTTCAAGCACTTTCCCCTGACCACGCATCAGGAAATTCAGCAATTCGTACTCCTTCACGGATAACTGAATCAACTGGCCGGAACGGCTCTCATCCCTGGTGCTCGTGTTCATCACCAGATCTCCGACCTGGAGTGTTTCAGGATGCTGTCCATCGCCAGCTGCAGCAGAGAATGTGCTGGCACGTCTCTGCATGGCCCGCAGTCGAGCCATCAATTCCTCGATGGAAAAAGGCTTGACGAGATAGTCGTCAACTCCAGCATCCAGGGCCGTCACACGATCAGCGACGTCGTCGTGGCCGGTGAGCATCAGGATCGGTGTGGTGATGGCGCTACTGCGAATTCTCTGACAGATGTCCACACCGCTGAAATCGGGAAGATTCCAGTCCAGAACAATCAGGTCCGGGGATGGCTCCGTGCGGGCTCGGATCAGGCCAGTGGCACCATCCGCGGCCACATCAACCTCATACCCCTCAACCTCCAGTTCCATTTTCAGGAGTTCCGTGAGGCGAGCCTCGTCGTCCACCAGTAGGAGCCTCGTCTTCGGAGTGGCGGAGGAGACCATGTAATCCAGTTCACCCACACACCAGCCTAATCAGCAAGCTCAGGTCGGCTTGGAGTCGTGGGCGCGACCATCCCAGCGTTCGACACGACCGTCCCGAAAATGAGCCACCCGTTCAGCACGAGCCGCAACATCATCTTCATGGGTGACCAGCACCAGCGTGATCCCCTGGTCGTGCAAGGCGTCGAACAGATTCAACACGTCATCCGTGGTGCGTGAGTCGAGGGCACCGGTGGGTTCATCAGCAAGGAGCAGGGCAGGCTGGTTGATGATGGCTCTGGCAATGGCCACTCTCTGCTGTTGACCGCCGGAAAGCTGATTCGGCTTGTTCTCCATTCTTTCCCCAAGGCCAACGCGGTCCAGCGCTTCTATGGCTTTGTCGCGTCTCTGCTTGGGTGAGAGCCCTGCATAGATCATCGGCAGCATCACGTTCTCGAGAGCCGTCGCGTGGGGCAGCAGATGGAATTGCTGAAACACGAAACCCAGCTGCTGGTTGCGCAGATCCGCCAGGGCATCGTCATCAAGCTCCTCTACGGCACTCCCATTGAGGTGATAAGAGCCGCTGCTGGGGCGGTCGAGGCAGCCCAGAATGTTCATTGCAGTGCTTTTGCCAGAGCCACTGGCACCCATCACGGCGAGATAATCGCCTTTACGCACGGTCAGATCCAGTTGATCGAGCGCCCTGACCAGGCCAGCGCCAGTTCCATAGATCTTGTCGACCCCGCGCAATTCAGCGACGGGTAAGCGTTGACCCGCCGCTCGGTCAGCCAAGGGTGGCATCGGAGGCATTGGCGATCGCCTGCTGCAGGATCGGGGTTCCAGCGACCGCATCACTGGCCCACTGGAAGAGGGGATTGGAGAGGATCCCACCAACAGCTGTGACCACTACGCAGGTCACCAGAGCAACGCGGAGTGGAGGCAGTCCCAGGGTGTTCCACTGGACCGGCGGATAGGACTTCACTGCATCGGAGGCTTCCTGGGGTTCCTTGACCACCATCATCTTGATCACTCCGATGTAGTAGTAGATCGAAACCACCGAGGTGATCAGGCCCACCACCACCAGCAAATACTGGTGATCAGCCCAGCCCGCGAAGAAGAGATAGATCTTGCCGAAGAAGCCGAGCATGGGCGGGATGCCACCAAGCGACAGAAGGCAGAGACTGAGCCCGAGTGTGATCAGGGGATCCTTCTGATAAAGACCGGCGTAATCGGAGATTCGATCACTGCCGGTGCGAATTGAAAACAGGATGATGCAGGCAAAAGCCCCCAGGTTCATGAACAGGTAGGCAGCCATGTAGAGGACCATGGCGGCGAAACCGTCCTCGGTGCCGCAAACCAGGCCGATCATCACGAAGCCGGCCTGACCGATGGAGCTGTAGGCCAGCATCCGTTTCATCGAGGTCTGGGCGAGCGCAACGACATTGCCGAGGGTCATGCTGAGCACCGCGAGAACGGTGAACAGCAGTTTCCATTGCGTGTCGAAGCTGCCAAAACAGCCCACGAGGATTCGAAGAGCCAGGGCGAAACCGGCGGCTTTGGAACCGACTGACAGGAAGGCGACAACCGGGGTCGGAGATCCCTCGTAAACGTCTGGTGTCCACTGATGAAACGGCACTGCCGCGATCTTGAACGCCACGGTTGCCAGCACGAACACGAGTGCCAGAGCAGCAAGAGGGGTGGGACTGGTCAGCAGTGATTGCCCGATCGCTTCAAGGCTGGTGGAGCCGCTGAGTCCATACAGGAGTGATGAACCGTAAAGAAAGACCGCAGCTGCGGCGGAACCCACCAGCAAATATTTCAGCGCCGCTTCCGAACTGCGGGCATCGCGTTTCATGTACCCGGAGAGCAGGTAACTCGCGACTGAGAGAGTTTCCAGCGAAACAAAAATGCTCACCAGATCGGTGGCACCGCAGAGCAGCATGCCTCCAAGCGTTGCCGCTAACAGGATTGCGGCGTATTCACCCACAGGGGTTCCACCCTGTTCGGCATACCTCCAGCTAATCAGCAAAGACAGCAGCGTTGAGCAAGCCACAACGGCCCGGAAGGCAATTGCCAGGTGATCAGAGAGGAATGCGCCAAGGAAGGAGGGCTCAAGCGGGGCGTTCCACTGCAGTGCAAGCAGCACCAGAGCCGTACCCAGACCTGCGTAGCAAATGGGTGGAACCCAGCGCACGGATACTTTTTCGCCGGCCAGATCCACCAGCAGGGTGGCCAGCATCGCCAGCAGGACTGCACCTTCCGGGGCAATAGCACCGGCGTTCAGCGCAAGGTTGAGCAAATCACCCGGCGCTGCCAATGGCTGGGTATCGAGAAGCAAGGCACCCATCTCGGGCATGGCGCGCGCAGGGCAAAGCGGTTCGGGCGATTGTAGCTGCGCTTCCGTTCTTCCTTGAGGCATCACGTGTATTCGCTGCAACTGGAGCGGCGGTGCGATAAAGAAGGGAACGGTTATCTGCCCTCCTTTGGCGCACACCCTGGTCATCGTTGAGAGCCCCACCAAGGCCCGCACCATCCGTGGATTCCTCCCCAAGGACTTCCGGGTGGAAGCCTCCATGGGGCATGTACGCGATCTCCCGAACAACGCCAGTGAGATTCCAGCGGCTCAGAAGGGCCAGAAGTGGGCCAATCTCGGCGTCAACACCGAGTCCGATTTCGAGCCCCTTTATGTGGTGCCGAAGGACAAGAAAAAAACGGTCAAGGAGCTAAAGGACGCCCTCAAAGGTGCTGATCAGCTTTTGCTGGCGACGGATGAAGACCGGGAAGGCGAAAGCATCAGCTGGCATCTGTTGCAGCTGCTTGCGCCGAAGGTTCCGGTGAAACGAATGGTGTTTCACGAGATCACCAAGGAGGCGATTGGGCGGGCTCTTGACCAGACCCGTGAGCTGGACATGGAGCTGGTGCATGCCCAGGAAACCAGACGAATTCTTGACCGTCTGGTGGGATACACGCTGTCGCCGCTGTTGTGGAAGAAGGTGGCTTGGGGTCTGTCCGCGGGACGCGTGCAGTCCGTTGCTGTGCGTCTGCTGGTGCAACGGGAACGCGCACGTCGGGCATTCCGCAGCGGCAGCTACTGGGACCTCAAGGCCGGTCTCGAGCAGACCGGCAGTCGTTTTGACGCCAAACTCACCCACCTCGAGGGGCAGCGCATTGCCACCGGCAATGATTTTGATGAAAACACCGGTGAGCTCAAGGCCGGGAGCAAGGTCCGCCTTCTCAGTGAAAGCGATGCCCTGACCCTCTCCGAAACGGTGAAGTCGGTGGCATGGAGCGTCACGTCCGTGGAGGAAAAACCCACGGTGCGACGCCCCGTTCCACCGTTCACGACCAGCACCTTGCAGCAGGAGTCGAACCGCAAGCTCCGGCTTTCTGCCAGGGAAACCATGCGTTGCGCTCAGGGTCTCTATGAGCGTGGTTTCATCACTTACATGCGCACCGATTCGGTGCATCTCTCTGATCAGGCGATCAGCGCTGCCCGCAGCTGTGTTGAATCGCGGTATGGCAACGACTATCTGAGCAAGGGGCCCAGGCAGTTCAGCACCAAGGCCCGCAACGCACAGGAGGCCCACGAAGCGATTCGCCCTGCTGGCGAGAGTTTTCGTGCTCCACAGGAGACAGGTCTAGATGGCAGGGACCTAGCCCTCTATGAACTGATCTGGAAGCGCACCGTTGCCAGCCAGATGGCTGAGGCCCGCCTCACCATGCTGTCTGTTGATCTGAGTGCCGCTGATGCTGTGTTCCGAGCCAGCGGCAAGCGCATTGATTTCCCTGGTTTCTTCCGTGCCTATGTGGAGGGCAGTGATGACCCCGACGCTGCCCTGGAAGGCCAGGAAGTGTTGCTGCCAGCGCTCAAGCAGGGGGATTCTCCCAACCTCAAAGACGTTGAGGCGCTTGGCCACCAGACCCAGCCTCCGGCCCGTTTCTCGGAAGCTTCCCTGGTCAAGATGCTCGAGAAGGAAGGGATCGGCAGGCCCTCCACCTATGCCTCGATCATCGGAACGATCGTGGATCGGGGCTACGCCGCGCTTCAGAACAATTCACTCACGCCCAGCTTCACAGCCTTTGCGGTGACGGCGCTGCTCGAGGAGCACTTCCCCGACCTGGTTGACACCTCCTTCACCGCCAGGATGGAGAACACCCTCGATGAGATCTCTCATGGAAAGGTGCAGTGGCTTCCATACTTGGAAAGCTTCTACAAGGGCAATGAAGGGCTGGAGTCCCAGGTTCACCTGCGGGAGGGCGATATCGACCCCGGTGCCTCGCGCACGATCGACCTCGAGGGACTCCCCTGTGTGGTCAGGATCGGTCGCTTTGGGGCCTATCTCGAAGCCAAACGTGTCGGTGACGACGGAGAGGAGGAGCTGATCAAGGCCACCCTGCCTCATGAGATCACCCCCGCCGATCTCGATCACGATCAGGCCGAACTGATCCTCAAGCAGAAAGCCGATGGGCCTGAGGCCTTGGGGGAAGATCCGGAAACCGGAGATTTTATCTATCTGCTGTTCGGTCAATACGGGCCCTACGTGCAGCGCGGGCAGGTCAGTGATGAGAACCCCAAGCCCAAGCGTGCCTCGCTGCCCAAGGGAGTGAAGCCCGAAGACCTCAGCCTCGATGATGCTCTGGGACTGCTGCGACTGCCCAGGCTGCTGGGAGAGCACCCTGATGGTGGCAGGGTTCAGGCCGGACTTGGTCGTTTTGGCCCCTATGTGGTCTGGGACAAGGGCAAAAGTGAGAAGGACTACCGCTCCTTGAAGGGCGACGACGATGTGCTCGCCGTGGGACTCACCCGTGCTCTTGAACTGTTGGCGATGCCCAAACGTGGTCGAGGCGGCCGAACCGCGCTCAAGGATCTCGGTAAGCCCGAGGGCAGTGATGAGTCGGTGCAGGTGTATGACGGCCCCTACGGTCTCTATGTGAAGCAGGGCAAGGTCAATGCTTCTCTTCCGGAAGGGAAGGGGGCTGATGACATCACTCTTGAGCAGGCGGTGGAGCTGCTGGAGGCGAAGGCCGCCAGTAAGAAGGGAGGCCGAAAGGCTTCCACCAACAAGAAACCTGCAGCTAAAAAAGCTGCAGCCAAGAAGCCAGCAGCCAAGAAGCCTCCTGCCACGACGAAGTCAGGTCGTCTGCGTGCCAGTGCCGTGCGCGTGATTCGCCCCGCCGACTCCTGATGGGCATCAGGATCAGACTGTTTGCTCGGTCGTTGCTGCCCTTGCTCATGCTGCTGCAGGCCTGTGATGGCACACCATTCGGCCAGCGGCTGTCAGAAAGCTTCGACTCTCAGGCAGGCGAAGTCAGTCCAGAAGTCACCCAGGCGGATCCAGTCGACAACGATCCAGACGACAACATCGTAGATTCCCGCGTTGTTACTGACAAGAACGAAGATCAGGCCAAGGTCAACGACAACGACAACGACAACGACAACAAACAGCCCAAAGCCAGAGTCAGCGAAGCTGAGGACTCGACTGAAAAACCCGAGGCGAAACCCACTCCGGAGCGAACCCTGCCGTATCGCATCATGATCCGCCTCTCAGCAGCGGATCCAGCGGCTCCCGCGGAGGGGGTCACCGAGGCTCTCAGGCGTGCTGGCATTGGCTTCGAGGTGGAGACCATCGAAAAGGTGCCCGTCAGCGATCTGAATCAGCCTTCCCAGCTTCAGCCGAAGCCTGCTTCCTGATGCGACCAGTTCTCAGCCATCGCCAGGCTCTGCGAATGATGGAATCCTCCTATCTGGCGGCCGCGGCTGCCTTGATCTGGCTGGCTCTCTACTACCTCCCGGTCGGCGGAGCTCTGTTCCGTCTTGCCCTGCCTCTGCCACTCGCCTTGCTGGCTGTGCGTCGGGGTGGCCGTGCCGGGGTCGAAGGCCTGGCGGTGGCGATTCTTCTGCTGATCGCCTTGATGGGGCCTGTCCGCGGACCCTTGATGCTGTTCCCCTATGGCTTGTTGTCTGTATGGCTCGGCTGGTGCTGGTTGCATCGCTGCAGCTGGTGGCTGAGCTGGGGGATCGGCCTGCTGATCGGTGCTGCTGGTTTTCTCGTCCGCGTTGTTGCTCTTTCGCTGTTGGTGGGTGAAAACCTCTGGGTGATCATCACCCGTGCCGGTGCAGGCCTGCTGGACAGGTTGCTGGAACTGCTGCAGTTGCCACTCGCGCCTGATCTGCTGCTGGTTCAGCTGATGGCGCTTGCTCTTGTGCTCATCCAGCAGCTGGTTTACGTGCTTGCTCTCCACGCACTGGCTTACTGGATTTTCCCCCGATTGCAGGCCCCCGTCCCGGACCCTCCCCCGCTGCTTCATGGACTGGTCGCCCTCGACCCCCTCTGATCCTCCATTCGGGGTTTGTCGACTGACCGGTTCGCCGGCCACGGCAGATGCAACACGCTTTGCAGGCATCTGGTCTGATCCTGTCCAACCACTTCCGGATCTGTTGCTGGTGCTCGCCTCCACAAGGACCGCTGAACAGCAGGGAATCTCTGCGGCGGGCTGTACACCAGCTGCACGCCGCACCACGGCTCTTGCTGATGCGGAACTGCTGCTCAAGGGGCCATCCGTTCCTCCGCTCTGGTCCCTGCCACCTTTGCCGGCGGGGGTTTCACCAGCCTTGATCAGCTGGGTTGTGTGCGATCAACTCGGCCTCGACCCGCAGGTTGCCGCTCTCGGCTTGACGGTGCCACCGCACTTTCCCCATCTCCGCTTTGAGGACCCACGCTGCGGGCCGGGGCAATGCGTCTCCAGCGGCGCTGCAATGTCCCCCGACAGGGTGCTCCAGTTGCTGCAGCGCGGTCGGCGTCTTGGGCGACAACTGCGTCGGCCGCTGGTGCTGGCGGAATGTGTTCCCGGTGGCACCACAACAGCCTTGGCAGTGCTGACGGGGCTGGGATTGCCTGTGCAGGCACTGGTGAGTGGCAGTGCTCTGCATCCCCCCATGGCGCTCAAGCAGCAGCTGGTCAGCGAAGGGCTGTCTCACTTGCCTGGCCACTCAAAAATCGATGCTCAGGCCTTGCTGGCGGCCGTGGGTGATCCTT
The DNA here is from genome assembly GCF_014279995.1 of Synechococcus sp. BIOS-E4-1. NCBI lineage: Bacteria > Bacillati > Cyanobacteriota > Cyanophyceae > Synechococcales > Synechococcaceae > Synechococcus > Synechococcus sp. BIOS-E4-1. Next base: position 2,456,698 of record NZ_CP047935.1, on the reverse strand, counting down.
TTCAGGCCCTTGCCACAGGGCTGTTGATCGGGGTGCTTGATACGGATCAGTCCATACTGCTCGCCGGTGGCAGTCAGATGGCTGCGGTGCTTGCCCTTGCACTGCACGCGGTTTCAGCAGACCGTCGTCAGCAGCTCTGCGATCGGGTTGTGATCGGAACCACCGCTTGGCTGGCCGCGGAGCGTCTGCAGGCTGCAACGCCTGCGTCTTCCCTGGTGACGCTGCTCAGCAACCTCGAGCAGCACTATGCCGTTTCACTGCAGGCCTATGCCTCTGGTCTGCGTTTCTCGGCAAGCCGCCACTCCCGCCTCCGCGATTTCGAGCTGGGCCATGTAAAAGAAGGAGTCGGTGCTGGTGGCCTGGCCCTTCTGGCTCAGTGGAGAGGTGTTTCCACTGACACTCTGCTGCAGTGCTGCGATCGGGCGGTCGATCAGCTGCTCGCGGCAGGCCATGCGAACACTGTCGCCCCGTAGGTTCGGACCATGAAGCCTGTTGCCGTTCCGGCGCTATTATTGAACCGTCGTCGGTTTCTCCAGTTCGCCGCTGTGACAGCGGCGGCGGGGCTCAGCGGCTGCGGTCGTGTAGGAGCGGTTCCCACCCTGCGTGCAACCCCGGACTGTCTGCCCTCTCTCTGGCGTCGTGATCTGCCAGCACCCTGGCGTTTCGATGCTTTGTCAGGGGCGACACCGCTCGAGAGTCCCTGGCCGCTGCCAACCGACCTTCTTGCTCTCACTGACGGCTGGTTGTCGGTGATCAGCCCCGAGCGTCTGCAGGCGATAGCTGCTGATGCTCTTCTTTCGAGGATGGGGCCTTCTGGACAACGCTTCCTCAGCGAGGCTCCCCTCGCTTGGAGGGGCCTGATGTTGCCGGTGGCTTTTAGTCCATGGGTGATGGTGATCCGGCGGGATGGGACCAATGCACCTGCGCCGGATGCTGGCTGGAACGCTCTGCTCGACCCGGCAGCCAAGGGCAAGCTGCTGCTGCCATCCAGTCCGAGGCTGCTGATCTCACTCGCAGAGAGAATGCAAGAGGGCGATGCCCTGCGTCGTCTGCGTGCGGCGACCCTCAGTTTTGATGACCGTTTCGGCATGAACTGGCTGCTGCAGGGTGATGCCAGGGTTGCCGTGCTGCCTCTGCAGCGCTGCATGGCTGCCCTCCAGCGTGATCCCAGACTCACCGCTGTGTTGCCTGAGCAGGGCGCACCACTCCACTGGACGCTGCTGGTTCGGCCTTCCCAGACGGCTGAACCCATTCCGCAGGACTGGGTGCTGAAAGCCTGGAACCAACCTTTGCTGTCTCGATTGTTGGCTCAGGGTTGGATCCCGCCGTTGCCCAGAGATGAGCTTTTCGAGGCGGAGGCTCGGATTCCGCTCAGACTGCGTCCTCTCGTGCTTCCTCAGGAATCGGTCTGGACACAGAGCTGGATGTTGTTGCCACCCGATGCTGCAGAAGCGCAACGTTTGCAGCAGCTCTGGGAAGCATCAGCCCCATAACCGCCGCCGCGGTGCCGCTGCCAGCAGTCGATGGGTCTCCGCCAGTAAGTCGGGGATCGGCAGCTGGTGCGGGCAGCGCGGCAGGCAGTCTCCGCAGCTGTCGCATTGGCTCGCATCGACCGTTTCCCACCAGTGCCCGGCCCGGCCGATCAGGTTGTAGCGCTCCCCGGCGAATTCCATCAGGTCATGGCCGTGGGCAAGATTGCGCAACCTCAGCAGCTCGGGGATCGGGACGTCGTTGGGGCATGGAAGGCAGGCACGGCACTGGCCGCAAAGCTCATGCCCCAGTCGACTCTCACGCTGTTGCTCAAGGTGAGTAAGAGCTCGCTGCTCCTCCAGATCCAATGGGCCCTCGCTAGCTGCGAGCGATCGAGCCAGTTTGAGGTCTGCGGCGCTCCGGGCTCCCACGGTCAGTGTGCTGATGCCGGCCGCCAGCAGAAAGCGATAAGCCAGCTGCAAGGGCTGGAAGGGGCTGCAGTCAACTTTCAGCTGTTCACTTGGTGCCTGAAGGCGACCACCCTTGTCAGCCGGTGAAATCGCAAGAACGCCCATGGATCGCTCTAAAGCCTGCTGTGCCAGCGGCATGCGCGTGGGGTCCAGCAGATGCAGATGCAGGCAACAGAACCTGAAGCGGTCACTGGCGATGGCACGCTCGATCAGGGCATTGGACCCGTGGCTGCTGAAACCCACCTGTCGGACCTTGCCGCTCGCCAGGGCCCAGTCGATCAGCCGGGCTCCCTCGCCGGAGAGCACCCATTCGAGATGGCTGTCCAGGTTCAGGCCATGAATGGCCAGATTGTCCAGTCTGTTGATCCCCAGTCTGCTGAGGCTGGACTCCAGAGCCTCACGCCCAGAGAGAAAACTCTGCCCTGGAAGCAGTTTGCTGGTGATCACCCAGCCACCGTCGGCCGGGGCGACGCCCTCCTTGCTCAGCTGAGCAAGCGCCTTGCCAAGAAAGGCTTCAGCTGGTCCATAGGCCGGTGCGGTCTCAAGATGGTTGATGCCAGCCTCAAGAGCGGCGCGTAACACCTGCAGCATCTGCTCCGGAGACTGGAGAGCGCGCATGGTGCCAAGAGTGAACAGGCTCACGTCGGCCCCGTCACCGAATGAGCGGCGCAGCACAGCCCGGGGGAGTGTGCTGCTCAAGGGTCCTGGGTGTCGCCCTGGGTATCTCTAGGATCCCTAGACTGGCGGGATTTCAGGTGTCGTCCCAGGGCAGCGGGACTGATCCCATCGAGGAAGCGACGGAATTCATCACGATCCTCCGCATCCGCTTCGGCATCGACGGCAATCGAGGCTTCCGCAACCACCTCTTCAAGCATCCAGATGCTGCTGCCGGTGCGGATGGCCAGTGCGATCGCATCACTGGGGCGTGCATCGATCTCAAGCAGGTTGTCGTCCTCATCGACAGCCGCCTCAAGCTCACTCTCTCCGGAAGCCACGGAGTCGTGGTCGCTCCCGCCTAGGCGCAATACGGCTCTGAAGGTGCTGTCTTCGATCGCATGAATGATCACGCGCTCCAGCTGCAATCCCCCTGCCTCCAGCAATGCCGCCATCAGGTCATGGCTGAGGGGCCTGGGCTGAGGCGTATCACTGAGGCCGGCCATGATGTTATGCGCCTGAGCCTGATCAATCCAGATCGGCACCTGACGGCTTCGGGATGGGTCCCGCAGCAGCACGATCGGACTGCGGCTGCTGGCATCCAGGGCGATTCCCGCCACGCTCATCTCGATCAAGTACGGCTCCGCCGCTCTCTCGATTATGACCAGTGCAGAGGAGATGGAGATGGGCAATGTTCACCGGGTTGGTCCAGGCGGTGGGTCAGGTCGAACGACGTGGCCGCGCTCTGCTCGTCGAAGGCTGCAGTGCTTTCGCTCCACTGCAGCTTGGTGACAGCGTCGCTGTGGACGGTGTCTGCCTCACGGTCGCTTCACTGGTGGGTGATGGCTTTCTGGCGGATGTGAGTGAAGAGACGCTTCAGCGCACCACTCTCGGGGCGAAGGCTGCAGGGGGAGGGTCTGTGAACCTCGAGCCCGCTCTTCGTCTGTCAGACCGTTTGGGAGGCCATCTTGTGAGCGGACATGTGGACGGCATCGGTGAGGTGGTCGCCGTGGAGTCTTTGCCCCAGTCATGGCATCTAGAACTGCGCTGGCGGGATGCGGACTTCGGTCGCTACATCTGCGATAAGGCCAGTGTTGCGGTGAATGGCATCAGCCTCACCGTGGCGGGTTGTGCTGATGCCGGGTCAAGGTTCTGGTTGGCGGTGATTCCGCACACCTGGTCGGTTACAGCCCTTCGTGATCTGCAGGTGGGTGATGAGGTGAACCTCGAGATTGATCTGCTGGCTCGCTATACGGAACGGCTCATCAGTGCCAGTGGCTCTCAGGAAGAAACTCCCCCGATCAGCGCCGCCTGGCTTGCAGAGCATGGCTGGGGCTGACCGCTAACCACAAACCATGGCGGGATTTGTGAGGTCTCAATACCTTTCGGATGTTATTCATTCTGAACTGTTCATGAATTCCGAGGACCGCTCCGAATCCCTGGGCACCTTCAAAGCCTTCTCGATTGCAGAGGGCATTCTTCTCATCGTTCTGGGCGTCCTGGCCCTGATCTTCCCAGTCATTGCTTCGTTCTGGACCACAGGCGTGATTGCTGTGCTGTTTCTGGTCGGCGGTGTGGTCGGCTGGATCAGCAACCTTGCCCGTTCCGGCAGGATGGGCCGCTGGATCTGCTTCTGGCGTTTGGTGGTGTCCACCCTGTTCATCGTTGCCGGTGGCTCGATGATCAGTAACTTTCGGGATCCCGGTGAAGCCGCAGAGCAGGTTGCTGCGTTCGCCTTGGCCATCGGCATCGTCTTTCTTGTGGAGGGCGTCGTGGCCTTCTTCAATGGACTGGCCAACAGCGGTCAACCCGGCGCTGGATGGGCCATCGCCAATGGCGTGATCACCTTCATCCTGGGTCTGTTGATTGTCACTCTCAAGTTCTGGGGTCTGCTGTGGGTGCTCGGAACGCTGGTGGGCATCAGCTTCCTGTTCAGTGGAATCGAGCTAATCGCGTTCAGCTCCAGCATCGATGACAATCAGGATCCTCCTGCCATCGCCTAAGACGACATCCTGAACACAACTAACCCAAGGAGCAGCACACAGTTGTCTCCTTGGGCGAACACGAGTAATAATCCGTGCTCTGAAGTGTTGATTCAGGTGGATTCAGCGAGCGGCAGCAGCGTGATCGTGCCGGAATCCTTGTTCAGTTCAATCTTGAATTCCTGGCCTGGAACAAGATCAAGGCGTTTGGTATAGGCATGGCCGATCAGAAGATTGCCATTGCCATGAACGCGTGTGCGGAATTCGGCCTGACGTCCTCTGCTGCCTCCGCCTGAACCACCGTTGCTGGAAGGAAGTTTGTACCCCTTGGCTTCCACCAGGGCTCTGTAAAAACTTTTGCGCATCAGACGGCCACTGGGACCGACGTAACCGCAGCCCCGGGCGATTTCATCTTCAGGACGGTTGCTGAGAGCTCGCGCCTTGTTCAGTAATTCCTCTCCAACCAGCATGTCTATCGGAAAAGACACATCAATTCTGACCCCAGACTGCAACCCGGGCAAGGAGTTCGTCGAAGTTCTGTCAATTGAACCGATCTCGATGCTCGTTAGATCAGGTAGAGAATCACAAACAGAATGACCCAGATTCCGTCCACGAAATGCCAGTAGAGCTCGGCTGCCTCGAGCGGAAAATGATTGCTGGCACTGATACGACCTGAAGGTGTGCGGCATTGCCACCACACAATCAGGATCATCAGTGTCCCGAGAGTCACGTGCAGCCCGTGGAACCCCGTGAGGGCATAAAAGGTGCTGGCGTAGAGATTGTCGGCGAGGCCGAAGGGCAGGGTGAAGTACTCCACCATCTGGCTGGCGAGAAAGCCCAGACCGAGAATGGCGGTCAGCATCAGCCATTTGCGGCAGCGTTCGTTGTGCTGTCTGCGCAGGTTCACGCCAGCGCGGTGAAAGGTTGCGCTGCTCACCAACAGCAGAATGGTGTTGAGCGTTGGCAGTGGCAGTTCAAGCTCATAAATCGCACCTGGCATTAACGGATTGACTGCCTTGAAGGTGAGATAAGCAGCGAAGAACCCGGCGAATGTCATGGCGTCAGCCACCAGGAAGGTGGCCAGGCCAAACATGCGGTGATCCGGATGTTCAGCCCCGTGTTCAGCCCCGTGATCATCCATGTGATCAAGCTGAGCGTTTTGAGGAGTGAGGGATGTCATTGACCGCTTCTCCAAAGATCACTGCCGCTGGCAGAGTTCAGGTCGATCTCGTCGGCCGGGGTGCCATAGCCGTATGGATGGGTCACCAGCGGTGGATCTCCTTTCCAGTTCTCAACCGGTGGTGGCGATGACGTCAGCCATTCAGGAGTGAGTGCTCTCCATGGGTTGTCGCCTGCGATGGCACCGTGAAATGCGCTGGCAATCACATTCCAGAGAAAGGGGAGGGTGCTGATGGCCATCAGCAGCGCTCCTGCACTGCTGATCTGATTGACCAGCTGAAACTGGGGGTCGTATTCGGCAACCCGGCGTGGCATGCCGTTGAGGCCAAGCCAGTGCTGCGGAGCAAAGCAGAGGTTGAAGCCAACGAAGGTCAGCAGGAAATGCAAGCGTCCGAGATGTTCATCGAGCATGCGTCCGGTGATCTTGGGGTACCAGTGATAGATCGAAGCGAAAATCACAAACACCGACCCCCCGTAGACGATGTAGTGGAAGTGGGCAACAACGAAGTAGGTGTCGTGAACATGAACATCAAACGGAACCTGGGCGAGGGCGACACCAGTGATTCCTCCGAGCACGAAGTTCACAATGAAGCCACAGGAAAACAACACGGCACTGTTCAGACTGATTCGACCTCCCCAGAGCGTTGCCAGCCAATTGAAGAATTTAATTCCGGTAGGAACCGCAATGAAGGCTGTCGCAATGGTGAAGAACAGACGCATCCAGGGCGGAGTTCCACTGGTGAACATATGGTGAGCCCAAACCACGAGTCCAAGAACAACGATGGCCATAATTGAATACACCATGGTTGTGTATCCGAAAAGAGGTTTGCGGCAATGAACCGGAAGAATTTCGCTGACTAAGCCAAAGGCGGGCAGCACCATGATGTAAACCGCTGGATGAGAATAGAACCAGAAAAGATGTTGGTAAACAACAACATTTCCACCCATTCCAGGGTTGAAAAAACCCGTGTGAGCAACAATATCAAAGCTCAGCATAATCAGCGTTCCAGCAAGAACTGGAGTGGATAGAACCACGAGAATGCTGGTGCCAAGCATTGCCCAGCAGTACATCGGAAGCTGCATCAACTTCAGGCCAGGGCGGCGGAGCTTGAGAATCGTCGCGATGAAATTAATGCCGCCGAAGATTGAACTTCCGCCCAGAAGAAGAACACTCAGAATCCAGATGATCTGACCGGTTGCGGGTGTTGTGATGCTGAGTGGTGGATAAGCTGTCCAGCCGGATTGTGCAGCTCCAGTAATGAAATAACTGCTGATAAGCATCAGCCCTGCTGGAGGAATGAGCCAAAAAGCAACCGCATTCAGTCTTGGATAGGCCATGTCCCTGGCGCCCACATAGAAGGGGATCAGGTAATTGCCGAAGGCCCCATTGACCACTGGAACGATCCAGAGAAAGATCATCACTGTCCCGTGCAGTGTGAGGATCTGGTTGTAAACATCCCTGGCCATGAAGTCTGAAACCGGACTCAGCAGTTCGGTTCGGATCGCGCCCGCCATGGCTCCTCCGATCAGATAGAAGGCAAATCCGCAAACGAGATACTGAATGCCGATCACCTTGTGGTCGACGCTGAAGCTCAGATAGCGAAGCCATCCCGTCGGCTGCAGTGATGGTGAAGCTGGCGCTGTTTTTGGGGGAGCTGTAATCGTCATGCTTCAGCAGCGGTTGGCTTTCGGTTGGACTGGAGCCAGGTGTCGAAGTCATCGGCGCTGTCGACCACGACGCTCGAGCGCATGCCTCCGTGATAAGGACCGCAGAGCTCTGCGCACACGATCGAGTAATTGCCCGTGCGGGTTGGGGTGAAGTCGAGAACCGTTGGCTGCCCGGGGATCACGTCCTGCTTCAGCCGGAATTCAGGAATCCAGAATGCATGGATGACGTCTTTGGCTTCCATTCGCAGTGAAACCGGTCGGTCGACGGGCACATGCATTTCTCCGGAAATGATGTCTCCGTCGGGGTAATGGAACAGGAATGCGAACTGCATAGCTGTCACCTCGATGGGCAATGGAGGGATCCCCGCCGTTGTGGCTGTCTGGGAATCCTGCGTCGAGCCGATGCCTCCCCAGATGCGCTGATCAACCATCGTCTCCGAGCCATGGTTGCCATGGCCGAGTGGCACCATCCCGCCCATGCGTTCGTAGATGTCGTAGCTGTAGAGCCCAACGAAGAGAACAACGATTGCAGGAACAGCAGTCCAGAACACTTCGAGTGGAAGATTTCCTTCAAGAGCCAATCCATCACCGAGCTGTCCGGGACGGCGACGAAAACGCACAAGGCTGAAAAGAATTAAACCGACTATTCCTACGAAAAGGATTGTGCCAATGCTGAACAAAACACGAAACAACTCGTCGTAAATCGGGGCATTGGCGCTGGCATCAACTGGAAGAAGGTTGATGTTCTGGCCAATCCATAGCCCCCCGAGCACGAGGAGCATTCCTAAGACCAGCGTCAGAATTGCTGAGGGGATGGGCACCCCGGACCTCAATCTATTTCTACTCAGGTTATGGAGGTTGGTTACTAATCACCACGCGTTGATTGTTAAGCAAGCCTGAAAATCCTTCGGCTTTTCTGAGCTCAAGAGCACTCTTGTCAGCAAAGTCGCATCAAGTCTGAGATTGCAGATGTTGCACTTGGCTACACATCGTGCCGTTTTGATTCAGATGGCTACGTTCCGTGGATAACCATCTCCATTAAGGAGTTTGCGTTGACTGCATCGTCTCTCAATCCGATTCGTCTCCGCCTGGCTCAGTTGGCTGCCCATCTCGTGGTGGCCCTTGTGGCTCTGGTGGTGATCGGAGGAGCGACGAGGGTCATGGAGGCAGGCCTGGCCTGTCCTGATTGGCCTCTTTGCTACGGAAGCCTGCTGCCTGGTCGACAGATGAACGTCCAGGTCTTCCTCGAGTGGTTTCACCGTCTCGACGCCTTTGTCGTCGGCGTCGCTCTTCTGGTGCAGATGGTGGTCGTTTGGTGGTATCGCCGTGATCTGCCTGGATGGTTGCTACCACTCAGCGCCCTTCTGGTGCTGATGGTTGCTCTGCAGGGAGGCCTTGGAGCACTCACGGTGCTGAAGCTATTGCCTTCTGGGGTGGTCACGGCTCATCTGGCCCTGGCTCTCACGCTGGTGATCACTGTCAGTGGTCTTACCCAGACTCTTCTGGCAGACCCCAAGTCCGTTTCGCCTCCTCGCTGGTGGACCGTTTTCGGCTCATTGAGTGTGCTGGCGGTTTCTGCCCAGTGCCTCCTGGGTGCTGGCATGGCCACGTCCTGGGCCTCTCAGCGCTGTCTTGAGGCAGGTCAGTCCTGTCAATGGCTGCACTGGCATCGTGCCGCGGCCACGCCGGCAGCTTCCTGTGTGCTGCTCTTTGTTCTGGTGGCCCTGCTCAGTGGGCGCTGGGGCCGAGAGCAGTGGCCGCTTCTGTTGATGGCTCCTTTGCTGGTGGGCACACAGATCGGCCTTGGTGTCACGACTCTGCGTCTTGGCCTTTCACAGCCCGCAGTGACCGTGGCTCATCAGCTCGTGGCGTGTCTTCTGGTCGCGGTCCTCGCAGGACTGACCTGCAGGCGTCAACCACCTTCATCAGATCCACTGTCCGTCGTTCTCGACTCTTCCGCCCTGGAGGCCTGTCATGGCTAGTTCCGCCACAGCTGCATCCTCGGCTCCGCTCACGCGCGAACAGGTTGTTCCTTCGCGCAAGCGAATCAAACTTCCTGCCTGGCTTGAGGTAGCCAAGCCGCGACTGATTCCTCTGCTGCTGGCTACGACACTTGGAGGGATGGCCTTGACCGAGGGCTGGCCACTCTCCTCTCCGAGACTGGTCTGCACGCTTGGTGGTGGAGCTCTTGCCGCCGCCGCTGCAGGAGTCCTCAATTGCCTGTGGGAGCAGGAACTTGATGGCCGCATGCAGCGTACAAGCGGCCGTGCTCTGCCCTCGGGTCGACTGTCACCAACAGCTGCTTTCGCCGGTGCTGTCTCCTGCACTCTGGCGGCGGCAATGCTGCTCGTCAGTGGTGTGAATTGTCTCGCCGCAGGCCTTTCGCTGCTTGGGCTCTGCAGTTACGTCCTGCTTTACACGGCACTGCTCAAGCCAAGGACACCCCAGAACATCGTGGTTGGAGGTGTCGCTGGCGCCATCCCTCCTCTGGTAGGCGCAGCCGCAGCCACCGGTCATGTGGGGCTGAGTGGCTGGTGGCTGTTCGCGCTGGTGATGGTGTGGACGCCGGCGCACTTCTGGGCTCTGGCTCTGCTTCTGCGCGATGACTACCGCGCGGTCGGCATACCCATGCTGCCGGTCGTGAAGGGGTCTGTCGTCACAGCTCGCGCCATTCGCCGTTATGGCTGGGCCACGGTCCTGATCAGCATGCTCGGGATCTGGGCACTGCCGGAGGGTGGGCTTTTCTATGGCCTGCTCGTGCTTCCCTTCAATGGACGCCTGCTTCAGATGATCGGCAAGCTTGCCGAAGACCCTGACAGCATTGATCGCGCCAAGGGATTGTTCCGCTGGTCGATTCTTTATCTCTTCGGGATCTGTCTGTTGCTGATCATCAGCCGTCTCTCGGCGGCGTCCCTGTTTGATCTTCAGCTCAGGGGATGGCTGATGACGCTGACTGCAGGGTTCACAGGAATTGCTTCCTAGATTTCAAACGATTGTTTCCGTGGGCGGGATGTCATTGCTTGAGCTCGATCAACTGGAAAAGTCCTATGGGACCGTTTCGGCTCTGAGCGGACTCAGTCTGTCGGTTCCTTCAGGCTGCCTCTACGGATTGCTTGGACCGAATGGAGCGGGAAAGACCACTGCGCTGCGCATTCTGGCCACACTGCTTGCCCCTGATCAGGGACGCGTCGTTGTTGCAGGGATCGACGCGCTTCAGGAGCCCCGTACGGTGCGTCAACTGATGGGCTATGTGGCTCAAGAGGTGGCGATCGACAAGATCCTCACCGGCCGCGAGCTTCTGGCACTCCAGGGAGATCTTTACCATCTTCCGCGGCACGACCGGAACAACCGAATTGATCAGCTGGTGGATCGGATGTCGATGGCTGATTGGATCGATCGTCGCTGCGGCACCTATTCCGGCGGGATGCGACGGCGTCTGGATCTCGCTTCCGGTTTGCTGCACCAACCACAACTGCTTGTTCTGGATGAGCCGACAGTCGGTCTCGATATCGAAAGTCGCGCTGTGATCTGGGAGGTGCTTCGAGACCTCCGCGATCAGGGAACCACGATCCTGTTGAGCAGTCATTACCTCGAGGAAGTGGAGGCTCTCGCTGATCGGATGGCGATCATCGATGCTGGTCGCGTGATTGCAGAGGGTGCGCCTGAAGCCTTGAAACAACAGCTCGGCGGTGATCGGGTGACCTTGAGAGTGCGCGAATTCAGTGACCAGCCCGAAGCGGAACGGGTTTGTCAACTTCTGGAGGTGGTGGATGGTGTGAGACGGATCGTGATTAACCGCGCTCAGGGTTATTCACTCAATCTCGTTGTCGACGGTGAGCATGTGCTTGCAACGCTGAAGCAACGGTTGGCGGGCGAGGCTCTTGAAGTGTTCTCCCTGTCACAGAGCCGTCCCAGTCTCGATGATGTGTATCTGCAGGCCACCGGTCGCACTCTGATGGATGCCGAGCTTGCCGTGGCAGGTCAGCGAGATCCCAAGCAAGAGAGACGCCAGTCGATGCGTTGATCCCTCACCTGATCATCTTTCAGTTTCCGTCTTGTCCATGACCAGTCCTGCCCTCGATTCAAGCTCCTCCAACTCCGACAACGGTTCGGCGATCGCCGAGCTTCTGCAGGAAACATTCGCTCTGACGAGACGTCTGTTCCTTCAGCTTCAACGACGTCCGTCCACCTTGGTGGCCGGTGTACTTCAGCCCTTGATCTGGCTGGTTCTGTTCGGTGCTCTCTTCTCACGCGCACCGGAAGGGCTGCTGCCCGGTGGCATGAGCTACGGCCGTTTTCTCGGAGCTGGGGTGATTGTCTTCACTGCCTTCAGTGCGGCGCTCAATGCAGGGCTTCCAGTGATGTTCGACCGTGAATTCGGCTTTCTGAACCGCCTGCTGGTGGCACCGTTGCGCAGTCGCAGTTCGATTGTTCTGGCCTCTGTGATCTACATCACGACGTTGAGTCTTGTGCAGAGCCTGGCGATCATGCTCACCGCATCTTTGCTCGGCTATGGATGGCCAGGCGCTGCAGGTCTTCTGCTGGTGATGGTCACCTTGCTGCTGCTGGTGTTCGCAGTCACAGCGTTGAGCCTTGGACTGGCGTTTGCCCTGCCGGGTCACATCGAACTGATTGCAGTGATCTTTGTGGCCAACCTGCCTCTGCTTTTCGCAAGCACGGCGCTTGCCCCTCTGAGCTTCATGCCCCCCTGGCTGGGCTGGCTTGCATCGCTAAATCCCCTTACCTTCGCGATTGAACCCATTCGTGCCGCCTATGCCGGCCCGCTTGATCTGTCATCGGTTCTGCTCGAAGCTCCCTATGGCTCCGTTACCGGCACCACCTGCCTTCTGGTGTTGACGCTGCTGACGGCCGCTTTGTTTCTGCTGATCCGCCCTTTGCTCAACCGCAAGCTTGCCTGATTCCGTGAACCATTCTCCTTATCAGCATCAGGATCCTCGCCAAATCAACCTTCAGCAACTGATTGAACTGGCTCAGCAACAGGACGATCAACCGTTGTTGACACGGCTCGAACTGCAGTGGGTTCACCGATTCGGTGTCGCCTCCCTGCCGCAGGGTTTGCTGGCATCTGAAGAATGTTCGCAATCGTCCACGGCACAGCCTGTGGCTGAGGTTGCTCCGATTGCTGCGCCTGAATCGAATGCATCGCCTGCTGCCAAAGCCGAAGCAGCTTCGGATGTGGAATCTGAGCTGCCGTCCCCTGGGATCAATCGTTTCAGCTCCTTGTTGAAAACCTGTCTGGATGATGTCGGTCGCGTTGTTGATCCTGAGATCAGTCACGACACTCCGGCCCCCAGTCTTCGACCGGTTCCTGCCGCAGGTCCACAACGATTGCGGCGCTGGCTGACACCCGTCAGCCAACAGGATCTGCCCAAGGCGTCCTGAAAGGGCATGGTCGTCTTGTCGGTGAATCACTTGTCCCGGGACCATCTCCAGGGTGGCTTGATCGTTTCGGTTCAGGCCCCAGAGGGGTCTCCCATGCGTCATCCCGATGTGATCGCCGCTATGGCCGAAGCCAGTCTTCGCAACGGCGCCATCGGGGTCAGGCTGGAGAGTCCTGAGCACATCGGAGCTGTTCGGGAGCGTTGTCCGGAGGCCCTGATCGTGGGGCTGTGGAAACGCTCTTTCCCGGACAGTTCGGTCTACATCACGCCTCGATGGGAGGACATCAGAGCGGTCTGGGCGGCTGGTGCCGACGTGATCGCTTTGGATGCAACGGCACGCAAGCGACCCTCTGGCCAAGAGCTTGAGTCGCTGATCCAACGAGCGAGAACGGAGCTTGGTGCAGCTCTGATGGCGGATGTCGACAGTGTTGAGAATGGCCTCAAGGCTGCGGCTCTGGGATGTGACTGGGTGGGAACGACGCTTTTTGGCTACACGGAAGACACCGCTCAGTTCTCTCCACCAGCCATGGAGCTGTTGCATCCGTTGAGACAACAGCTTCCTGCCTCCACGCCGCTGGTGTGCGAAGGAGGCATCGCTTCTGCTGTCACCGCAGCTGATGCCATCGAGGGCGGGGCTGATGCGGTCGTTGTCGGAACAGCCATCACCGGCGTGGATCTCCAGGTCGCGGCCTATTGCAGTCACCTGAAAAGGCAGACTGGCTGAGTCCCGCGAGACTCATGCCATGTTGCGCCTGATTTCACTCCCGGCGATGGTCGGAGGACTTGTTCTGGCTTTGCCGGTAGCAGGCCTGCCGATGGGTGAGCTCCAGGCTCTGAACAGGGAGCTTGGACATCTCTGCAGCAAGCCCCCGCGCGAAGCACTGGCGGTCTGTCGGATTCATGCGCGCCTTGTTCAGGCTCTCTGAGTTAAACCAGGCGCGCATGGTTGGATCACATCATCCCGGGCATTCCCATTCCGCCCATTCCGCCCATGCCACCCATTCCGCCCATGCCACCCATTGGATCGCCACCGGGTGCTGCCGGAGCAGGGGGCTCAGGTTTGTCGGCTACAACTACTTCAGTGGTGATCAGCAGAGATGCGATCGAAACAGCATCCTGTAGTCCAAGGCGAACCACCTTGGCGGCATCAAGAATGCCTGCCTGCAGCAGATCCTCGTAATTGCCGGTCACGGCGTTGAAGCCCTGCCCGGAGCGCTGCACCTGCTCCACAACGATGTCCCCGTTGGCACCAGCGTTGATGGCGATCTGCTTGAGGGGTGCGCTCAGGGCGCGCTGAACAATCTCCACGCCCGTTCGCTGATCTCCCTCCAGCTCCGCAGCAACGGAATCAAGAGTTCCTGCCAGTTGCAGCAATGTGGAACCACCCCCAGCAACAATGCCTTCTTCAACGGCGGCACGGGTTGCATTTAGGGCATCCTCGATGCGCAGCTTGCGGTTTTTGAGCTCAGTTTCGGTAGGTGCACCCACCTTGATCACGGCAACGCCACCAGCAAGTTTGGCAATGCGTTCGCTGAGCTTCTCCCGGTCGTATTCCGATTCGGTGTTGTCGAGTTCACGCCGAATGGAGGCCACCCGCTCAGCCACTGCGTCACGGCTTTCCTCGCCGGCAACGATCGTCGTGCTCTCCTTGCTGATCGTGATTCGGCGGGCGCGGCCGAGATCGGCGAGTGTGACCTTCTCGAGCGTCATCGCTCTGTCTTCGCTGATCACCGTGCCGCCGGTGAGGATGGCGATGTCAGCCAGAGCCGCTTTGCGGCGCTCACCAAATGATGGAGCGCGAACAGCGGCGACCTGGAGAACGCCGCGGTTCTTGTTCACCACCAGGGTGGCCAGGGCTTCCCCATCCACCTCTTCGGCCAGAACCACAAGCGGAGAGCCGGACTGCTGCACGGCTTCCAGCACAGGCACCAGGTCGGCCACCGCGCTCACCTTGCGGTCAGTCAGCAACAGCAGTGCGTTATCGAACTCGCAGATCTGACGGTCGCCGTCGGTCACGAAATAAGGGGAGCTGTAGCCCCGGTCGAAGGCCATGCCTTCGGTGACATCGAGCTCAGTGGCCAGCGATTTGGATTCCTCAACGGTGATCACTCCGTCGACGCTGACCTTGTCCATGGCTTCTTTCACCATCTGGCCCACCTCTTCATCGCCGCCGGCGCTGACCGTGGCCACCTGACGGATGGCATCTCCACTGACGGCCTGGCTTCGCTCCGACAGGCCTTTGACCACGTGTTCAACAGCAGCTTCCATGCCGCGGCGCAGTTCGATCGGGCTGGCTCCGGATGCTGTGTTGCGCAGACCTTCCTCAACCATGGCCTGAGCCAGCACGGTTGCTGTGGTGGTGCCGTCTCCGGCCTTGTCCTTGGTCTTGGACGCCACCTGCTGGATCAGTTTGGCGCCGATGTTCTCGAAGGGATCCTCGAGCTCGATCTCCTTCGCGATCGTGTCGCCGTCATTGATGATGTCGGGTGCTCCGAATGACTTCTCAAGCACCACATTGCGACCGCGCGGGCCGATGGTGACCCGCACGGCATCGGCGAGAGCGTTCATACCCCGCTCCAGCGAAGCGCGGGATTCATCCGAAAAACTGAGAAGCTTGGCCATGGTCGACAAGTACCCGTTCGTCAATGTCCCACAACGACTGGACGTCTGACTTGCTGCAGGAAGTGGGGAAAGCCGAATCATCGTGCGCTGATGTCTGCTGAAGGCCGCTGCGCTCGTTAGCGTTGACCCATGGCCAATTCAGGGGCACTGTTCTTTGTTCTGCTGACCGGTCTGGCCGGGATCATGGCGTTGGTCTACGTGCCGTTACGCATCTTTCTCACTGCAACAGAGCGCAGTCGCAGATTCAGATTGCTTCAGCGGATCCGCAAACTCAGGGATGAACTGGGGCAACCGCTTGAGCCTTGATGCACGAGGCCGCCGCTGACTCTCGTCAGCCCATCACCATGCCTCCGTCAACCTGCAGAACCTGACCGGTGATGTAGGCCGCAGCAGGGTCAGCTGCCAGAAACCGCACAGCTCCGGCAACCTGATCCGGAGTTCCGAACTGACCCAGGGGGATGGCCGCGAGGATTCCCTCCGCATCAAGCTCCTTGGTCATATCGGTGGCGATGAAACCGGGAGCCACTGCATTCACGGTGATTCCACGGCTGGCCATCTCCTTGGCGGTGCTTCTGGTGAATCCCACGACGCCTGCCTTGGCTGCGGCGTAATTGGACTGACCGGCGTTGCCCATCAGGCCCACAACAGAGGTGATGTTGATGATCCGTCCGCTTTTCTGCTTGAGCATCGGGCGGGTCACGGCCCTGGTGCAGAGGAAGACTCCACTCAGATTCAGATTGATGACCGCCTGCCAGTCTTCGGTCTTCATCCGCATCAGCAGCCCATCGCGGGTGATGCCGGCGTTGTTAACCAGAATGTCGATCCTTCCACTGCGCTCGATCACGGCCTTGATCAGACCGTTCACAGCCTCCTCGTCGGCCACATTCGCTTGAAGGGCATAGGCCTGACCTCCAGATTCCCGGATCTCACTGACCAC
This sequence comes from Synechococcus sp. BIOS-E4-1, assembly GCF_014279995.1. Classification (NCBI taxonomy): domain Bacteria; kingdom Bacillati; phylum Cyanobacteriota; class Cyanophyceae; order Synechococcales; family Synechococcaceae; genus Synechococcus; species Synechococcus sp. BIOS-E4-1. The sequence goes on along the minus strand of NZ_CP047935.1, from coordinate 2,440,314 downwards.
CGTATCGGCCGCATCAGGTGAGCTGGAGTAGTTCACGACCACCTCAGCACCGGCCTCAGCCAGGGCGAGGGCGACGGCTCGACCGATTCCACGGCTGGCTCCTGTCACCAGAGCGATCTGGCCATCGAGGGTGCGGATGCTGCTCATGCAAGGACCTGTGACCGGCTGATCGTACGGACCTGCAGAACCAGCTTTCATTCAGTGGCCTGCATGCCTCGCATGGTTTCCACTGCGTCAATGGCGTCACCAAGAATCTGACGCAGGTCCTCCAGTTGCTGCTTGCTACCCATCACCACAAGCATCTGGCCCGGGGCCAGGGTCACCTCCCCATTGGGGTTGGCCAGCAGGGTGCTGTTGTCACGAATGGCGAGCACCATGGCGCCGGTGCGCCTTGCCAGGTCCAGTTCCTGCAGGCTGCGGTGAGCAATCTGACGCATCAGCAGAGGATCTTCACTGAGGCGGAATTCCTCGATTTCGCAGTCGGATCCCGCCAAAAGATCCGTGAAGTCGACGGCCAGTGGTCGCAGGGCCGTCGTCGCCATCAGCCGACCGCCTGCCACGTAGGGGCTCACCACCACACTGGCACCAGCCAGTTCAAGCTTGGCCGCTGCTTCCTCGCTGTCAGCTCGGGCGATGAGGCGACATCGCTTCTCAAGTCCCCGGGCGCTCAGGATCACGTAGAGATTGGCTGCATTGCTGGGCAATGCGGTCACCAGACTTCGGCAACGATCGAGGCCGGCCTCCATCAGTGTTTCATCCAGAGTGGCGTCGGCCTGGAGCACCTTCAGTCCGCGTTCTTCAGCCGCTTTTTTGCGCAACGGGTCGAGTTCGACCACGAGTACCGGTGCCTTTTCGAGCAGCAGCTGTTCGCCGATTTCACGACCGATCCTGCCGTAGCCGCAGAGAATGACGTGGTCCTGCATGCGCCGCAGCATCCGGCGAAACCTCAGCTCCCGTACCTGACGGAAGTATCCGGATTCTGACAACCCCAGCACACGCTGAATCGAAAGCTGAACAACCAGCAGTCCTCCGGCGATGATCAAAACCGTGACCAATCGCCCTGGCTGGGAGAGAGGCTCCACTTCCCCATAGCCAATGGTGCTGATCGTGATCAGCACCATCCACAGGCAATCCCCCCAATCCCATCCTTCGGTGATTCGGTAACCGATGGCTCCTGCGAGGACTAACGCGGTCAATGCCAGTCCCGGCAGCATCCAGGGACGTGCGAGGAGTTTCAGTTGATGTGGACGGCCACGGAGCAGACCTTGTCGTCTGCCACGCCGGGGGCGCATCATCAGAAGCCGAGAGCCTGCATCACATCCGGGACCGACAGAGAACTCAGATCATCCGTGTCGAGCCTGCGAATCATGTCCCTTTGGGGAAGCTGGTCTGTCTTGGCACCCAGTGCAACCAGCGGCAGCCCGCAGTAGGTGGCAATCAGCTGGGTCAGGGAACAACTGCTGAGCACCACATCAGCGCAGGCAACGGCAGCGGCACGCTCGGCGACGGGCATGTCAGTCGGTAGAACAAGGCTGCGCAACTGGGGCAGCTTGCTGCGGATGGTCTCCGGGAGTGACGTCCAGCGTTCCTGAGGCCAGTCACCAGGGAATGCCCCGGGGGCAAGCAGCAGCAGAGGACCATCTCCTGCGGGCTGAGCACTGCGGGCTTTCTCCATGGCATCCGCAGGCAGGCTGAGGCGGAAGGCATCGGCATTCAGAGAAACGCCCATCGGGGACAGAAACGCTTCAAGTTTCTGCGGCGTCCAGCCTGCTTCAACCGTGGCTGAGGCCGTACTGGCAAAGCCTTCCGTGGCCACCCGCATCGGGATATGGCTCATCGACAGCATCAAATTCACCTGCCTCCCTGTGGCGAAATTGAGGCAGGCCTGGAAGTCAGGTTCCCTGACCAGCCCGAGAAGGTTGGCCCAATCCGAGAGGTTCGGAGTCGCTTCGAACGGGAAGGGAATCACTTTCTTCACCGCGGGCAGCATGGTCCAGAGCGCGCGATGGGATGGATCGCAGGCCACCTGGAGGCTGGCCTCAAGCTGATCAGCGGCAGCAGCGAGAGCCGGCAGGCGCTCGAGCTGCTGTTGAAGGCTTCCGGGGCTGAGAGCGAGAACGCGCATGAACCAGCAGCACAGGTGGTGCGAGCTGATTGTATGGAGGCCGTTTCAGACTGCTGGCAGCAGGAGTCGCTTGTGCATCTGTTGATTGCCGCAGCGGGCAGCGGCCGGCGTATGGGGGCTGATCGCAATAAACTCCTGCTCAAGCTTCGGGGCAGGCCTTTGCTGGCCTGGACGCTGGAGTCGGCTTTCGCGGCTGAGGAGATCGGTTGGATCGGGGTGATCGGTCAGCCTGGCGATCAGCACGAGATTGCCCCCCTCCTGCAGGCTGCGCCCAAGCCTGTTGCCTGGATCGAAGGTGGCAGCACACGCCAGGAATCGGTGGAGCGAGGCTTGGTGGCACTCCCGGGGGACGCGGAGCATGTGCTGATTCATGACGGTGCCCGCTGTCTTGTCGATCCAGGATTGTTCGATCGCTGCGCTGCTTCGGTTTTGGGCGGTGATGCTGTGATCGCTGCGACGCCTGTAACCGACACGATCAAGCGTGTGAACGGTGGGGGACTCATTGCTGAAACACCGGATCGAGCAGAGCTCTGGGCAGCGCAGACACCCCAGGGTTTTGCTGTTGCTGCTCTGCGTGAAGGCCATGCAAAGGCCAGGGCCCTCGGTTGGTCGGTCACCGACGATGCCTCCCTGTTTGAACGCCTGGGATGGCCAGTCCGGGTGCTGGATGCCGGCCCCGCCAACATCAAGGTCACCACGCCGTTCGATCTCATCGTGGCTGAGGCTGTGCTTGCTCAGCGTTGAGTCGACAGCTCCAGGCTCAGGGTGCCGCTGTTGCCATCCAGTTGAGCGGGCACGCCCATCGGCAGGGCTGCATTGCCTCCATTTCCGTGACCCACGGGCAAATCCGCGACCACAGGACAACCCAGGTCCTGAGTGCGTTCACGCAGCACCTGCTCCAAGCTGAACGTGTGTGTGGGATCGCTCTGCTCAGCGTCGTCGCAACCGCTGAATCGCCCGAAACCAATGCCTGCTAGCCCCTGAAGTTCCCCCACAAGCCGCCAATGGGTGAGCATTCGATCAAGGCGGTACGGAGCTTCACCCACGTCTTCGATCACCAGGATTGCTCCACGCAGATCGGGTAGGTGACGGCTGCCGAGCAGGTGGGATGCCACCGTGAGATTCACCGTGATCAATGGGCCGGATTCGATGCCTTCAGCCCAGCTCGTCCCCTGAAGGGGGGCAACCGAATGCCCAAACAGCAGATCATGAAGACGCTGTTGGCTCCAGACAGGTTCGCCAGCCAGCGTTGTGACCAGCGGTCCATGGATGCCGCCTCCAAAGCCGCTCGCCATGCGGCTGCAGAGCAAGGCTGTGACATCGGAGAAGCCAAGAAACCACCCTTCCTTCCAGGCAACGGCATGTTCCAGGAGACGGGCGGCGCCCCAGCCGCCTCGGGCACAGGCCAGCAGTGCGCTCCCCGCTTGAGCAGACAGATCGCTGGATCGTGCGCTGTCGCGCCCTGCCAGATAGCCCCAGTGCCGACCCAGGCAGGTCGGGGTGTTCACTGTCAGCCCCCATGACTCGAGCACGGCGATCCCTGCATGCAGGCTGGCTTCATCGCAGATCGCCGAGCTTGGAGCCGCAATGGTGACGTTGTCGCCCAACTGCAAAGGAGCGGGCATTGGCCAGAGAGGTTCGGATGGCTGCATCAGCTCAGACGAGAAAGCACAAGGCCGACGAGCAGCAAGGCTCCGATCTGGACCTGACGCCCGAAATGGCGGGCATAGACCGTTGCTGGCTGTTGTTCACTGGCTCGCAGGGTTTGTGTGGAGCGCCAGAGACCAATGGTGGCGATGACCCAGAAGGGCCAGAAGAACACCCCAACATCGGCGGCTGCGGCCGCTACGGCCAGGGATGCCGATGTGAGCCCATATCCAGCTCGAACGGTCCGGATGGCGTTGCGTCCGAGGGTCAATGCGCTGCTGCGCAGGCCGAGCCGCGCGTCATCCGGACGGTCGGCCATGGCGTAGACCGTGTCGAAGCTGAAGGTCCAGCACAGGGTGGAGAACCAGCAGCTGATAAGGGGGATCGATGGGGTGATGCTTCCTGTGAATGCCGCCCAGGGGATCAACACCGCGAAGCCCCAGCAGATCGCCAGCAGTGCCTGAGGGAATGGGAACCAGCGTTTCGCGGATGGGTAGATCAGGATCGGAGGAAGGGCCAGGACTGCCAGTTGCAGGCAGAGCAGCATCTGGGACGACAGGCTGAGAACAATCCCAAGGGATAGAGCCAGGAGCAGCACGAGCCCAGCAGTCGCCTGGCTCCGGTTCAGTGCACCGCTGGCGAGGGGACGTTGGCGTGTGCGTTCGACCTCTCTGTCAATCCTCTGGTCCCAGAGATCATTGGCGATGCAGCCGGCCCCGCTCACGGCCAATCCGCCGATCAGGATCTGCATCACCAGTAGCGCCGGCGGAGGAGAGTCCGGAGCGAGCCAGAGACTCCACCCGGCGGGGACGAGAAGAATCAGGCGTCCGCTTGGTTTGTTCCATCGCAGCAGAGCCACCCAGGGCGACATGACGCGAGAAAAGGTCGTGCCAGTCACAGTGCGCAGAACCCGAAGCGTGGTTTTTTGGAACCTTAATCAGCGGCGACTCGGCCCGGAGCGCCGATGGCAGAGTGGGCTCGTCTCCATCACGGTGCGCCATGCCAGGTGCCGAGTCTTCCCCAGCACCCGCGGTGGACCCCAGCAATCAATCGGCCAAGCAGTCAGCGAACGGTGATCTGAGTGGATCGCGAAAAGTCAGGACTGTGGCCGCCATTGACGTGGGCACCAATTCCACCCACATGCTCGTGGCTTCGGTGGATGTGGCCCTGGGGACTTTCAGCATCGATCTGGCCGAGAAGTCGAATACCCGTCTCGGAGAGAGAGATCCCGAGACAGGCGAGCTGACACCCGAAGCGATGGCCAGAGGGATGGAGAGCCTTCGCCGTTTTCGTGAGCTGGCCGTGAGCCATCAGGTGGAGCAGGTCGTTGTTGCCGCGACCAGCGCTGTACGGGAGGCTCCAAACGGCAGGGACTTTCTGCAGACAATCAAGGATGAACTCGACCTGGATGTGGATCTGGTCAGTGGCCCGGAGGAGGCACGGCTGATCTACCTGGGCGTGCTGTCGGGTATGCCCTTCGGTGATCGTCCCCATCTGGTGCTGGATATCGGCGGAGGCTCCACGGAACTGATCCTTGCGGATGGTCGGGATGCCCGTGCTCTCACCAGCACACGCGTCGGCGCGGTCAGGCTGCAGCGGGATTTCGTCAAGGACGACCCGATCCCTCCCCAGCGCCGCTCATTTCTGCAGGCGTTCATCCAGGGTTCGCTTGAACCTGCTGTGGACAAGGTGCATCGACGTATCAAGCCTGGAGAGACACCAGTGCTTGTGGCGACCAGCGGCACTGCAATGGCCATCGGTGCTTTGGCGGCCAGCGAAGACGACCGGCCACCTCTGAAGCTCCATGGTTACAAGGTTTCAAGGCAGCGTCTGAACCGTGTCGTGGACCGTCTGGCCGTCATGACACCTGAGCAGCGACGTGGTCTAGCGGCCATCAACGATCGGCGTGCGGAAATCATCGTGCCTGGTTCGCTCATCCTGCAAACAACAATGCAGATGCTGGGAGTTGATGAACTGGTTCTGAGCGAGCGGGCGCTGCGCGAGGGGCTGATCGTGGATTGGATGTTGCGTCATGGCCTCCTGGAAGACCGCTTCAGTTTTCAAAGCAGCATCCGCCAGCGCACCGTGATCCATCAGGTGCAACGTTTTGCGGTCAATCAGGCCCGTGCAGAGCGGGTTGCCAGCCACGCACTCAATCTTTACGACAGCACCCACAAGACCTTGCATCGTGATGACGGATCCGGCCGGGATCTCCTCTGGGCTGCGGCCATGCTCCATGCCTGTGGTCAGCACATCAATCTCAGTGCTTATCACAAGCATTCCTGGTATCTCATCCGCCACGGCGAGCTACTGGGTTATTCCGAATCCGAACATCTGATGATTGCGGCCATCGCCCGTTATCACCGTCGCAGTCTTCCGAAGAAGCGTCATGAGTCCTGGCAGGCTCTTCAGACCCGGGATAATCGCAGAACAGTGTCAGAGATGGCTCTGTTACTTCGCCTGGCCGCAGCTCTGGATCGACGTCCCGATCCCGTTGTTCAGACGTTGAAAGCCGATGTGAAAGGCAATGATCTGATCCTGGAGCTGGTGCCGGAGCGTCTGAATCAGAACCTCAGCCTTGAACAGTGGAGTCTTGAAAGCTGTTCAGCACTGGTGAGGGAAGTCACCGGTCTGCACCTCAAAGTCAGAGTTCAGGATTGAGTTTGTACCAGCGCACCTGATCGATGGGCCCGAGGGGCCTGGGTGCTCCGTCTCCATTGCTGATCAGGACCAGATCAGGCCGTCCGGCGTAGATCTCCAGATTCGATTCTGCAGGCAGGGATTTGCTGTCAGAGAGGGTTCCTTCATAAACAACCTCGCCTTCGCCATTGCGGATTGAGAGCCAGCTGGGTTCCTTGCTGCTGATGGAGATCGAGCCTGCGGACTTCTCCTGAGGTGCAGCTGGTTGAGGTGTGGGCGCAGTGGGTTGTTTCAACATCGTTGCCGCCTTGATCGAGGCTGGCTCAATGGATCGACGCTGACTGGCCACCACCATTGCTCCACCGGTGACAGCACCGATCGCCAGAGCAGCCAAAGCCAGGCGCTGCCATGGCATGAAAACGCTGTCGGTGCTTTGCGAACGGTTTGACGCTCCTGCCTTTGCGACACCGCCGTTGGCAGCACCACTTCCGGGCAGGGAACTCGAGAAGTTGTTGGCAGCCTTGGGAGCAGGCAGAACGTCTTGAAGTCTGGTGATCAGGGGGTCGCTATCGAGTCCGAGCTTGGAGGCGACCCTGCGGGTCATCGCCTTGATGAAAACCGGTTCAGGAAGTCTCTGCAGATCACCATTTTCAAGAGCCTGCAACTGTTCGCTGCCCATTTTCAGGGACTGAGCCAGTTGCTCGCAGCTCAGACCCTGTTCGAGCCGAGCCTGACGGAGCAGTTCACCGATCTCCTGCAGGGTTGAGACGGTTGTTCCATCCTTTGCCTGCTCGGAATCCGATAACCACATCCGACCCTCACTGAAACAATTGCCGTGAAATTAAGCTTGATTTGCTGTTCTGTCAGTGCCACGAGGCACACAGAGACAGTTGCCACATCGGAATTGAGCCTTCCCTGATTGCGGTCAGGCTTGGCTGAGCCTTGTTTCCCGCATGGCATCACGATTTGCGGTGATTGTGAGGGAGTGAGCACAGCTTGATGAAATCAACCCGGATGACTCAGCTGCTTCTGGCGGCTCTGGTTGTGACTCAGGTTCCCAACCTCGTCAGTTTCATTGAGGCCCTCGGACGTTATGACTCGTCGGAGTCAGCCTTGCGGGCATGCAGTCGGTGGGCTGAATCTGCTGGTCGTTACAGCGTTCGCAGAGCAGGGTTATGGACCAGCTATTCGCAACATCAGGTGCGTTCTTGCAAACAAGAAGGTGATCAATTTGTGGGCTATGAGTTGCCGATGCAAGGGGCTGTTGAAGTCAGCGACAATCCTGGAGATCCGAAGGGGTTCAATGCAGGTGAAGTCCCAGAAGTGGAGGGCTCGGGCAAGCGATGGCGATACAGACGCAAGCGCTGGTCGCTTGTGATTCCCTTCTGAACGATGGACCCCGAAGTTCGTAATCTGGTGATCGCTCAGCTGCTTGTGATCGTGATTCCAGTCGGAACACTGTTTGCAATCTGGCTTTGGATGCTCACGCTCCGTCAGCGTTGATCGCTGTTGCCTAATGCAATTTCAGGCAATACCGATCATCGGTGCCAGCCATTCAGCATGCATGGCTGAGAGAGCCGTCATGTTGAAAGCATGCACTGCTGGATTGGTCTTGTCAGCAACCCAGAGAAGCGCAAAGGGGGCATTGAGGGCGATCTGCATGCGCCATCTCCAGGTGAGGACCGCCCAAATTTTTTGAAGAATCGGGTTCTTCATTCGAAGCATCGCCTGATCCAAAATCGTTGCGATCTTGGCGCATTTGCTCACAGAACTGCGGATGGGCTGTGGTCGTCATGTCCAGCAGCGTGGATCAGCCAAGAAAAAAAGGAGGGTCCCACCCCTCCTTGGTTCGACGCATCTCCGGTGTTGACCCGAAGACGTGATGATCTTGCACGAAAACCTTCAAAACATCCGTAGTGATCAACACCCTGAGGAATTAGGCAACCAACTCTTCCGAGATCGACAGGGTGAGATCAGAGTGGGGTGTTCGCAGCTCAATCAGGGACTGATAGTCCTTTGACTCATAGGCAGAAACCGCTGAGACCAGAGATGGGAACTCGATAATCACATTCAGGGAACCAGGGGATCCTTCACGAACATCACACTGGACATCACGCACAAGAAATTTTGCTCCGACGGTCGGTAGCCATTCAGTGAGTCGGCTGATGTAAGGGACCATGGCCAACGAGGTGTGAATCATGCCAGTGCTGATCCAGTAGCCCTTTGCCATGACAAATGAAATCTGTTGAACCGAATGTAGTTGGAACCGGTCTGCCAGACCCCCTTGATGCAGAAGGCTATTGATGGATGAAGCGCTATCAAGACTCAATTACAAAGATGACTCAGGAGGCTTGTCAGGGCTGCATCATCGAAATGAATCGCGGATTGAGTTTTCAAGATCAAAAGCTCGATAGTCAAATCCGCTAATTGGTCTTTGGCTTGTGGTTTTTGTTGCTTTAAATAATGTTGTTTTTGAAAGGCATCTGAACTTGGGAATCAGATGAAACCCCTGCAAAACAAGGGCTTGAAATCCATGGGCGATACTGGATTCGAACCAGTGACCCCTTCCGTGTGAAGGAAGTGCGCTACCACTGTGCTAATCGCCCGATGGTGCAATCTTAAAACACCACCTGTCCCCAGTTTTCAGTGCCTGGGCCGGAATAAATGGTCATGATCAGGCGAATACAGTTTCGATCGCTGATTGGTTGAACGAAAGGCTGGACTAATCACATACAGCGTGGTGCGAATCAGATTGCGATCGTGCGTGATCTTCGCCATCTGATCGAGAGGGACCAGGTCCAGTGATTCATCAGGCCAGCTGACCCGATAGCCGATTGCGACCGGAGTGTCTGCTGGGTAGTGCTGAAGCAGCGTGGATTGAACCTCATCCACATGGCGGGCGCTGAGGTAGAGACAAAGCGAAGCCTGAAGGCTTGCCAGGTTCCTCAGATCTTCTCGTTGAGGAACGCCTGTTCGGCCTCCGCTGCGACTCAGCACGATCGTCTGAACCAGGCCTGGGATCGTCAGTTCCGCCTTCAGGGCAGAAGCGGTTGCCTGATAGGCGCTGATGCCAGGAACAACCTCCACCTCGATTCCTGCATCGGCAAGTCCGCAGACCTGTTCACTCAGAGCTCCGTAGAGACAGGGGTCGCCATCATGAAGGCGCACCACTTTCTTCCCGCTGGTGGCACGTTCGATCATCAGGGGCAGAACCTGTTCCAGAGTGAGAGTGCTGGTCCGGACCCGTTCACATCCGGCGGGGGCAAGATCGGCGATCTGAGGTGAGACCAGCGAGTCGGTCCAGATCAGAACATCAGCGTTGAAAATGCGGTCTTCGGCTCGGCGAGTCAGCAGATCAGGTGCTCCCGGGCCAGCACCCACGATCGAGATCATGGTCATGAAGGGTCTGCCTGCTTCAGACCCGGATCCGGAAGAGCCGTCTTGCGTCCATACAGCCAGAACAAACCGAAGCCTGCAATGGCCATCAAGCCGAGGCTCATCAGCTGAGCGATGCGCAGGCCCCCGTCACAGAAGGGTGGTTGTCCGCCGAGGCAGAGCGGGTCGATCCTCAAGCCTTCGATCCAGATGCGACCAAGGCTATAGCTGAGCAGATAGATGCAGCTGAGAGCTCCTGACGGCAGCGAGATCTTTCTCTCGCGTCCGAGTCGGAAAAGAACCATTAACAACACAAAAATTCCGATGTTCCAGAGGGATTCGTAGAGAAATGTGGGGTGGAAGAATTCAGACGTTTTGAAAACACCTGGCCGGTTTCCTTCGGGAATAAACAGTTTCCAAGGCAGATCGGTCGGGACCCCAAACGCTTCCGAATTGAAGAAGTTCCCCCAGCGCCCGATGGCCTGTCCCAGTACCACTGAGGGCACCAACACGTCCAAAACATCCCAGAAGGGAACCCTTCGCCAACGGCAGAACAGAATCACCGCCAGTGAGCCCCCCAGGAGTGCTCCATGGATAGCAATACCTCCTTTCCAGATTGCGAACACATCCCACCATGAGCGTTGGTAGGAACCCCACTCGAAGGCGACGTAATAAGTTCTCGCACCGACGACTGCTGCAAGCACGAGGATCGGCAGCAGATCACTGATCAGATTGGCGTCAAGGCCGCGCTGTCGCGCCAGCCAGCTGGAGAGATTCAGTCCGATCAGGACGGCAACAGCAATCAGCAGTCCATACCAACGCAGTACGAAAGGCCCGAGCTGAAACAGCTCGGGCCCGGGGGACGTGAAAATTGCAGGGACCAACACTGATCTCAGACACCCTCAGCGGCTTGCACCTTCTCAATCTGCTTCTTCTTCAGAACCAACATGATCTGGGCGAGAGAAACAGCTGCGAAGAACGCCAACAGACCATAGATGCGAACGGGGTTCTGAAGCACAACTTCAGCATCAACCTGGCCGAAGCCACCCACATTCGGGTCATCGGTCAGGGGAGCACCGGCTTCAATGGCATCACCGACTCCAACCAGCAGCGCAGGCCCCACGGGAATGGTTTCCGTGCTGCTCTCGCCGTCAGCGGTGTCGATGGTGATGACCTTGGCTCCATTGTCGCCATCCTCAATGGCTGAGACGGTGCCGCTGGCGGGAGAGGTGTAAACGGTGTTGTTGCTCTTCTCTCCGGTGGGATAGACCTGACCGCGGCCTCGGTTACCCCCCACGAAAATCTGGTATTTGCCGAAGTGGATGTTGCTGTCGGTGGCAGGATCCGGTGAAAGGACAGGGAAAACGATTTCCTGGTGCTGATCACCTGGAATCGGACCTACAAGAAGAATGTTGGGTTGATCATCGCTGTACTGCGTGAAATAAACACCTTCCGTTTCCTCCTTGATCTCATCAGTCCAGCGGTCCTGGGGGGCCAGGGTGAAGCCGTCAGGGAGTTGGATCACAGCTCCGACCTGTAAACCCACATCACTGCCGTCTGCACCGATTTCCTGGAGGCCTTGCTCGTAAGGGATTTTCACTGCCGCCTTGAACACCGTGTCTGGAAGAACGGATTGAGGAACCTCTGCCTGGGTGATTTTCTTGGCCAGGTGGCAGTTTGCGCAGACGATCTTGCCTGTGGCTTCTCTTGGGGATGCATAGTTCTGCTGAGCCCAGAAGGGGTAAGCCCAGCTGCTTGAGGGAGCCGCGAACACGGCAAAGCCCATGATCAGGGCTGCGAAAAGTGTGGAGAGAATTCGGCGCATCGGAGGCTTGTTTGAGAGAGCGGTGGGAAAAAGGTTGTTGATCAGCCCCACCAGGGCTTCTCACCTGTTCGGAAGTCGGTTTCGGTCCACTGGCTCACGAAAACGTTGTCGTCCTCAACGCTCACGTTGGCGAGGGCCAGAGAGAGGGGCGCAGGGCCCCTCACCACCTTGCCGGTGGCGTCGTATTGGCTGCCGTGGCAAGGGCACATGAACTTGTTGGCACCACTGTTCCAGGGGACAACACAGCCCAGATGAGTGCAGATGGCATTGATGCCGTAACTGCCGATGGCGTCCTCACCTTCAACGATTAAATAAGTGGGATCTCCCTTAAGCCCCTGGACAAGACTGCGATCACCTGTGGGGTGGTCACTCAGCCAGCCCGTCAGCGTCACGGGATTGCCGAGTTCATCCTTGGCACTTGTGCCTCCACCGCTTCCTGCAGCACGTGGAGGAATGAAGTAGTTCACCACCGGATAGAGCGCTCCGAGGGCGACGCCAGTCACGGACCCAAAGGTCAGAAGATTCATGAACTGCCTGCGGCCCATTCCGGGCACATCAGCGGCTGGCATCTGAGTCATGTCTGACGTTCGTTGGGCACTGGATGGGACCCATTATGGGCGCTATAGGGGCGTGTCACACTTTGCCGAGACTGGATTTTCATTGATGTTTAAGGTCTTCATCAGTGCTCGCTGATCCCTCCTCCGAGAGGCAGTCGCGCCCTCTGTCGGTCGATGAAGTCATCGACCTGCTGCGCTCTCGCTGGCAAGCCAGTTATGACCTTCAGCTCGTCACCAGGCGCAGGCGGATGTACATCCAGGTGATGTGGGCTTACCTCGAGCAACAGTCCTTCCCTCTGGATGAGCCCGATTACCGGGCTCATCTCGCGGAAGTCCTGGAAATCGTCAACAGACTGGGGGAAGCGGAGACTGTGCGTGACTGGTTGCTCACGACCCGGGACAAGCCGCGACTCGGAAAGGCGCTCAGTCTGCAGCTGCAGGGGGAGGGGACTCTGGAGGAGTTTCTGCTCTGAACCGTTGAACCGCTGCGACGAGAAGCACTCCGATCAGGTAGAGAGCGGTGATTGCCCCAGCCAGCAACAACATGGTGACCGGGTCCGTGGACGGCGTCAGGACAGCACCGGCCAGGGCTGAAATCAGCACGACCCAGCGCCATGCGGAGAGCATGCGTTGCCAGTTGACCAGGCCGAAGACTCCCAGAAGAAGCTGCAGAACTGGAAGCTGAAAAGCCAGCCCGGTCGACAGCATGAGCAGCAGAACGAAGTCGAGATAGCGCTCAATCGACCAGAGGGGCTCAACGACATCGGCGCCATAACTGACGAGAAAATTCAGCGCAGCAGGCACCAGTGCCCACCATGCAAAGCCCAGCCCAGCCATGAACAGAACAGCTGATCCCGCCACCGACGGCGCAATCAGTCGACGCTCTCCACGGGTCAGGCCTGGCAGAACAAAGGCAAGCCCCTGATACAGCACGTAGGGAAGTGCCAGCGTGAGTCCCGCATAGCCGGCCACTTTGAAGGAGACGAACAGAAACTCCCCAGGAGCCAGTTGCAGGAAACGGATCGAACCGGCGGGCTCTTCAAGAATTCTGACCAGAGGCCGCACCGCCAGAAGGCAGGCCAAGGCACAGACAACCACTGCGACAAGACTGCGCAGCACTCTCTGACGCAGTTCCTCCAGATGATCAACCAGAGGCATCTCCACGTCGTTGGGAGGACTGTCCTGAACTCCGATCCGAATCGGCGGCGGCGGTGACAGCTTCGGGGACTCTTCAGGCGTGATCGGCGTCAGAGGTGATTGGGCAGGTGGCTTGGGTCAGGCTAGGGGGTTCCAAGCCTCAAGGGTTTTTTGCGCACGGTCCGGTTCCGCCCAGACCAGCTCGGCCTGGCGATGTCTCACGGTCCCTGGTGCAGTGCCAGGAATTCTCTGGAGATGTTCCACGCCCGTCATCACCACCGGCACCCTTCGATTTCCCTTCGCCCTGCTGAACCAGGCTGCAAGGTCTGCCGCAAGCTGCAGGTCCAGCTCTGAAGCAGCCGCTGCCGAGGCCTTGAGCACGACATGGCTTCCCGGACACTCCTGTGCATGAAACCAGAGATCACCTGCGCGAGCCTGACGCAGACTGATCCACTCGTTCTGGCGGTGATTGCGCCCCACCTGAATCACCAGTCCATGCTTGGAGCGGATCTCCAGTGGCTGAGGTTGTCCCGGTGGAGGACCGCTGCGGCGACGGCGACGGCGAGGAGTCAGCAAATCCTCCAGTTCTGCCTTCAGCTCGCGCAATTGTCGGTTGCGATCGTCAGCATCGTCCCAGTCCGCCTGCATCAGATCTGCCAGGAAGCTTGCGCTGCCTTCAATCAGCGCAAGACGTTGATCGTGATGGGCCAGTCGTTCTTCGATCAGAGGAATGGAGCGTCGCAGCCGTCTGGCGCGCTGGTAAAGCTTCTGGGCCTGGTCGATGCTGTCTCTGTCAGGAGCGGCCTGACAGAAAATGGCATCCGCCTTGTGTTGAAGATCATCGGCTCCAGCAGTGGCATGCAGTCGCTCAACCTGCTCGAGACGCTGGGCCTGTTCCCGTTGTCGGCTCTGTTCCAAAAGCTGTTGCAGCTCCTGGCTTTCCCTCAGCAGTTGTCGCTGGTTGAGATGGCTCCGGTAATAAAGCCCTAAACGAAGGCTGAGTGATTCACCTTCACCTGCTGAGTCTGCCGGATCATTCCAGACGCGATAGCCACCTGACTCATCGAGGTAAAGGGTGAATTCGCCACGATTGAGGTGATTCAGCCATTGCGTCCAGCGTTGATGCAGCAGCAGCCACTGGTTGTCGCTGATCTCTGTTACAGGCGTGCTGGCTGAGAGCTGCAACGGCAGCTCATCCTCTGGGAGAGAGCTGATGAGTTGCCTTGTCAGAGCGGGGCTGATGCCCTGATAGGTGTCGCGCAGCGCTTTGCCCAGATCGACAGGGACCAGAGTCAGTCTGCGCTTCCACTGCTCGAACGGCTCCTCGAGGCTTGGTGGCAGGCTCTGCAGCGATGGTGGCGGGAGATAAGCATCTCCACTGCTCAAGGGCCGTACCCGTGACTGGTGCTGTCTGACCTGTCTGGCAATCGCGGTGATCCGCTTCTGGTCATCCAGCAGCAGCACATTGCTGTGGCGACCCATCAGCTCGAGAACCAAAGTGCGCACGCTTTCCTCGCCTGGGCGTGGGGCGAAATGCAACAGCACAACCCGCTCAAAGTCACGCTGCTCCAGTTCCACCAGGGCCAGCTGCTTCAGGCCGTGCTGAACCTGCTGAGCCAGCGTGCTGCCACTTCCAGTCCTGCTGGGAGGGGGAATCTGAACAAGTCTGGCGGCCTCTGCCTGCCAGCTGAGTTCCAGCCAGACCATCCCGGTCAGGGTTCGGAAGCCCAGCTGCAGGCTCTGCTGATTCGGTTGTTGTGCTTTTTCAAAGCGACTTGGAATGATCTGTGTTCGCAGATCCCCCAGCACCGCCCGAAGGCTGGTGAGGTCCATCACCTGAAGCGTGCTGTTCGCCATCGCTATCCGGTGGCCTTTCGACTGGAATGCCTTCCTACCCTGCTGCCTGACCTCACACAAGCCATGGCAACGACTGATCTCCGCGCCAGGCTCACTTTGCTGACAGGCCCCAGCGGCGTTGGCAAAGGGACTCTGGTGACACGCTTACTTGAGCGTCATCCGCAGCTCTGGCTTTCCGTTTCGGCCACCACCCGGGCTCCTCGCGAGGGTGAAAAGGATGGCATTCATTACTTCTTCCACTCGCGTGAATCATTTGACCAACTGGTCAGCGAGGGAGGGTTGCTGGAGTGGGCTGAATTCGCCGGGAACTGCTACGGAACCCCCAAGCAACCTGTCTTGGAGAGGCTTGAGTCGGGTACTCCTGTTTTGCTGGAAATCGAACTTGAGGGTGCTCGTCAGGTGCGCGGCAGCTTTCCTCAAGCCCTGCAGATCTTTCTTGCACCGCCAAGTTTTGCAGAGCTCGAACAAAGGATCCGTGGCCGCGGCACGGAAGAGGAAGCCGCGATTGCCAGACGTCTGGATCGTGCGAAGACTGAACTCAAAGCCCAGCAGGAATTTGACGCTGTTGTCATCAACGATGACCTCCAAACCGCTCTTGACGAGCTTGAGCGGTTAATGGGGCTGGCCGCAGCTTGAGCAATCAGAGCGGGTGGAACAGCAGGTCGGGGAAGAATCTGTTCCACTCGATCAGGATGCCTGCCGTCAACGTGAACCAGATGGCGGCAACCACAGGTGCAGTGGAGAGAAATTTTTTCATCCTTGGAGAGTTAGGTAAAGGAGCTTTTGTAATCAGCGGGGTGAAACTGTGATTTTCGAATCACTTTCAGTCAGCTTGCCACTGTTGAACTCTGCAATGGCAGCAACAGGCCATGTGGCTGCTTTGACAACGGAGTTCAACGCAAGTTTCATGTCCAGCTGGATCTCAAGCATGTTCTGATCCTTGCGACCGCGAATGGCCTTGAGATAGTCACGTCCGGCCCAGCCAATGGTTCCGGTGATGTAAAGGAACATCAGTCCTGGGAGTACGAAATCACCAGCATGGTTCCAACGACCGTCAACGATCAGATGGGGAAGACCATCCTCACCACAGGAGGCTTTGCTGTACATCTTGAAGCGGGCGACGGCCTGTGGCGTTGAGGCTGCACTGGCACGTTGCTGGAAACGTGCACTTTCAGAACAGGGAGTCAGCCCTGCTACATCAGCTCTGGCGACCGGTGCGAAACCGAACACCAGCAGGGCCGAAAGCGCGAGAGCGAAGAAACGACGCATCGGAACGGTGCCTGTTGAACCTGCCCTTGGGAGGCAGGATGTATCAAATGGAGAGTAGTGGAGCCTGTTGACCTGCATGGCCAAGGTGCTAGCCCTCGAAACAAGTTGTGACGAGTCTGCCGCGGCTGTTGTGGAACAGAGCGGAGGTCGCCTGCAGGTGCTGTCGCATCGGATTGCATCCCAGATTGAGGAACATGCCCAGTGGGGCGGAGTGGTGCCGGAGATCGCCTCACGCAGGCACGTGGAAGCACTGCCTCATTTGATCGGTCAGGCGCTCAATGACGCAGAACTGCCGATCAGCGATCTGGATGCCGTTGCTGCCACTGTGACCCCAGGCCTTGTTGGGGCCCTGATGGTGGGTTCCTTGACGGGCCGCACTCTGGCGGCGCTTCACAACCGACCTTTCATTGCCATTCACCATCTTGAAGCCCATCTGGCCTCGGTTCGGCTGGCGTTGTCCCCGCCAGCCCCGCCTTATCTCGTTCTGCTGGTGAGCGGTGGGCACACGGAACTGATACGTGTCGAGGCAACAGGAGCGCTGGAGCGGCTCGGTCGCAGCCATGACGACGCCGCTGGTGAGGCCTTCGACAAGGTTGCTCGTCTACTGGGGCTGGAGTACCCAGGAGGGCCGGCAATTCAGGCTGCTGCCGTTGAGGGTGATGTCAGACGCTTCAACCTTCCGAAAGGTCGCGTCTCAAAACCTGGAGGGGGCTATTACCCCTACGACTTTTCTTTTAGTGGCCTCAAAACGGCCATGCTTCGCCAGGTTGAGGCTTGTCGGACTTGGGATCAGCCACTGCCCCTGGCCGATCTGGCCGCCAGCTTCCAGCAGGTTGTTGTGGATGTACTGGTCGATCGCAGCCTCCGATGCTGTTGCGATCTTCATCTGTCAACACTGGTGATGGTGGGCGGCGTGGCCGCCAATCAACGGTTGCGTGAATGCATGCATGCCAGAGGTGCTGAACAGGGAGTTGAGGTGCACCTGGCACCACTCAGCTATTGCACCGATAACGCAGCGATGGTGGGTGCAGCTGCGCTTGGACGTTTGAACTCCGCAGCCATCTCCAGTTCATTGGCTCTGGGCGTTTCAGCACGCTGGGCTCTCGAAAACTGCGCTCCTATGTATCAATCGAATCCGCCTTTCTGAGCTGCAGTGCATAGGGTGTCGCGACTTGCAACAGGGTGATGTCGATCAAGGCCGAGACGCGCCAGCAGAACAACGTTGAACAGGTTGATTCCGGTGAATTGAATGCTTGGCGCAGAGGTTTTACGCCCCAGGCAGAAATCTGGAATGGACGCCTGGCCATGCTGGGTTTGTCTGTGTCGCTCGGAATTCTGTTCGTGATCAGGGTTTCCGCTTCCAGCGCCCCAGCCGCCTGACGATCAAACCCCCACGCCTAACCCCTTCCCCTCAAGGCCTGAGCCAGTTCATTCGGTTTCAGGCTCTGAGCCACAGCCTGGTCAGCTTCGACTCTCTCCTGCTCCACAAGACTCTGCAGGCATTGATTGGTGGTAACCATTCCGTCGAAACCACTTCGCTGCATGATTTCTTCAACTTCATCCAGGGCTCCACGCTGGATGTAGTCCTTACAGGCTTCCGTGTTGATGAGGATGTCGTGGAAAGCGGCCCGCTTGCCATCTGTGGTTCGGATGAGGCCCTGAGAAATCACACCGAGTAGTGACTCCGACAGAGATCGACGCACGCTCTCCTGGTCCTCGGGCGGGAACATGCCAAGCACTCTCTCCACGGTCTTGACGGCTGAATTTGTGTGGAGTGTTCCAAACACCAGGTGCCCGGTTTGAGAGGCTTCCAGGGCTGTGCTCAGGGTTTCCTGGTCGCGAATCTCACCCACGAGAATGACGTCGGGATCTTCCCGTAGTGCCGCTTTCAGAGCGTTGTGAAATTTCAGGGTGTGCAGTCCGACCTCCCGATGTCGAATCAGTGAGCTTTGGCTTGTGTGGACGAACTCGACCGGGTCCTCAATGGTGAGGATGTGGCGATTCTGGTTTCGATTGATCCAGTCGATCATCGCCGCCAGTGTTGTGCTTTTCCCGGATCCGGTTGGGCCGGTGATCAGGACGAGCCCCTTGGGTCGTGAGGACAGATCACGCAGAACATCGGGCAGGTTCAGCTGCTCAAGGGTCAGGATCGTCTGGGGAATCAGCCGCAGAACCATGGCAGGCCCCCGCAGGGAGTCCAGAAGGTTGATGCGCACGCGCACAAAGGAAAACGCGTGGGCACCATCGAATTCCTTGATCTGATGGAAATCATCGATCTGCTGCGGCGTCAGGATTTCCCTCAGCCAGCGCTGGAAGGTTTGCTGAGTTGTGCAGGGCCACTCCGTCGTCAGCATCTCGCCACGGGCCCGGTATCGAGGGATTTCACCGACCCCGAGATGAACGTCTGAATGTCCCTTTTCATGGGCGATGCGTACGATCTGCTCCAGGCTGGGCGCTCCATCCTTCCCGTCGCTGATCGCTGTGGCGGCTGGTGATGGATGCCCTGGCGGGGAGACGGCGCCAGTGGGAAAGCCCGGTGGAAAGATCGGCTGGCTCACACAATTCCTCGACGTCTTTGCTCAGCTTCGCCACAGCTGTCCTGTTGGCAAGTGAATGCTTCAGAAGAGCTGCGTGAAACGCGCTTAGGATCTCGCCATCAACACTCTGTTTATGGCTGCCAGGCCCCGTGTGACGATCGTACTTGGCACCAGACCGGAAGCCATCAAGCTTGCTCCGGTGATTCAGGAATTCCGGGGCTGTTCAGCGCTGGATACTCGCGTTGTCCTCACGGGACAGCATCGCGAGATGGTGACGCAGGTCATGGATCTCTTCCGAATCAAGGCGGATCAGGATCTTGGCCTGATGGCTCCGCGTCAGACGCTGACGCACGTCACCTGCTCAGCTCTTCAGGGACTGCGCGATGACTTCCAGGCTTTTCCGCCTGGACTGGTTCTGGTTCAGGGAGACACCACAACAGCCTTTGCCGCTGCTCTGGCAGCGTTTTACGAGCAGATCCCCGTGGGCCATGTGGAGGCCGGTCTGCGCACGGACAATCTCCTTGATCCATTCCCTGAAGAGGCGAATCGCCGGCTGATCTCCCAGGTGTCCCAGTTGCATTTCGCTCCCACCGAGCGCTCAGAAGCCAACCTGAAGGCTTCCGGCGTGGTCGGTCGGGTCATGGTCACGGGCAATACGGTCATCGATGCCCTCCTGCGCATGGCTGAGCAGGCCCCTGTCCTTTCTGATCTGCCCATCGACTGGGCCAATCAGCGCGTGATTTTGGCCACGGTCCATCGCCGGGAGAACTGGGGAGAGCGATTGCACAGCATCGCTGCGGGCATGCTTGAGGTTCTTGAAGGCCATCCTGACGTCGTCCTGCTGCTGCCTCTGCATCGCAATCCAACAGTTCGGGAGCCTCTGCGAACTTTGCTCGGCGACCATCCCCGTGTGGTTCTGAGCGAGCCCCTCGACTACGACCGGTTGGTTGCCGCAATGAAAGGGTGCACCCTGCTGCTCACCGATTCCGGAGGTCTTCAGGAGGAGGCTCCCGCGCTGGGAAAGCCGGTCCTGGTGCTGCGTCGCACGACTGAGCGTCCCGAGGCCGTTGATGCCGGTACCGCAAGACTTGTCGGAACGGACACTGACTCAATCAACCGTGAGGCGTCACTCCTCCTCGATGATCCGAAGGCCTATGAGCAGATGGCCAGGGCTGTGAACCCCTTCGGAGATGGTCAAGCCAGCGGCAGGATTCTTGAAGCTGCACTTGCCTTGCTCAACGGCTGATGCCGCCTTCAGCCCCTGCGGGCGTTATCGCTGGATGCTGCGTCGTCCAATTCTCAGGCCGTCACCGGATGATCCCTTCAAGGTTCTCCTGTTTGTCGGCCTCAATCCTTCCCTGGCCGATGCTGTTCGTGACGACCGCACGCTGAGACGTCTGCAGGGTTTCGCACGGGCCTGGGGCTATCACCAGCTTGTGGTGCTCAATTTGTTTGGGAGGATCTCTCCATCCCCAGCGGCCTTGCAACGTTGCATCGATCCTGTGGGGCCGGACTGCGACCGAGTGCTGAACAGCTGGTTCGAGACATGGTCCCGCTCACCTGGCTGCGACCTGTGGTTGGGCTGGGGTGCGTCGGGCTCCCTGCATCTGCGTGACCAGAAGGTGGTCAAGATGCTCGCCAGGGCCCTTGCTGTGCGTGGGCAGGGGGCTCCTCCACTGGTGATCGGCACCACCCGCAGCGGTCAACCTCGTCACCCGCTCTATGTGGCTGCTGGGAGCCCGCTTTCCCCCTGGGCCTGTACGGTTCGCTGATGACACGCACCCCACGCCGCTACAAGATTTCGCTTCACCTCTCTGGAGGTCAAACAGAGGTCGTGCATTTCCCCACTCTCGAGTCCTTTCAGGAGTGGTACCAGGCACTGGCCAGCGGCGCGAGTGGTCAGGCTTTTGTGAATGTTCCCCTTGGGGATCTCGAAGGGGAGTATCTGGTGATTCGCCCTGAAGCGGTCATCGGTGTGCGTGTGGAACCGCAATTCGCATCCATCGATGACGCCTGAGAGGCTCGGACTGCTCTGGGGCATCACGGTGTTCGCCGGAGCCGGGGCGCGATTGCTTGCCGCCCTGTCAGGCCTTCCAGGGGTGGTGCTGTTGCTGTTGTCAGGACTGCTGATCGGACGATCCGGTCTTGGACTCGTAGAGCCTCTGGACCTGGGCGAGGGCCTTGAGACCACCGTTGGCCTGCTTGTGAGTCTCGTTCTGTTTGATGGTGGGCTGAATCTGCGCTTGCCCGGAGACACCATCAAAGCGACCGTGCTGCGGATTTCCGTGCTGCGTTTGCTGTTGTCGCTGGGAGCGGGAATTTTGGCAGCGCACTGGCTGGCCGGATTGGGATGGTCCGTGGCTGCGGTCTACAGCGCCATTGTGTTGGGAACAGGCCCCACGGTGGTCACGCCGATCGTGCAACAGATCCGCCTGGCTCCTCCCCTCGGGGATGTCCTCGAAGCGGAGGGATTGGTGCTCGAGCCCGTGGGAGCGGTGCTGGCACTGTTGCTGCTTGAGCTGCTGCTGGGCGACCTCTACGGTTGGAGAGGTCTGGCGATTGGCCTGCTGTTCCGCCTGGGAGGTGGGGTGCTGATCGGAGTCGCTGTTGGATGGCTGCTTGCCGAGCTGTTGAGACGTTTGCCTTCAGAGCATGCCGTCGGCTTGCGGCTGCAGTTAACTCTTGGCGTTCTGTTTCTCATGTTTGCCATCTGCGAGTGGCTGCTTCCCGAATCCGGTCTGCCGGCATCGGTCGCTGCTGGTGTTGTGGTGGGCCGTCGTCCATCCACGCAGGCCGCTCAGCTGGATGAGCTGATTCGCGAACTGGCCAGATTGGCGATCACGATGCTTTTTCCGCTGCTGGCGGCTGATGTGTCGTGGGCTGAACTCAGTCCGCTCGGCTGGGGTGGTGTCAGTTGTGTGCTGATGCTGATGCTGCTTGTGCGTCCTGCAGCAGTGGGCGTTGCCACGATCGGATTGCCACTTGACTGGCGTCAACGCCTTTTCATGGGTTGGCTCGCGCCAAGAGGAATTGTGACGGCCGCCGTGGCAT
Organism: Synechococcus sp. BIOS-E4-1; assembly: GCF_014279995.1. NCBI lineage: Bacteria > Bacillati > Cyanobacteriota > Cyanophyceae > Synechococcales > Synechococcaceae > Synechococcus > Synechococcus sp. BIOS-E4-1. The sequence continues at coordinate 2,418,294 of NZ_CP047935.1, read as the reverse complement.
CACTGTTTTCGATTCGCCTTGAACAGGCCGGGATTCTCGGGGCAGGCCGACTTCAGGGTCTGGTTTTTCTCACGATTCTGATGACTGTGGGATTCCAGGGACTGACGGCCCAGCCCTTGGCACGTGTTTTAGGCCTGATTCAGTCTGATCCCGAGGAGTCAGGTGAGGCAGCGCTTCAGACGGGGCAGGTCCTGCCCGACCCTGGCCAGCAATGACCAGGTTGTGATCAGATCCGGTCCCTGGAGACGGCCCAGCAGAGCAGCACGCAACGATTTCATCAGAACACCCTTTTTGACTCCGGCTTTGCTTGCGGCATTGGTCAGCAGTTCCTGTGCCTGTGCGGTGCCATTGCCGTCCCATGGATCACTCTCGAGCGACTCCACAAGTTGAACGATCGCCCTCCTGGCTCCATCGGCTTCAAGTTGTTTGAGCCCATCGTCCTCAAGCTCAGGACAGACAAAAAATGGTTGTGCCTGGTCAATGCCATCCTTCAGCAGGGTGAGAGAGGGGCCGAGCAATTCGCACAAAGCGAGGCTCCAGCTCACGTCCTCAGGGAGGTTCCATCCCTGCTCGCGCCAGAGCGGCGAGATGTCCTCCAGCAGTTGCTGCGGTGTGAGGCCATGCAGCACCTGTGCATTGAGCCAGTTGAGCTTGTCCCAGTCGAAACGCGCACCGGCTTTGTTCACTCGATCGAAGCTGAACACTTCGGCTGCCTGCGAGAGAGTGAAGCGTTCCTCCATCCCTTCGGGAACAGACCAGCCCAGCAGGGTCATGTAGTTGGCGATCGCCTCCGCCGTGTAACCCATCGCCTGGAAATCATTGATCGAGGTGACGCCGTCACGCTTGGACAGTTTGCGCCCCTCCGCATTGAGGATCAGGGGGGTATGGGCGAAGATCGGGGCGGGCAGCTCAAGAGCCTGGTAGAGCAACAGCTGCTTGGCGGTGTTGGCGATGTGGTCCTCACCCCTGATGACATGCGTGATCGCCATGGCCGCGTCATCGACCACAACCACAAGGTTGTAGAGAGGGTCACCGATCTGGTCCGCGGGAGCGCGACGGGCAATAACCATGTCACCGCCTAGATCTGATCCACGCCAATGCATCGGTCCACGGACAAGATCACGCCAGTGGATCTCCTCACTGTCATCGATCCGGAAGCGGATCACCGCTTCACGGCCTTCAGCCTGAAACGAAGCTTGCTGCTCCGCTGTGAGGTGTCTGTGTCGGTTGTCGTAGCGAGGTGCCCTGTTCTCAGCTTTCTGGACCTCTCGCATGGCTGCGAGCTCCTCTTCGCTGGCGTAACAGCGGTAGGCAAGGCCTCGGTCAAGCAGCTTCTGAATGGCGGCACGATGCTCGTTGACCCGCTCGCTCTGAATCGTGGGATCTTCATCCCAGTCAATACCAAGCCATGAGAGGCCAGCAAGAATGTTGGCGGTGAACTCGGGCTTGGAGCGCTCCTTGTCAGTGTCCTCAATCCTCAGCAGAAACTGACCTTTCTGGTTTCGTGCGAACAACCAGTTAAAAACTGCTGTTCTTGCCGTACCAATGTGGAGAGTGCCCGTTGGACTTGGGGCCAGACGAACACGCACCATGGTGTGGCTCGGGATGAAGAACGGGACCGACGGGATTCGAACCCGCAACTTCCGCCGTGACAGGGCGGTGCTCTAACCGGTTGAACTACGGTCCCAGATCGGATTCAGATCGACGGTGCTCGTCCGTTGGAATCTGATCTGCGTCACTTGCGCGACTTCGAAAGTATCGACTGTTGCCCTGCCCTCCGTCAATACGCGCGTGGGTCGGGTCCAGAACAATTTGGCTTCAGAACCCACCATTTCTGAATTGGTATCAGTCATGGCGACAGGTTCGCTTTTCAGATGTCGGTTGAGGGCCCCCTTGGAAAGCTTGTTCCAGTGGAGATGAATGGACCCGAGCACACCTCAATTTCAAGCAGAACATGGGTTCCGCCTCAAGACTGCTCATCTGTTCACCAGAGGTGAAAACCCTGTTCAGACACTAAGAATGTTCTCCCTGAAAGCACTCTCGGAAGACACAAAAAACCGGTGGGCACAGCCACCGGCCTCCGTGATCCCTTGCAGGGATGGATACGTTTTGGTCAGGGACGGAAACCTGCAGGCTCAATCAGACGGACCTGATTGCCACGCGCAGTGAACTCACGGCCCTGGTCGCTTTGAACGACCACACGCCCTCCGGATTTGACGCGAATGACACGGGCACGAACCCAGCCGAGGGCGGCTGATTCGAGGACCTTGACCACATCACCAGGTTGAAGATCCAACTCCATGCTCGAAACTAGGAAACTGCAGAAGGGGCCATCGGACGCGCCGTGGAGGACTTGAACCCCCGACATCAGGTTTTGGAGACCTGCGTTCTACCAACTGAACTAACGGCGCAAGGCGATGAACCCCTCGACCATCACAAACGCGATGGCATTGGATTGAACGAGGCCTAAACCTCAGCGATCGAAGCGCTGCTTCACGCGGGTGGCCTTGCCCACCCGTTCCCGCAGATAGAAAAGCTTCGCCCGACGTACCTTACCTCGGCGCTCCACCTTGATGGAGGCCACTTGAGGACTATGCAGCATAAAAACTCTCTCAACGCCAATGCCCTGAAAAATCCGACGAACCGTGATGGTTTGATTCACCCCGCCGTGACGCTTGGCGATCACCACCCCCTCGTAGGGCTGGACGCGTTCCTTGTTTCCTTCGCTGATGCGAACGCCGACTCGCACGGTATCGCCCACATAAATGTCAGGAAGATCGGTTTTCTGCTGCGACTGCTCAAACTGTCTGATCAACTCAGCAGGATTGAGGCGTTCAGCCGTGGCAGCTGGAGCAGCAGTCTTCGGGGACTCGTTCTCAGTACTTGCGCTGTCTGCGTTGTCTTGTGCAGATGTGTCTTTCTGGTCCGCTGCCATCCCAGCTCCGGGTAATCACGCCAAACAACCAGCTTACCCTGCCGGCCCGCCGTCCACTGAGCGTTTCTTCCAGGCGTTTCTCCAAGACTGCAGCATCATTCCTCCGCCGGTGATCAACATCCACAGCACGCCCAGTGCATTGAGGACAACCACCACCGGCTCAAGCTGCGGCCCAAGCCATTCCCCTTCATGCAGGCTCATCAGCCAGTGGGCGCTGTCGCGGCTCACTCCGAACCAATCACGTGCCACTCGATAGCTCAGGCCCGTGATGACTGTGGTCATCAACGGCAGAAGAACCAAAGGCGCCACTTTGCTGTGCCAGCGCCGCAGTCGTGCCATCCAGAGAGCCACCGGCATTAGCTCGTCACCATTGATAGCGTGACAGCAGGACGTCGGGACTGCCCGAAGGAATCACCGATGAACTTGTTCGCTGACCTGCTTTCCTCAACCAAAACCGGAAGCGTGACGGCCACAGGCCCGCGCATTCAGCAACGTCGGGGCGTGGAGATCAAATCGGCGAGAGAGCTGAAAATCATGGCCAAGGCCAGTCGCATCGTGGCAACTGTGCTTCGCGAGATCATGGAAATGGTCGAGCCTGGTCAGACCACCGCTGATCTGGATGCCCATGCCGAGCGGCGCATTCGAGAAATGGGTGCAACGCCTAGCTTCAAGGGGTACCACGGGTTCCCCGCAAGCATTTGTTCGAGCATCAATGACGAGGTGGTGCACGGCATCCCCAATAACAAAAAGGTGATTCATGCCGGCGATCTGCTCAAGGTGGATACGGGAGCATTCTTCGAGGGCTATCACGGCGACAGTTGCGTCACCATCTGCGTTGGTGAGGTGAGTGAGCAGGCAGCCACCCTCAGTAGGGTGGCTCAGGAGTCACTGATGGCAGGACTGGCGCAGATCCGCTCAGGCAACACGCTGCTCGACATCGCTGGAGCCGTTGAGGACCGCGTCCATGAAGGGGGATTCAGTGTGGTGGAGGACTACACGGGGCACGGTGTGGGCCGCAATCTTCACGAAGAACCCTCCGTCTTCAACTTCCGAACGGACGTTATGCCGAACGTCAAACTGCGACCTGGCATGACCCTGGCGGTGGAACCAATCCTCAATGCCGGCAGCAAAGCCTGTCGCACGCTCAGGGACCGCTGGACTGTGGTCACGCGTGATGGCAGCCTGTCTGCCCAGTGGGAGCACACAATCGTCGTGACCTCCGACGGATGCGAAATTCTCACGGATCGTGGCGATTAAGCCACAGGATCCTGTTGTAGGCCAATCGCCCCAGCTCGATCAGAGGCATCGTCAGCAAGGTGATTGGATTGGGGGTGACGATGATCAGTGGCAGGCCCAGGTCGGCCTGCCAGAGGATCTGGCCTGCGACGAAATCAGCTGACATCACTCCGATCGGATTAAGGTTCGAACGAAATGGGCCGAGCACCAGTTTGCGCAGTTTCGGCAGCCTGGTCCTCTCCTGACGAGGAGCGCTCCAGCGCAGGCTCACGAGCTGGCCGATCAGGCGCTTGCTGAGCTCGTAAGCAGGGCTGAGTGCCGGTTGTATCTCCGCTTCCGATGTGTTCACCCATAGCTCCGGTGGATGCGCCGGTGGCTGGAGGCCCCTCTCAAGCTGCTCAAAGCGCTGCAAAAGCCTCCATTGGCTGAGGGCATTGACTTCAAGGGCCCTGTTCAGGCTCTCAGGGCTTTGATCGCCTCCGGGATTGATGCCGTGGTTGAGAACGAGCACATCCAGATCCAGCAAGGTGGAATCAAGTTCCTCCTCCTTTCCGCAGCTCCAGCAGACCCACTCCTGAGGTCCGGTCAAGCTGTTCAGTTCGGTCGGTTTGGGGCGGTGACTCAGAGCGATGACCCAGGCGCCCTTCTGTCTGAGACGTCGAGTCAGTGCACGACCCAGTTCACCTCCTGCTCCTGTGATTCCCACCCTGCGACCTGCCCAGGTTTCTGCAATGGAGCTCGAATCAGATGTCCTTGGCACAGGCTGGGCCATGGCGGTGAACTGGTGCATGCTTGGAACAGCTCGACGGTATGACGTTGTCCAGTCCGTCCGGAGACGCTCAACTGGCGCTGTTCGCTCCTTACTGCGGTGGGCTTCGCAGAGAGCAGGCCCTGCGACGTGCACTTGAACGATTGCCGTTGGGACAGTTCGAAGGCGCGCGTGCCCGCAGTGATGCACAGCCCCATCGGTACGTGCTGAGCTGGAGTGCTGCCAATGCCCCGCTGCAGGCGTGTCGCTGTGAGTTGCGCTTTCAGGACCGGGCTGATCAGCGTTATCCGTTTGAATGCCCCGCGCATCAACTGCTGGATTGGCTGATGCAAGCTGATGAAGGTGGCCGTCAGGATTTGCCGGACAGCTTCTGGCAGTGGTTGTTGCTTGAGCAGATTGCTGATAGTGGTTCCCCTTAAATTAAGGGCATCAACCTCAGACTTCCCTGATGGGCTCAACGCTGCTGATTGGATCCTGTGAACCCTTCAGTGGCAAGTCCGCCCTAGTGCTCGGGATTGCAAGGCATCTGCGCTCGGTTGGCATTCGGGTCCTTTTCGGTAAACCGCTTGCCACAAGCATGGACTGGGAATCCGATCAAGGTGTGCTGCCCTCATCGTTGATCGATGACGACGTCCGTTTTGTCGGAGAGACCCTCGGGTTGCCCCCTCAGGACCTGATCCCTTCCCTGCATCTGCTCTCCCCTGATACCGCACAGCAACGGCTTGCGAACGGAACCTTGGAGGCCGGTGAGGGGCTGGAAGAATTACGCAACAGTCTTCAGCAGTCAGAGAATGGTGTCACCCTGCTCGAAGCCGCCGGCAATCTCCATGAAGGCCTGCTTTACGGACTGAGCCTGGTGCAACTGGCCAGCGATCTCGATGCACCGGTGGTGCTCGTGCATCTCTGGGAAGACAGTCGCAGCGTCGATGCGTTGCTGGCCGCCAGTCAGCAGCTCGGTGACCGACTGCGCGGGGTGGTGCTGAATGCAGTCATTCCGGATGATGTGGAAAGCCTGGAACGTGATGTGGTGCCGTCTCTTCAGGCACTTGGCATCAAGGTGTTCGGTGTGATGCCCCGATCGCCTCTGCTGCGCAGCGTCACGGTGGGCGAACTCGTGCGTCGGCTGGATGCGCGGGTGATCTGCTGCAGAGAGAAACTCGACCTCTTGGTCGAGACGCTCAGTATCGGGGCGATGAATGTGAACTCAGCGATGGAGTTCTTCCGCAGACGCCGCAACATGGCTGTGGTCACTGGAGCAGATCGCACCGATATCCAGCTGGCAGCCCTGGAGGCATCCACGCAATGTCTGATTCTGACGGGTGCCGGAGATCCGCTTCCCCAGCTGATCAGTCGAGCGGACGAACTGGAGGTGCCACTGCTCAAAGTCGAGCAGGACACACTCGGGACCGTTGAAGTGATCGAACAGGCGTTCGGTCATGTGCGTCTACACGAGGCGGTGAAAGCGACTTACGCCTTCCGTCTCGTGGAAGAACACTGCCGCCTTGCGGACCTGCTCAGCGCCGTGGGACTGGAGCACCTTGCAATCGGCTCAAAGTGATGGTCCCGACAGGGTTCATCGCTGCTAGCTTCTAGGAACGCTCGCAGGTAGTCATTGAGCCGATCCCTTGATCTTCCTGCAATGGACAGGGTGGACACCCTCGCGCAGGAATTGGCCTTGCTCCAGGACAAGGGAGCGCGGAGGATTGCCATCCTCGGCAGCCGCCATGTTCCTGTGGTTGCCATCCATCTAATCGAGTTGATCGCCAGATCGCTTGCTCAGGAAGGCCACTCTCTGGTCACCTCAGGTGCGCAGGGGGTCAATGCAGCGGTGATCCGGGGCGTTCTCGCTGTGGATGCCTCCAAGCTCACGGTTCTTCTGCCTCAGAGTCTCAGTCGTCAGGGGCCTGAGATCCGTGATCAGTTGGAGAATGTTCTGCATCTGATCGAAAAGCCTGAGCATGACGATCTGCCTTTGCCGATGGCCAGCAGCCTCTGTAACCAGGACATCATCAGCCGTTGTGATCAACTGATTTGCCTGGCTTTTCATGACAGCGAGACACTTCTCGCCAGTTGTCGCAATGCCGAGGACATGGGGAAGGTTGTCAGCCTGCTGTTTTTCGATTGAAGCTCAGGGCGTAGGCGGGGTCGGCAGAACCCTGAGCCTGGTGCCCTCCCTGCTGATCACAAGCACGCGATCTCCGGCCAGGAGGGGAGTCTCCACATCCAGTGAACTGGCCGCCCAGCTCTGACCATGCCAGCGAACCCTCCCTTCTCCTCCGGGCTCAATCGTTGCCAGCACCTCTGCCGTGTCGTCTTTCAACCGTCGACGTCCAGGCCTTGGATTGCGCTGGGCTGACCAGCGGCTCAGCCAAAGCGTTCCCAGCAAGGTGATGAGACTGAACAGGATGATCTGAATCCAGACCTGCAGCGGCAGCAAGGCCGTCAGCACAGACACGACAAGCCCGCCCATGACGGCGAACATCAGCCCGTCGAAACTGGGTTGCACGAGCTCCACGATCAGCAGCACGCCTGCCACCAGCAACCAGATCAAAGGAGTCCAGAGAGGTGGCATGACAGGTGGCTTGTTCGCCTCACTTTGGGGACTAGCGTCGCCTAAGACATCCAATCGTCATGGAAGCGCTGCTGAGCCTGCCTGCACTGATCCTGATCGCACTTCTCGGCAGTGGCAGTGTCAAGGTGACCAGCGGTGGTCGCTCCCGTCTTGTTGAGCGGCTCGGCAAGTACGACCGTGAGCTGCAGCCAGGGCTCTCCGTCGTGATTCCCGTGGTCGAACGCGTGGTCAGTCACGAGTCACTCAAAGAACGGGTGCTGGATATTCCTCCCCAGCTCTGCATCACCCGAGACAATGTCTCCATCGAGGTCGATGCGGTGGTGTATTGGCAGTTGCTTGAGCATTCCCAGGCGTATTACGCCGTTGACAATCTGCAGGCAGCGATGGTGAACCTGGTGTTGACCCAGATTCGTGCCGAGATGGGCAAGCTGGATCTGGATCAGACCTTCACCACCCGCAGTGAAGTGAATGAGGTTCTGCTCAAGGAGCTTGATGAGGCAACCGATCCCTGGGGAGTGAAAGTGACTCGCGTTGAAATGCGCGATATCAACCCCTCTCCGGGAGTCAAGCAGGCCATGGAGGCTCAGATGACTGCCGAACGGGAAAAGCGTGCTGCGATTCTGCGTTCCGAGGGGGAAAAGGAAGCCCAGTTGAATGAAGCTCGTGGCCGTGCAGAGGCGCTCGTTCTTGATGCCCGTGCCCAGAAGGAGGCGATCCTGCTTGAGGCCGAAGCTCAGGCCAAGCAGCAAGGTGTGATGGCTGAAGCGAAGTCGGAAGCGGCGCGCGTGATGGCAAGGGCTCTGGCTGAGAGCCCTGAGGCTGAAGAAGCTGTTCGGCTGATGCTTGCGGAGACCTGGATGGCCATGGGGCAACGAATGGCCGACTCGCCAGCCGGCAGCGTGCTGATGGTGGATCCCCAGTCGCCTGCGTCACTGCTGGCGGCCCTGAAGCAATTCCAGCAGGGCAAGAGTTAAACGATCAGCAGAGCTTTGACTCCCTCGATGTAGAGGATGCCGGTGCAAACCAGGGCGCCGGCCCAGCACAGTCCTCTCAGGGGAGGGATGTTGGCCACATAGGCCGGCAGATAAATCAGACGCAGAAGCGGCTGGAGCAAAGCTGCGGGAATGGCAAGCCCTTGAAGTGGTCCGATCTGAAGCACGGCGATCAGGGCCAGAAGTGCTGCTGGAGCATGCAGGCTGAACGCTTCAAAGCTGTTCTGATGCGCCCAGCTGGCCCGTTTTCCCCACTCGGGAAGACGGGCGAACATGGCCCTGGGAGCCTGCATGTCGTCGAGGGTGAAATCAGCCTGTGATCGGGCGGCACCCAGGGGAAGGATGCTTGCAATCACGACAGCTCCCGAGAACACGAGTGACAAGGCATAGGGCGCTGCGGGCGTCCTGGTGAGAAGGTCCGTAATGAACACAAACAAGCCAATCGCGGTTGAAAGGATAGTGATCGACTGTCGATCGATGCGATCACACCGTCTGCTTCGCCAAGTCGTCTGTATCCGTCTTTGTCATGCCCTTTCTGAAGCGGTTTTGGAATGGAGTTGCTGATTGAAGATGAACATCTTTCACTATCCACCCCTTGTCAGATGTCCTATTAGGAGCGGTTTCATGAGCATTGCTAGCCTCCAACCACTGACGCTTGATCAATGGCTTCGTATTCATTTGATGTGGTCTCTGACTTTGACCGTCAGGAGTTGGTGAATACGCTTGATCAGGTTCGTAGGGACGTTTCCCAGCGCTATGACCTCAAGGATTCCGGCACGGAGATCGATCTCGAAGACGCCGCTGTTGTGATCACCACCGCCAGTGATATGACATTGCAAGCTGTTGAAGATATTCTGCGGGCCAAGGCTACAAAAAGAAACCTATCTCTGAAGATTTTTGATTTCCAGCCGGCGGAGACAGTGGGTGGTAACCGTGTGCAGCAAATGGTCAAGCTCAAGAAGGGACTCAGTCAGGAACTGGCCAAGAAAATGAGCAAGATGGTGCGTGACGAGCTCAAGAAAGTGACCGTGGCCATTCAGGGTGACAGTCTCAGGGTGACAGGTAAGAGCAAGGATGATCTCCAGCAGGTGATTCAGTTGTTACGTTCAAAAGAAGACGAGCTGGATGTGCCGCTTCAGTTTGAGAACTATCGCTGACTTTTAAAGACTCAAATTGATTTGTACGCCTCCGGCCCAGATGCCTGGCACTTTGCCCTCTCCACCTGGATTGATAATCCATTGCATCACTGGCTGAATTTGCAAAATCTCTGAAAGATAAAATGAATAATTCAACTCGATTGTTCCCTCGTAACTCAGCCCAGGGTTGATGGTCGGGCTGAAACTGGTTCGACCAAGACCGAGTGCAAGCACATCGAGTGGTCTGCCAGGAATGATTCCTTGGCTTAACCACCCACCTGCGATGAAGGTCGGGTAAGGGTTATTGGCAGGGTCGAGGCTGACGGTGCCACCAGCCCAAACTCGATTGTCGATTCCGATCGGCACATCCACAGGCCAGGTGAGTGATCCGTAAACGCCGCGGTTGATTCCTTCTCCAAGCTCCTTTGCATTGTCGACTAAGAGGCGCGTTGATGAGAAATAGCCTCCGAGCTGAACTTCAGGCAGTGGTAACTGTCTGATCACAGTCTCCTTTGTATTGGGAATATTGATCTCTGCCGATAGATCAGTTCTGGATCGGAGCGGATTGGTTTCCCATTGCAGAGCCTGAACACCGCCCTGCACATTGGGGATCCCTGGATCAACACCAAGGCTGGCCGCAAGACTGGTCTGAGGGTTCAGGTAGAAGTAAGCATATTCCAGTGAACCAAGAGATTCCGAATGAGCCTGAAGTTTGACTCCAGGAGCTATGAAAGGATCAATCGGTACTCCCACAATCAGCAGGTTTAACGTGTTGTTGAGGACTGAGCTGATGTAACTGCCCATGGCGGGAGCAGAAATAAAGCCTGGTTCTCCAGCCATGACAGGATCCAGCGACATCACGCCAAGCTCTGCTTGCCACCAGCTTTCACCGCGATTTCTGACCACGGAGGCTTCGGTGATCCAGGTCCCCACAGGATTCACCAGGGTCTGCAACGTGAAGGCAGATCCCAGATCTTTGTTCAGATCAGGATTGCCGGCGTCGTTGGTCAGCTGCACATTGAGCTGCCAGTGGTCCAGTTCATTCCAGTGCTGCTGGCTTTTGCCAAAACCGCTGCTCAGGGACAGATCGAGCACCACAGCCTGATACCAGCTCGAGGCTGAAGGATTGGCACCACCGCTGATTCCTGCCATGGGCTCTGCCGTGTAGTCGATGCTGAGATCGATCCATTCAGGCAGCTCAAGCCAGGTCTGAAGTGGGCCTCCCCGGCTGGGAGAGCCCTGCATTGATACGACCAAGAGGGTCAAGCCGACCAATGCCTTTTTGAGCTGGGACCCCATGCCGATGCTGGGATATGGCATAGGGGTGAGCCTGATTCGGAATCAGGCGACAGCAGCGAAGCTGTCTCGGAATGCCTGAATCGTTGCTTCGATGTCCGCGTCGGAATGGGCCAGGGAGGTGAAGCCGGCCTCGAAGGCTGATGGAGCCAGGTACACGCCACGCTCAAGCATGGCGCGATGCAGTTTGCCGAAGCGTTCAGCATCGGTTGCCTTCGCCTCTTCGAAGTTGCGCACAGGCCCTTCGCAAAGGAAGAAGCCGAACATGGCGCTCACGCTTCCGGTCGTGATCGGAAGGCCGGCAGAGGTCGCAGCCTCATTGATGCCAGTCGCCAGCTTCTCAGTGGTTGCGGTGAGTTTTTCGTAGCTACCGGGCTGCTTCAGAAGCTCGAGCGTCTTTATGCCAGCAGTCATGGCGAGGGGGTTTCCGCTCAGCGTGCCGGCCTGGTACATGGGGCCCGCAGGAGCCACCATCTCCATGATTTCGCGTCGACCTCCGTAGGCCCCTACAGGGAGTCCTCCGCCAATCACTTTGCCCATGGTGGTGAGATCAGGGGTGACACCGAAATGGGCCTGGGCGCCGCCGTAACTGATGCGGAACCCCGTCATGACCTCGTCAAAGACCAGCAGTGCACCGTTCTCCTTGGTGAGTTCGCGCAAACCCTCAAGGAAACCAGGCTCGGGCTGGATGAACCCGGCATTGCCAACGATGGGCTCGAGAATCACACCTGAAATGGCATCCGGGTTTTCAGCGAAGAGCTGCTTGACGGCCTCCAGATCGTTGTAAGGCGCTGTGAGGGTATTGGCAGTGGTGCTGCGGGGAACGCCAGGTGAGTCAGGTAGGCCGAGGGTGGCCACACCGGAACCGGCCTTCACCAGGAACATGTCCGCATGGCCGTGGTAGCAACCTTCGAACTTGATGACCTTGTCGCGACCTGTGAAGGCGCGCATCAGTCGCAGCACGGCCATGCAGGCTTCTGTGCCGCTGTTCACGAAGCGCACCATCTCCACGCTCGGAACGGCATCGATCACCATCTCAGCCAGGGCATTCTCAAGAGCGCAGGGGGCTCCGAAGCTGGTGCCTTTTTCGATCGTTTCCTGAAGCGCACTGATGACTTCGGGATGGGCGTGGCCACAGATCGCAGGTCCCCAACTGCCCACGTAATCGATGTATTTGTTGTCATCAACGTCCCAGGCGTAGGCGCCCTTGACTCGATCGAAGACGATCGGCTGGCCACCCACAGATTTGAATGCACGCACTGGGGAGCTCACGCCACCAGGCATCAGAGCCTGGGCGGCACTGAACAGCTCCTGGGAGCGACTGGTGTTCAAGCTTGGTGCTGTCACGGGGGCGGATGCCAAGGGGCCGATGCAAACCGTGCCACATCCTGACCCAAGAACGTGCCAAAACGGCTGATCTGTGTAGGAAGCGGGGATTCCGGAACTTGTGATACAGACATCGGCATCGTGTTTTAGGCCCTGATCAGGCCTCGCCTGGACAGCGTCCAAGCCGGATCTGAGCCGATTCCCAGCCTTATGTGGCGTTGTAGGTCGCGCCAAAGAACGACTTGTTTAAGACTGTGACGGATCGAGGATGAACTGGTCCGCATCCTCTCTTCAGGCCGGGATAGGGCGCTTTTTGAACAGCCTTGCTGCCACCAGCCTGCTGTCAACAGCTCTGCCACAGGCCTGTGGCTTCAATCAGCGATGAAGGTCTCCTGATCATCATCAACCTCCTCCTCCTCCAGCTCCCAGGAGAGATCAACCACCACAGGTGCATGGTCACTGGGTTGCTCTCGGCCACGCTCCCTTTTGTCGATCTGGCAGCTGAGGGCAAGTTCCTGAAGATCGCAGCTCAGGTAGATGTGATCAATTCTCCAGCCGCTGTCACGGTTCCATGCACCGCTGCGGTAGTCCCACCAGCTCCAGTGGCCGCTTCCCGTCTCGAACAGCCGGAAGGCATCTTTGAGATCATCACCAAGCGCCTGGACCAGGGCATCGCGTTCAGCATCTGAAGCCATGATTCCTCCGCTGAGACGATCGGGGTCATGCAGGTCTCTGGCTTCCGGTCCGATATTGAAATCACCCACAACGCAGAGGGGCTCGTCCCTTGTCTGAGCTGCCCGCAGATACCTCGCCAGGCATGAGAGCCAGTTCAGTTTGTAGCCGTATTTCTCGGATTCGAGGCTGGAACCGTTGGGCACGTAGAGATTGATCACCCTGATCCCATCGACAAGAGCACTGATCACCCTCTTCTGCTGACCCAGCTCTTCAGCTTCAGGATCAGTCCCCAGTTCTCCGATGAACCCCAAGCGCACGTCCTCCAGGGGATGCCGGCTGATCAGGGCCACTCCGTTGTAGGACTTCTGACCATGGACGCTGACGTTGTAACCCCTGGATTGGAAGGGCTCGAGCGGAAAGAGCGGATCATCAACCTTGGTCTCCTGCAGGGCCAGCAGATCCACACCGCTCTGCTCCAACCAGCGGACGACGTGATCCAGTCGAGTGCGAATCGAATTGACATTCCAGCTTGCGATCTGCACGGAGACCCTGATGCACCTGATTGGAGACCCTTAGCATCAACCGCAACCGAGCATTCGATCCCATGCAATCGCTCCGCCTGACCTCCGGTGTTGCGTTCGCCGTATGCAGCGCAATGCTCTCGGTTTGCCCTGCTGTCTACTCACAGACAACGCTTTCACAGCCGAGTGTGATTGAGCGCAATGAGGACCGCGACATCTACAACACACTCCCCGGAGAAGGCAAGAAGAAGGGATCGGTCCTGGATGTCACAAACCCCATGGAATTGATGAGGTCTCTGCGTCAGGCGACTTCCATGAACGATGCCACCGATCCAGTCGATGCCATTGATGAGGCCCTCAGGGAGTTTTCACAGCCTTGAGGCCTGGCTTGGCCGGTCTGTTCCGTGCAGCTTCGAGAGCCCAGCGCAGTTCAAGTGTCTGTAGATCAGTGCCAGTTGGTGCCAGGTTTTTGTTCAGTGTCCTGGCTTTCCTGAGCAGGGCGATGGCAGCGTCTCCTTGACCCTGATCCCGTTTCAGCAGGGCGAACGCCAGCAATGGCTCAGGTCGTTGAGGGTTGTCGTCGATCAGGTTGCGGTAGCGATCGGAAGCTTTTTTTGTGTCACCTGACAAGCGCTGCAGATCGGCCAACAGCATTCCCAGCTTCAGCCGACGTTCAGCCGGAAGGGATTCAAAACGTGCGCTCAGGCGCTTGATTGGCTCTGCGCCCTGGTCGGTCTCCTGTGAAAGAAAAGCCCACAAGGTCATCACTTCGAGCCGATCGGGGTGCAGGCGCTGCAAAGGCCTCAAGGTGCGGAGGGCTGCTTCTCGATCTCCGTCCTCGTACTGCGCGCGAGCCAGCAACAGTGACCATCGCCAGTCGCTCGGATGGCTCTGAACCTGAGTTTTGAGAATCTCCAGACCTGAGACTTCGGCGGCGGAGGAGTGTTTCTGAATGGTTGTCGGGGAGTGAGTCTCAGTCCAGAGATGGGTCACTGTCCAACCTGCGACCACACACAGCCCTGCAACTGCGCCCAAGCTCGCCAGTGTTTTCGTCGTTTGACGCCTGTATCCCGGCACCGTGTCGTGGGAATGCTTCGCCAGTCTGAGGGTCTTTGTCGAAGCTGGCTAGAGTTGCCACGGGCCAGTGGATGCACCTGAATCTGATGCGCGACCATCCCATCCCTGCGGTGACCGAGCCGCTGCAATACCGGGCAATCGGCGTCGTGCGCGGAATGTTCCGGCCCGAATCTGAAGATCAGAGCACCCGTGGCCATTTGGTTGATGCCGATGGCCAGAAACTTGATGCTGTTGTTTTGGGGCGCATGCTCACGTTGATGCGCCGTCATCTCGACATGAGCAAGCCTCACCTCTGGGTGGTGTACCCGCGGTGCAGAGAGGCAGGCCAGTTGCATCTCCAAATCGCTGGAATCTGGGAGCCCAGCACCCTCTCAGCTTCGGATGAAGAGACAGCATCCACGGACGCGTCCATGGATGAGCTGCCTGAAGGCGACGATTACTTCTCGATCAGGGGCGAGCTCATCTACACCAAGCCAGAAGCTTCCGAGGTCGTTATCAAGGTTCGTCAGCAGCCACGCGCTGATGGCTTTCGCCCTTTGCCCTTCAAGTTGCAGCTCAGTGGTGATGTGGAGCTTGCGCATTTACGCCATTTCGTCAGCCTCGACGTGCGTCGCCAGGGACAGATGCTTCATGTGCAGGCGGCAGAAGTGATCGCACCGATGCCAACCCGTGGAGGCAAGGGACGTGGTGGTGCCTCCCGCCGCCCTGCAGACCGCAGTCGGTCGGCTCGCAGCTGATGAACGCATCTCCCGTCTCTGCCACCACGGCGGGTCTGGCAGTGGCCGGTTGCACAGGTCTCGCGGTGTTTGGGCCGTTGGTGGGACTATCGCCTGCCTGGATCGCTCTGCTGGTGGGTGGAGGTTTGCTGGGTCTCACCCTTGATGCTTCCCAGCTCGAAGGGATGGGTGGTCATCTGCTGGCCGAAGCTCTCCCTGGAGGTCGGATGCGTCTGCGACGGGTGGCACGCCACGAAGCTGGTCACTGGCTGGTTGCGCGTGAAGAAGAGATGAAGGTGCGGCGCGTGCTGGTGGGTACCCGTCCCTGTCTGGAGGCTGGCCTGCGCTGCAATGGAGCAACCGAATTCGACCTCCCTGATCAGGTCCGCTTACCCATGGAGGATCTGCGCCGCTGGAGCCGCGTGCTTCAGGCGGGAATGGTGGCAGAAACCCTGTTGGAGGGATCAGCAAGGGGAGGGGCTGATGACCGGGCGCTGCTTGGCAGGATCTGGGGAATGTCAGGTCAGGATGTGGAAACGGCACAACGTGAACAGCGACGTGCTCGACGTGAGGTGGAGCAGTTGCTGAAGAAGCGTCTGGATGATCTGGACGCTGTCGCTGAAAGGCTGCTGGAGGGCCTCGATCCGGAGGTGGCATGACGCCTGGCCTCGCCGCCTCCTACGTGGTGGATTGCCCGACGGGCCTGGCCGGGGACATGTTGTTGGCGTCCTGTCTGGATCTGGGGGTTTCCCCAGAAGTGATTCACGCGCCGCTGCGTGCCCTGGGTTTTGAGAATGGGTATGCCCTTCGAGTCGAGGAGGCGCATAACGGAGGCCTGCGCGGCCTGCGTCTCGAGGTTGAGTCGCGGGAGGAACATCCGCTTCATCGCCACTGGGGCGAGTTGCGGCAAAGAATCCTCACGGCTGCGCTCTCTCCCTTTTTGCACGACAAGGTGTTGTCGGTGTTCACCGCTCTCGCTGAAGCCGAGGCAGCCGTTCACGGCATTGCCGCTGATCATGTGCATTTCCATGAAGTTGGAGCCATGGACAGCCTTGTGGATGTGGTTGGGGTTTGTGCTGCCATCGAGCATCTCAATCCGACATCACTCTGGTGTGTCCCTCCTCCAGCAGGACGGGGCGGAGTTGCCACGGCTCACGGCCTGCTGCCGGTCCCTGCTCCAGCCGTACTCGAGCTGGCGCGATGTCATGGTGTGGAACTGCGCTGGGGCGGGGACTGGCCAGAAGCTGAGCTGACAACTCCGACAGGTCTGGCTCTGATGGCTGTGCTGGCCGATGGCTTTGGATGGCCAGAGAAGTTGGCTCCTGAGGCTGTTGGAACTGGCCTGGGCCATCGTGAGCTGGACCGCCCTAACTTGCTGCGCCTCATCCGTCAGCATCCTCAGGTCTCTGGTGCAACCAACCAGCCCCGTTGGCAGGACCTGATCATTCAGGAGGCCTGGATTGACGATGTTTCGGCTGAAGCCATGGCATGGCTGATTCAGCAGCTGCGTGATTCGGGTGCTTTGGATGTCGCCTGCTCTCCGCTGCAGATGAAGAAGGGACGTCCAGGAACTGCCGTGACGGCACTGGTGCTGCCTGAGCAGGCAGCTGATCTGCGCCGGATCTGGTGGAGGGACAGTCCAACCCTGGGTCTGCGCGAGCGGCGTCAGGGGCGCTGGGTGCTGCCGCGGCGTCGAGGCGTTCTCAGCACTCCATGGGGTGAGCTGGCGGCCAAGCAGATGTTGAAGCCGGACGGAACTCAGTCCGTGAAGCCCGAGCGGGATGCCCTTCAGCAACTCGCACACCGCGCTGGACTCTCTCCGGAGACTTTGTGGCAGAAGCTTTCTCAGGAGCGGCTTCAGTTCAATCCGGAGCAGGAGTGGACATGCTGAAGCGTTTCAGATCCCTGCTTTCGCTGAAGCTCCCGGGAGGCCTGAAGCTGTGGATCACCCTGCTGGCGCTTGGATTTGTGGGTTGGGCGCTGGCCGGTCATGCCGTGGGACTGCGCTCGCTCTCGATCACAACACAAGGCTGGTGGTGGCTTGTGCTGGCCCTCGGCCTCAGTTGGCTGAGTTTGCTCGTGAATGCGGGCGCTTGGCAGGTGCTGGTGGGTTGGCTGGGATATGGCACAGGCTCAACACCGCTGCTGCCTCTATATCTGAGCAGCAATCTGCTCAAGTATCTGCCCGGCGGGGTGTGGCATTTCCTTCGGCGGGTGAGGGCTTTGGGGCCTTCGATCGGTACGGGGCCGGCACTGGTGTCCGTCTTGCTTGAGCCCATGTTGATGGCGGTGGCGGCCCTGCTCTGGGTGCCCTTTGGTGGTTGGCAGAACGGACTGGCCTTGCTGGCACCACTGCCTGCACTGCTCCTGCTTCCACGCTGGAGAGAGCCCTTGCTCTGCCGGCTTGAACGCAGTCGTTTGCGGCAACTCAACCGCTCTGATCCCGATCTGGCCTCCTTGCCTCCCCTGGATCAGTTGGGAAGTGGCCGCAAGGATTACCCCTGGGCACCTCTGATGGCCGAGCTGGTGTTCATCGCTTCACGCTTCTCCGGTTTCTGGTGCTGCATTCAGGTGTTCGGTCTGACCCCGGTGCTGCCGATCGGCAGCTGGATGGCAGCCTTTGCCCTGGCCTGGGCCACAGGGCTTGTGGTTCCCGCTGCTCCAGGGGGGCTTGGTGTATTCGAGGCGATTCTGCTGCTGCGCCTGGGTTCATCCGTGCCGGAGGCAGCACTCCTCGCCGTGGCACTCAGTTATCGCCTCGTGGTCACTCTTGCGGATCTACTGGCTGCTGCAGGCGTGAAAATGGATGGTCTGATCGCCCTGCGCGTCGCTCAGCTGAGTGATTCTCCGCAGTCCTCATCGG
Organism: Synechococcus sp. BIOS-E4-1; assembly: GCF_014279995.1. Classification (NCBI taxonomy): domain Bacteria; kingdom Bacillati; phylum Cyanobacteriota; class Cyanophyceae; order Synechococcales; family Synechococcaceae; genus Synechococcus; species Synechococcus sp. BIOS-E4-1. The sequence goes on along the minus strand of NZ_CP047935.1, from coordinate 2,400,180 downwards.
GCTCCTCCAGCTGAACCGTGCAGTGCTCGATGCCCTTGTGTTGCATCGCCTGCCGAACCCCGCTCAGCAGCTGCGGATCCTGATCGCTCAGGCCCGCATCTCTCTGCAGGTGAACAGTGAGGGCCACCCGCGTTCCGCCGATGGACCAGATGTGCAGATGATGGACGCCCTGCACCTCTGGCATGGCTTGCAGATCGGCCAAAACGGCGGCTGGATCAATCCGATGGGGAACTTCATCCATCAGCTCGGCGAGGCCATCGCGCAACAACATGATCCCCAGCCATCCCACGCTCAGGCCAACTCCAAGACCTGTGAGGGGATCAATCCATGTCCAGCGGGTGATGGAGGTCACCAAGGCGCTCAGCAGCACCGCCGCTGAGACCGCTGCATCTCCGAGCAGGTGAAGAGCAGCAGCTCGGCGGTTCAGATCACCATGGTGATCTGAACCGAACAGGCGGGCGGAGACCAGGTTCACCACCAGGCCAGCGCCTGCTGCGATGGCGACCGGCCACGCCACCACCAGCTCCGGTTGTCGGAATCGCTGGATGGACTCCACGCAGACCACTGCGGAGGCCATCAGGATCAAGACGGCGTTGGCGACGGCTGCCAGCTGGGTGGAGCGTCCGAAGCCATAACTAAACCGACCCTTGGCAGGTCTCTGGCTCAGGCTCTCCGCTCCCCAGCCCAGCAGGAGTCCCATCACGTCACCGACGTTGTGTAGGGCATCGCCGATCAGTGCGATCGATCCGAAGGCGATCCCAACGGCGATCTGCAAACCGCTCAGGCTGGCATTGAGCAGAACCGTCCACCGGAATGCTTGTCGACTTTGGCCGTGCCCGTGGCTGTGGCTGTGGCCGTGGTCGTGGCTGTGCTGATGATGTTCCAATCGACCTTGGTACCTAAAAACATGATGGCCGCAGCCTTGCCGGCTTTGCCATCGCCAGCACAGGCACTTCCTTGCCCTCTGGCGGCTGGCTGGGAGTTGATTCACAACATTGAACTCCCAGGGCGAGGCTTGGATGGAGATCGTGTTGGTGGCTTCTCTGCAGTGGCCTATCAGCGGAAGGAGGACCGTCTCTGGTTGCTAAGCGACGCAACCACGGGCTACTTGGTGTCGTTCACTGGCCTGAGCCGTTTACTGCAAGGTGAGCAGGCATCGCTGCAAGGTGGTCGACGTCTGCTGTTGAGGGGGCGAGAGGGTTCATCTCTGCCGGCGGACTTTGACGGTGAGGGGCTGGTGCTTAACGGCAATCAGATCTGGATCGTCAGTGAGGGGCGCCGACGCCCTGAGAGAAGGGCAAGACTGCAGAGTTACAACCTCTTGAACGGACGCCTGCAGCGCGAGGTCCCCCTACTTGCTGATTGGCAAGAGACAGAGGGGCAGGGACTTGCTGCCAACAAAGGGCCTGAAGCACTCACGCAGATGGCATCCGGTGATCTGGTCATGGCAGCCGAGGCTCCACTGATTCAGGACAGCGCTCAGCAGGGCAAGGACTGGGTGCGGTTCGCTCGTTTGCGCTCCGGTTCGGATCATCGGCTTGAGCCCCATGGGGGGGTCGAGATCGGACCTGCGGGTGCAGCGGTCAGTCTGAAGCTGGGTTTGACTGAACTGCTGGCCTTGGGAGAGGGCCCAGCAGTTCTGGCGCTGCTGCGCAGTTTTGCCTTGCCTGTGGGGTGGTCTGCCCATCTTCAGGTTCTGCGTCTGCCGGGAAGTGAGTCGCCGTCCGCTCCGCCGATTCAAGCGTTGCAAAGCTGGGATCTGTTGGCGAGTGGCCTGCCATCAGCCAATTGGGAGGGAATGGCCTGGGGACCGGTGATGAAAGATGGTCGAATTCCGCTGGTGCTGGTGAGTGACGATGGTTTTCACCCTTTCCAGAGCAGCTGGCTGTCCGTTCTGGCTCCGCGGCGCGGGCCGGATTGTGTGCCCAATCGTTTCGCCTTCTGATCCCGACCTCTACTCCGAATCCCGATCCAATCGCGGCACCAGAGCTGATGAAGCAATCAGACCCAGGACCAGGATCATCAGCGCCGGCCAGACCGCAGCGGCGAGTCGCTCATCACCTGCGTACTGAAACACCCTCACCGCAAGCGTGTCGAAATCGAAAGGTCGTAGCGCGAATGTGAGCGGCAGCTCCTTGACGGTGTCCACGAACACCAACAGGCTGCCAACGAGGATCGGGCCTCGTAGAAGCGGCAGATGAACCCGTCTGAGCACGGCCGGCCAACGCAAGCCCAGCCCTGTTGCTGCTTCGTCAAGGCTGGGAGAGAGTCGCTCCAGAGCTGCATCAATGCCCCCCTTGTTCACTGCGAGGAAGCGATCGCTGTATCCCCAGAGCAGAAGCAGGATTGGAGACAGTTGCCATGGGGCGCCGATCACCAGCAGAGCCAGCGCCAGAACTGCCCCTGGAATGGCGTAGCCCATGCCCGCAAGAAAAGTCACACCTCTGAGCCATCTGGCAGGACTCCAGCGTTTGGCAATGGCCAGCAACATTGCCGCCAGGCCCGCCAGCAGGGTCGCTGCCAGTGCGAGACCCAAAGTGCGCAGGGTGAGCAGCAGCAATTCTGGTGTCAGACCGGTGGCCAACTGCTGCCAGTTCATTGCGCCCCACAACAGCGGAATGCCAAGGGTGATCAGGGGAGGTAAAGCTCCAAGCACCTGGGCTGCGAAGGCCCTTCCGCCGCTCAGCATCCATGCAGGAGATTCTCCTCCTGCAACGCCTTCTGACCAGCGGCGGCTGCGGCTGCGCAGTCTGCGTTCGCCGAACAGAAGCACCATCACGATGCAGAGTGTGATCAGAGCAAGACCCACAGCACCAGCGGGATTGCCCTCGATTCTCCAGGCCTCGATAATTCCAGCTGAAAGACTGGGAATGCCGAGCAGTTGCACGGCACCATATTCATTCAAAACCTCCATGCCCATGAGGGCAATGCCTGCACCGATCGCCGGCAAGGCCATGGGCAGTGCAATGCGGCGGAAACTGTTCCAGGGCCCCACACCCAGCGAGCGGCAAGCTTCCAGTTGCCGGCGTCCACAGATCGTGAAGCTTTCGGTGCTCAGCAGGAAGACATAGGGGTAGGTGGTCAGCGCCATCACAACGATTCCCCATCCCATCCCGTTGATGGTGATTCCCTCCAGACTGCCGATATCCACCAGAGTCGCCGCCAGCAGATACGACGGATTGGCCAGTGGCAGCAGCTGGGCAATCCGCAGCCAGCGGCGGCCTGGGAATCGGCAGTTCGCCAGCAGCCAACCGTTGGCGGTTCCGATCACACCTCCCATCAGGCTGGTGCCGAGGAGTAGCACAACCGTGCCGCGGATCTGGAGCAGACCGTCCGGCCTGAGGCTGGCATTGCCGCTGCTTACGCCACTGAGTCCTTCGCCCAGCAGGCCGATGACAGGAAGCAGGGCCAAGAACGCAATTGCCACGGCTCCTGCCACCAGCCAAAAGCGGCCTGACAGCAAGCTGCGCGTACGCGTGAGCACTCCTTGCCGAAGGGGATCTGCCATGGAGGAACTGTCGCTATTCACGCTTGAGTCACTTGCAAGGACTGGTGATCAGGAGCTGAGCAGGCTTTCGGCTCTGTTCGCTGGAGCCAGTAGCTGTGGCGTTCTCCAGGCAGAACGAGTCCGTTGTGTCGCGACAGGAATGCTGGGAAGACACGCTTAAGGGCGATTTTGAGAAGCGTATTCAATAACCTGGATACGTGCATCAAAAAACCCTCACGCCAGGTGAGGGTTTTGAAGGTGATAGGGCTTTCAAGCTGCTGTTCAGCGATCGTTGCGACGAACGGGGATGGGAACCAGGGCTGGCTCCATCAAGCCACCACCGCCATTGTCATCATCGGAATCGAGCAGCAGCCAGAAGGCAAGCGCCAGAGCCATCAACAGACCACCAGCCGCGAGAACTTCAACCATGCCCTCTCCTCATTGAATGACACCCTAATCAACTTTGCTGAATACGGGGCAACTTCGCCCCCACTTACTGATCAACAGGCACGACAACGCACTCTTGAAGCTGATGTCTCAGGGAATTATGGTCGAGACCACGACCGATCAGTACCAGTTGGTTCTTTCGGGTTCCATTCCAGTCGCTGTCGTCGATTGAGAACCGTTTGCCCGCCAGGTGGAACACGTGACGTCGCTCGCTTTCCTTGAACCAGAGAATTCCCTTTGCTCGAAAAACGCTTTCGGGCAGATGATTGTCGAGAAAATTCTGAAAGGCTCTCAGATCAAAGGGATCACTGCTTGAGAAGGACAGTGACGTGAATCCTTCAATGGCCAGATGATCAGCGGATCCATGGTCGTGCCCGTGGTCATGGCTGTGTTCATGATCGTGGCTATGCCCATGGTCATGGCTGTGTCCGTCGTCGTGGCTGTGCCCATGGTCATGGCTGTGCCCGTGATCGTGGCTGTGTCCGTGATCGTGGCCTTCGTTCACCACCCGGTCGGATTCGAACAGACCCACGCTCAGCAGAAGGGGCAGCGGCACATCTCCCTTCACTGAGTGCAGGATGCGCGCATCTTTCTTGACGTCGCGCAGCTGTTGTTCGACATCCTTCACGCGACTTTCATCAACAAGATCGGTCTTGTTGAGCATCAGGATGTCGCCATAAATCACCTGTGATCGACCGACTTCGCTGGCAATGGCCTCTGCTCCGAAGTTCTCGGCATCAATCAAGGTGATGATTGAATCGAGCCTTGTCAAATCACGCAGCTCGCTGCCCAGGAATGTCATTGCAACGGGCAGCGGATCAGCCAGACCCGTGGTTTCAACCACCAGATATTCGACGGGTTTGGGTCTGTTGAGGATGCGGTCCACGGCATCAAGCAGCTCGCCGTTGATCGAGCAGCAGATGCATCCGTTGCTCAGTTCGACCATGTCCTCATTGGTGCTGACCACCAACTCATTGTCGATTCCGATCTCCCCGAATTCATTGACAAGCACAGCTGTTTTAAGCCCCTCCTGATTGCTCAGGATGTGGTTCAACAGTGTTGTTTTCCCTGCTCCGAGAAAACCAGTGAGAATCGTCACCGGCACCGCGGCTCGCTTCACGCTGGTTGTCATAGAAAAATTCCCTTCCTTCATCCATTTTGGCAGCGGCTCACTGCAGGGCGTCGATGGATTGCGCCAGCTCTGCATCCAGATTGCTGAGTCCTCCCAGGTCGTGGGTGGTCAGCTCGATCGTCACCCGGTTGTAGACATTGCTCCAGTTGGGATGATGCTGTTTTGCTTCAGCCAGCAGGGCAACCCTTGTCATGAAGGCGAATGCCTCACTGAAGTCGCTGAACTGCCACTGTCGTTTGAGGCGTTCATCCCCCACCTGCCACTGCTTCAGAGTGGCTCGTAGGTTTTCACGATCCTGAAGGCTGAGCAGTGCTGCCATTGATCATCATCTCTGAACTTCAGCTCTAGCCTGGAGCGTGAGCAGCGGTTGTGGTCAACAGATGATCAACAGACTGGTCTGGATTCTGCTGATCCTTGTCCCGATGGATAGCGTTTCAGTGCTTCCGGCAAGGGCGCAACGGGTGGTCAAGAAACTCACTGCTGAGTGCCCGATGGGTTACATCGATCTGTCGAACGGCAAGTGCAGCGCTCTTGGATTAATGAGCTATACCCTTCGCCCGGCAATGGATGACAACTGTCCCTCCGGTTGGAATCCCATGGGCGGTGGCTATTGCCGCAAGGACTGAACCAATCGACCTGAACCAATCGACAAATCCGCGAGACAATGTAGTGATGGAGCGGTCAGCCTGTGTCGGAGAGCTTGAGTCATGACAGACGTCGACTATTTGATCAATCGATTTCATGAGCTGTTCCGACGCCAGGATGCCCAGCGTCAGTTGAAACGGCTGACTCTCGAGGAACAGACGGATCAGGAGCGAGGCTCTCCTGAAGACGGCGAAGAGTTGCCCTGAGCGGAGAGTCAATCCCGACTCCGCCCTGTAACCGCTGTTTCAATTAGAACAGCGTTCCCGACAGATCTTGGGAGATCATGCGACTCCTGTATTTAGCAGCAGTCTTCGCCACGGCCTCCTGGCTGATCGCTCTGTTGTGGCGGAAGCTCGTCGCTGTCCGACAAGTCAACGTCATTGTTGAATCCCCTGAGAGAACAGCCCAGGTCAATGCCCTGGAGAGGGCTCTGAAAGCTGAAGGTGGGGAGCCGGATTCCAGTGCGAACGACGATCAGGAGCTGTCCTGATGGCGCATGGATGGAGCGCAAGCGCATCAGTGATCTGCGTTGTTGGATCTGTGCTCCGATCTTGAAGCTCGTTAAGGTCTTTCCAGATCGATGAAGCCAATGGCTGCCGGGATAACGGCTTGGGATCGTCTTGGCTCGCACCTTCACGAAACCCAGGTTATGGATTCCATAACCAGGACTCTCTACTGGGATCAGAACACCCGAATGCCAAGCGGTGGTTCAGCCTGGCGGGGTGAGCAACTGGCTCTGCTGGCTCGCCAGCTCCATGCACGCCAGAGTTCAGAGCACTACGCGCAGCTGATTGCGGCAGCCCGTGAGGACTGGCGAATTCGCGCCAACAGTGTTGATCACCCTGAAGTCATCAGTGGCCAGGCCCGCAATCTGGACCTGCTTGAGCAGGATCTCCGCCGGCAGCAGGCACTTGATCCGGATCTTGTCAGTGCTCTTGCCACAGCCAAATCCCAGGGTTACGACCTCTGGCAACAGGCCCGCCGCACTTCCGACTTTTCACTTTTTGCGCCGGCTCTCCGTCGGATGGTCGAGTTGCGTCAGGAACAGGCCCGTCAGCTGGCAGAACCGCGAAGTTGCTGGGAAACACTCGCGCAGCCGTTCGAGCCTGATCTCACATTGCAGCGGCTTCAGGATCTGTTTGCGCCGCTGCGCAGACGCTTGCCCGAACTACTGGAGCAACTCAAGGGCAGTCCCAGACCGTCGACTCTCAGTTGGGATCTGCCCACATCAACCCAGCAGCAGCTCTGTGATCAGCTGCTCAGCGACTGGGGCAGGGACAAGGGGATCACATGCGTGGCTGCTTCGCCCCACCCCTTCTCGATCACCTTGGGGCCTCGCGACTTCCGCATCACCACGCGCGTGGTGGCTGGTCAGCCTCTGTCCTGTTTTCTGGCCACAGCCCATGAGTGGGGACATTCGCTCTATGAGCAGGGACTGCCGACCAGCACGCATCAGTGGTTTGCCTGGCCTCTCGGCCAGGCCACGTCGATGGCGGTGCATGAAAGTCAGTCGCTGTTCTGGGAGAACCGGGTGGCCCGCAGTCAGCCCTTCTCGGAACTCTGGTGGGAACGCTTTGCCTCTGCGGGCGCACCTCTTGAGTCAGCAGCGGATCTCTGGCAGGCGATGAATCCGATGGCGCCAGGATGCAACCGGGTGGAAGCTGACGAACTCAGCTATGGACTTCACATCCTGGTGCGGACGGATCTTGAGCTGGCTCTGCTGGAACAGGGGCTGCCGGTGGAGGATCTCCCGAGCGAATGGAATCGTCGTTACCGCGAACTGCTGGGAGTCACCCCTGCTGATGATGCGCAGGGCTGCCTCCAGGATGTGCACTGGAGTGAAGGTCTGTTCGGCTACTTCCCGTCCTATCTGCTCGGACATCTGATCAGTGCACAGCTGAGCGAAGCGATGCAGACGGCGATCGGTTCCCCCGAAGAGCATGTCCGCCGTGGTGATCTGAGCGTCATGCTCGGCTGGCTGAGGGAGAACGTCCATCCCATCGGGCGTGCCCTCAATGCTGAACAGCTTGTGGAGAAGGTCTCCGGTCGCAGTCTTTCCAGCACACCTTTCCTGAACTATCTCGAAGCCAAGCTGGAGCGCTTGTGCATTGCGCGGGTCTGAGCCCTCTTCCCAGAACTAGTTGATGAATCAGCGTGTGGTGATTTTCAGAGTCGAACAACTCTGTTGAGAGCGAAGCTGATGCTGACACTTGCTCGTAATATCACCGCTCCGAACGCCGTCCTCCATGGCCAATCTCGACCAGGCTCCGAGCCGCAGCATGCCGAACCTGCTGCATGTGCTGCCGGCCTTTGCTGATGAATCCGAGTTGCGTCTGAACACGATCGTGGAGCTGAACTCCAACACGATCAACAAGTACGAGCTGATCACCGAGACCGGGCACCTGAAGCTGGACCGGGTTGGTTACTCCTCTTTGGCCTATCCCTTCGCCTACGGCTGCATTCCCCGCACCTGGGATGAAGATGGTGACCCGCTCGATATTGAGATTGTCAATGTCACTGAGCCTCTGATTCCAGGTTCGATTGTTGAGGCTCGCATCATCGGCATCATGACCTTTGATGACGGTGGTGAGGTCGATGACAAGGTCATCGCGGTTCTGGCCGATGACAAGCGCATGGATCACATCAAGTGCTTTGAAGACCTTGGTGAGCACTGGAAAAAGGAAACCACTTATTACTGGGAGCACTACAAGGATCTGAAGAAGCCTGGAACCTGCACCGTGAACGGTTTCTTCGGTACGGAGAAGGCCGTCGAGATCATCAAGGCCTGTGAGGCTCGATATGTGACTGAGATTGACCCCAAGCTCGTCGATTGATCCACGAGTGGCATTGCGATCAACGTCTTGGTGCTGCCCATCTACCCCTGCATCAGCATCTTGCTGATGCAGGACGACTGACTTTTGGGTGTCAGCTGTTGCCTGTCAGGGGCTGCTCTCTGGCCAGTCGGCGATATCTGGCAGTTTTCCGCCTGCTGTGCCCACATTCAGCTGTGCGCACATTGATGAAGGCCTGGAGCATGAATCGAGCTTCAGCTTCGCTCCACTGAAGTTGTTCCGGCATCGCAGCAGCCAGCGGATTGGGCCCTTCTGTTAGAGAAAACCTGGAAACATTCCGCGGCGCAGGGGGGGCATTTCTTCAGAAAGTCCTCCACTGGTGTGCGGTTTTTCCTCTGACCAATGGATACGTTGAGACCAGTGAGTCTTGGCTGTCCGGTAATGCGTCTCAAGTGCGTTGGCTGCTCCTCTTTGTTGGCTGTTGGGGCTGTTTCTGTAGCTCTGGCTGCATCAGGCTCAGCAGTTGCTTCGCCTCAGCTGCAGGCACCGCTCTTTGCTTCAGCGAAGGTGCATTCTGTGAATGCTGAGACGAGCATTCATCTCGATCTCAAGCAGCGACGCATCAGTGTGATCCGCGCTGGACAGTCCATCGGGCGCTGGCCGGTGGCGATTGGTGATCCCAAGACTCCAACACCGACAGGTGTGTTTCGGGTCGAGACCAAGCTTGTCAATCCTCAGTACGAAAGCACGAAATCCGGCCGGGTTCATCCGGTCACCGGACCTGCCAGCCCACTCGGCCATCGCTGGATCGGCTTTCTACAGCAGGGACCCAACCAATTCGGCATTCATGGAACCCCCTGGCCTCATTGGGTGAAAATCCGCGCGGCGGTGTCCAATGGCTGTGTACGCATGCTCAATGCCCACGTTCAGAAGCTCTACGAGCTTGTGGATGTGGGCACTCCGGTGATGATCACCCGGTGAGTCCTATCTCCTGAAGCACCGGGAAGCCTGCACTTAAAACTGAGAACGCATCTGCACTGCAATCGCAGTGAGGATGAGGCCCATGATTTTTGTGAGTACCTGCAAAGCAGACTCACTGATCTTGGATGAGAGCATCTCACCAGCGTTAGTTATTAGATAACTAAGCGCGCTCATGGCGAGCACCACGAGGCTGAGGCTCAGTTTTCCTCCCATGCTTGCTGCGCTTGGATCCACGATCACCAAAGTGATGGTGCCCGGGCCAGCCAGCAGGGGAATGCCCAAGGGAACGATCCCTTTGACCGAGGAGTTCTGGTCGCGTTCCACGGACTTCGGGTCGTGGTGAACCTTCGAAGGTTCGGAGTGCCGCATCGAAAGGCCGATCAGCACCACGATCAAGCCCCCTGCCACCTGAAGGGCTGGTCGCCCGATTCCAAAGAAGCCGAGCAGGTCGTTGCCGATTCAGGTGGCGAGGAGCAGAGCGATCAGCATGGTGGACGCGCTGCTTCGAGCGATGCCCGCTCCTGACGCTTATGGCCATTCGTGAACGACAACTAGATCGGCAGATTGCCGATTGGATTGGAAATGGTGAAAATTCCGCCCGTCGTGTGCAGCAGTGACTTAGTCAGGCTTCGGGACGAACCGTTGCGAAGATCTCCTGCAGGATCTCCCCAGCTCCACGAGATTTCAAGTCTGCTGCGAGCTTCAGGCCCACATCTTCAGGATTACCGAGAGGGCCGCGGCGTTCATCACGGATCAGTCGCTGGCCATCAAGGCTGGCCACCATCCCGGTGAGAACCAGTTCATGGCCGTCAATACGGCTGTTGACCCCGATGGGTACCTGGCAGCCGCCTTCAAGTTCTCGGAGGAAGGCACGTTCCGCGAGGCATCTCCCTGCAGTGGGGCCATGTTCAAGGACTTGAATGATGTTGAGAACATCTTTGTTGTCTGTGACACATTCGATGCCGAGGGCTCCCTGTCCTACGGCATGCAGTGAGATGTGGCCAGGAATGATCTGATGGATCCGATCGGCGAATCCGAGCCGACTCAGGCCTGCCGCAGCAAGGATCAGACAGTCGTAGCCGCCACCATCCAGCTTCTCTAGCCGGGTGATGACGTTGCCGCGAACGTCCTTGAACTGCAGATGGGGAAAGTGGTGGCGCAGCTGGGCGAGTCTCCGCAGTGAGCTGGTTCCGACGACGGATCCCTCTGGAAGTGTTTCCAAGGTGTATTCAGCGTTCTTGCTGTTGACCACCAGGGCATCCGCGGGATCCTCCCGCTCGGTGATGCAACCGAGCATGAGGCCCTCGGGCAGGTTGGTGGGCAGATCCTTGAGGGAATGCACGGCGATCTCTGCTCGACCCACCAGCATCTGGGCCTCCAGTTCCTTGGTGAACAGGCCTTTGTCCCCGATTTTGGCAAGAGCCACATCCAGAATTTTGTCGCCCTGAGTGGCCATGGCTTCCACCGAAATCGCCAGGCCTGGGTGAGCTTTCTCCAGTTCGGCTTTGACCCAGTTGGTCTGCACCATGGCCAGCTGGCTGCGGCGGGAGGCAATGCGCAGTTGCTCGAGAGCCATGGGCACGTTGAAACAGCCACTCAGCCTACGGAGTCGAAGGCCCAGATCTGCTCAAGATTTCACAGAATGCAGGCCCGTGGGGGCTTCTTGCCTCTGGATGACGACTCACTGTTTTAAGCGAGCAGCTTTACGATCAAATCGTTCTCGAGAGTTGTAATGCCTGGTCCTGTGGTCAACGGGGTGAAGGTGAGCCATTCAACTGCTGGCTCGTCTCTTGCTCCGGTGGATGAATCAGTACCTTTTCTGCCTTTGTTGAGCGAGGGATCGATTCGACTGGTGCTACTCACCAGCGGTGTGATGCTGGTGGCGAGGCTCAGGCAGACCACCGACTCCGACGGCGATCGGGCTTATCAGTTGATCAGGCCTCTGCGGCTGGAAAAGCACGATGATTCAGGGCCATGGTCCCTGCATTCCTATCTGGCTGGGTTAACGCCCCAGCGCAATGTTGTGATGCTCAAGGCTGCTGTTGCAGCATTGCTCGAGCCGGAAGCACGCATTCTTCAGGCTTATACCCGTTCCACCAACCAGGAATGTCCTCCATCGGAAACGCCAGTTGAGCGTTTGAAGAAGGCATTTCAGGAATTTACCGACAGCATTGAGTCCCACTGAACGATTTTTCAATTCAAGAAGGCTGCGAAGGAGCAATAAAGCTTTCTACAAAAAATAGAGATTTATAACCATGGTGCTTTTGATATGAGATCAGGTTTTAGTTGACACAATGCGACTGGTCTCAGTTCCTGAATAGGCGTTTTTGGGTTGATATTGAAATTTTGATGAAGAGCTTCTCAGGGTTGGGCCCATGGGCGCTGAGAATTAATTGGTCTTTAGTCAATCGAGCTTGCCATGATTAAGTCAAGTTGATCGCAGCACCTTCCGGCTTTTCGACTTGTGTACTGCGCTTTCATCGGTATGAAAATGCATTTGAGTGCCAGTGCTTCCAGCTTTACAAGAAGGCCATGTCATTACCACTGTCAATAGAACTTCTTCTGCGCCATGCCACATTCGATCATTAGTGCGATCTTCCCTGTTATTGCTTACCTCTGCATTGGCTACATTGCTAAGCGAACTAAAAAGTTTGATCCCGCGAATAGTGGAATTCTCATTGGCTATGCGTTGAATATCTCGATTCCATGCATGATTGTGCTTGATATGACTCGGCAAGATATGTTTAAGGACTTTTCTCAATATTTTCAATTCTTTGGCGGTTACCTTCTTGTCTCATTTATTGTTTTTTTGATATCCTATGTTTACGGAAGAGTTGTTAAGCGTCAGAATTTATTGATTGGCTCATATTTTGCAGCTGCTGCTTCTTATTCAAATACCTGCATGATTGCGTTGCCAATTCTAGCCATCATGCTTCCCATTGGAGGCGCAACGTATGGAGTTATTGGAGTGATCGTTTTGATTATAGGGCTCCAAACCACTTCGATTATTTATGAATACACATCCAAAGAGGAATCAGGCTTGAGTGTTCGTAAGGTGCTTGGCTCAATTTGGAAGGCGATGAAAGCGAATTACTTTATTGCTATGATCCTAGGCTTAATACTCTCCTTCCTGGGCTTTCAGTTTCCCAGTGTACTGGGAGCGAGTTTGAATGCTGTTGGCATCACAACGGCGCCAGTTGCCCTGTTTGCTATCGGGGCTCAACTCAACTTCACTCTCTTTAGGAACCACATTCGTATTGTCAGTGAGTGTACATTTTTCAAATTATTTTTGATGCCTGTGCTTGCCTGGTTTGTTTGTGATCTTGTTAAATTGCCACCAGCTCCAGCTGTTGCGGTGATCCTTTGTAGTGCAGTACCCACCGCGAAATGTCAATACGCTGTCGCTCGATCACATGACGTCTATGTAGAGGAAACTGAATCGATTGTTGCGGGCACAACGATTCTTTCGATGATTACTCTGACAATTGTCATCGCTTTGCTAGCTGCTGAGTTTCCAGCGATTGTTACATGAACATTGCTGTTAAAAGTAATAAGCGCTTAGATTCACTTGCAATTGCAAGAACTGGATCTTCATCTGAATCATCAGATGCTTTGAGTTTCTCCTGAAGACTTGTGTCGCTTTAAATCTTTTTGAGGAAGGCTTTGAGTTGCTCTTCTGACATGTTTATTAAGTCTGTTGAGAAATTTTAGCAACGGTCTGCTGCAGAGGCTTTGGATAATATTTACTGCGCTCAATCGTGCCAGGTGTAGAATGCTAATTGGTGGTCTTTTTGGGGTAATTGAAGAAATAAAAAGCCCCTGCGGTTGCAGGGGCTTTGATGAGTAGGCTCAGAATCGACGGGTCCCGTACGGTCTCTTTGATTACCATTTTGATTGAGCGCTCTTCATGCAGCACTCAAATGCAGCAGATACATACCCACCACCCACGCCTTCCAGCTCTTCTTCTGAAACCTCTGATTGAGCGTTCTTCAAGTCATCAGCAGAGATGCTAAGTCCCGCCTCCTTCGCAATCGCCACAACACCATCAGCATCGGAAGCTGCTTGCAGATTCTCTTGAAGCGTGGTTTCGCCTTTGACCTTGGAGAGGAATTCCTTGAGTTGCTCTTCTGATACGGGTATCGGGAGTCTTTAATGGTTATAGCAATGGTCTGCCTTAGTGTCTTTGGCTAATACTTACTGCGCTCAATCGCGCCAGGTATTGAAGGCTGATTGTTGGGATGAGTCAGACTTTTGAAGAAATCAAAGCCCCTGGGGTCTCAGGAGCTTTGAGTATGTAAGATCCTAGAGCTCATGATTTCGATTTCCTGCATATCCTTTTAGATACCCTATACGCTTTACAGAATTTCCCTGGAAAATTGGTATAAACCCAAAAACCTCCCGCCACGTCTTCAAGTTCATCTTCAGAGATCTCGGACTGAGCGTTCTCCATGTCGTCAGAAAAAATACTTAATCCAGCGCCTTCGGCAATTGCAGCAACAGCATCAACATCAGCAGCTGCTTTGAGCTGCTCCTGAAGGTTTGTGTTGCCTTTGACGTGAGCCAAGAAAGCCGTGAGTTGTTCTTGTGTCATGGTTCTAAGGAGTGAATGTTTGGGGGTGTTGCCCCCTGGACTCCTTCAAGATCACAGCTCTACTGGTGAACTCCACTACACAGCTCTGGTGCAGCACCCAAGAAGTTCTGGTGAGCTTCTGGTGCTTCAGTTACTACCTAATTGAGCAACGCTTTAACCCGCCTGACTTCTGCTCAACTGCGCTCAATCGTGCCAGGTATTGAAGGCTGATTTATGAGCTTATTGGCGAGGTTGAAGCAATAAAAAGCCCCTGTCAATGCAGAGGCTTTGAGTGTGTAGGTTTTGAAGCCGAGGGGAAAAGATTTCAAGAAGGGAGATTGCACATTGCGGTGGAAACTAGGGGGCCCACCCAGTATTCACAATGGTCAACAATGCCCACAAGAGCCAACGCCTTTCACTGAGAGCCACCAGCCACCAGCCACGCCTTCTAGTTCCTCTTCACTGAGTTCTTGCATGTGTTCGGTTCCAAATTCGTGACCGTGTTCTTTAGCAATTCCTACAACATCTTCAGGTGACTTAGCTGCTTTTAGCTTGTCTTGAAGATTGGAATCACCTTTGACTTTGGAGAGAAATGCCTTGAGTTGCTCTAGGGACATGAGTATCAGGTCTGTTCAGCAGTCATAGCAGCAGTCGGCAGTTGGCAATAAAAAACCCCGCACTTGGCGGGGCGTGATCAGTGTAATTTGCTTTGTCGGCTTGAGTTCGAATTTCATTGCATACATTATGCATTAAACGGTAATTATCAAACTACCTTTGAAATGTTTTAGACAGTTGCAGTGAGCTGAATGAACACAGCCACCTCCAGCAACGTCTTCCAGCTCTTCTTCAGAAATCGCTGATTGAGCCTTCTTCAAGTCATCAGCAGAGATACTAAAGCCAGCCTCTTTTGCAATCGCAAGAACTGCATCAGAATCGGCAGTGGCTTTGAGTTTCTCCTGCAGGCTGGTGTCTGCTTTGACCTTCTCAATAAAGGCTTTGAGTTGCTCTTCTGACATGGGTTTCAGGAGCCTTTGGTGGTTCTAGCAACACCTTTTGATATTTCCAACAAGAAAGCCAAGTGCTGGTTAGGAACCACTGGGCTTTCTCGGAGACTAACAATAAGAACCTAAAAGGTTGTGTGAGAGCATCTCAAACACTCACACCATTATTTATGAGGCTAGAAGCTCTCTCCCATAAATACTCAAAAGGACTCATGGACCACAATGGATTACTCGGAACTTGCTAAAGGTCAGCATTTAACTGACGCCAAAGACACCATTCAACTCTTGATGGATGAGGGGTATGACTTCTCTGAATACTCATATGATGAAGTGTTTAAAGCTTATATGTTCAGTGTTTATGGAATTAGTGAGAATGTGAGCTACGAACAACAGCAGATCAACGAAGGGTTGGGAAGCATTCTTCGTCTTGGTTCTAAAGCTGTGAGGGGAGCCCTTCGTAATCGTGGTGTTCGCACTGCTATTGGTTTTGGTGCTGCTGACCAATACTTCACTGGTGGTAAGGGTCGTCGATCTCTGGTCAGAGCAGCAGGGGATGCTCACAACATTGCTCGTTAAGTGGGTCAAAACTTTCCCGAATATGGAGCTGACAACAGCTCTAATAACTCCAGTGGTAGTAGGAGCAATAACAACCCACCAAACACGCCAAGAACTGACAGACCTGATCGGGATGAGAGAGGTGGCTCTAATTCAGGAAATGGGACTGATTCAAAAACCACTGCCACAGCCTCTAGCCCATCACCAGCACCATCCCGTGGACCAGAAAGACCTCAGAGCTCCTCTTCTCCCTCCACTTCGTCACCACCTCAGCCTTCTTCTCCTTCCACTTGTGGCAGGGCTCAACCCAAAACGCACTTCCAGAGCACTCGACTTGGAAATGCAGTCAGTGGTGTGACTGTTGACTCTTGGAAGAAGGTCAAAGCTCAGTGAAATGAAGGTGTGACTCGTAGTTATTCCATGCGAGATGCCTACAGAGAAGTTCTGATGAACGAGAAGGCTGCCTGGAACAACCCAGCCACCTGGAAGAAGTTGTGAATGCTTGGTCTCTTGCTGCTCCACCTCAATGGATAACTGACCCATCCACCAATCCTTGTCCTGTGACTCACCCACCAGGTAGTCATCTCTCACGATCACGGTCATTCCAGGCTTCACATCAAGGAAGACAGGTCTCTTTTCAACAGGTGCCTTGGCCTCGCTGAGGCGGTCAACACTCATCCGGAACCAATACAGGAGTACTGCCCAGGCTAGGGGTCCCTTCTGGGTTCGTCCGGGCCTTTAAGCCCCCTGTTCGACATAGATTTGTAACGAGATCCCTGTCACCTTTCGGAGGAGATTCCACGGAGACCCCTTCTTTTTGGAGGCTCTCATAAAGAAGGGGCTCTCGGCTAAGAACCCCTGTGTAGCAGTTGGTTTGAAGGAATGGCAGAGCCAGTTTTGACCCTGCTTGCTCACTACTTGATGTATTCCTTCAGGACCCCGTTCCGATTGGGATGCCGCAGCTTGCGCAATGCCTTGGCTTCGATCTGGCGGATCCGCTCACGGGTGACGTCGAAGATCTGGCCGATTTCCTCGAGGGTCTTCATGCGTCCGTCATCCAGGCCGTAGCGAAGACGGAGCACGTCGCGCTCCCTCGGACTGAGCGTGGCCAGTACGCCTTCGAGATCCTCACGCAGAAGATTTTTGGCCACGTCCTGCTCGGGATTCTCGATATCGGCTTCGATGAAGTCGCCGAGGCGGGAATCCTCTTCTTTGCCGATTGGGGTCTCAAGGGAGATCGGCAGCTGGGCGCTCTTGGCGATGAAGCGCAGCTTCTCAATGGTCATTTCCATTGATTCAGCGATCTCTTCTTCCGTGGGTTTGCGGCCGAACTCCTGGCTGAGCACTTTGGTGGTCTTTTTGATGCGGGAGATGGTCTCGTAGAGATGGACCGGCAGGCGAATTGTTCGACTTTGATCAGCGATGGCCCGTGTGATGGCCTGACGAATCCACCAGGTGGCATAGGTGGAGAATTTGTAGCCTTTCTCGTGGTCGAATTTCTCCGCGGCACGAATCAGTCCGAGACTGCCTTCCTGGATTAGGTCCTGGAAGCTCAGGCCACGATTCATGTATTTCTTGGCGATCGAGACCACAAGGCGCAGATTCGACTGAACCATTTTTTCCTTGGCCCGACGCCCGAGCATCAGTCGGCGGCGAAAACGAATCAGCGGCATCTCCACCAGCGCCGCCCATTCCTTGTTATCGGGTTCGCGGCCGTTGTCACTTTCGAACTGGGCAGCCAGCTCCTCGAGGTAGAGAAGGTCAGCGATCTTTCTGGCCAGTTCGATTTCTTCGTCTGGCCGCAGCAGGCGGATCCTGCCGATTTCCTGCAGATAGACCCTGATCGAATCCTCGGTGTAGACCCCTTTGGGGCCAACTTTGATGCTCGCCAGCACCTTGGCCTTGGCGTCTGCTTTGGCTTTCTCTTCTTTGCTGATGGAAGGGTTGCCAGAGGTCTTGGCCAGCAACTGATCAGCGGCGGCATCAAGATCAGCGGGCTTGGCAGCGGTCGAGCTCTTGGCTCGGGTTGCTTTCGCAGGGGTTTTCGCGCTCTTTGCTGTCTTGGCGGCTGCTGCACCCTTGGCTGCAGTTGCGCTCTTGGCTGTAGTTGAGCTTTTGGCTGAGCTGCTTTTCGTGGCCGGCTTCGATTTCGTGGCTGCCTTCGTGGCAGATGACTTTGCTGCTGAAGTCTTTGACTCCGGCTTGGCCTTCTTGCTCACACCCTTGGGCAGTCCTTTGGAATCCGCCAACATCACGATGGATGGAGTCGCCTTAGACGTCGCTGCTTTGGAGGAAGCAGTCTTGGGCTGAGCTGACTTGCTTGCAGCAGGACTCATGGGGATTGGGATGGTGAGGGTGTACGGAACTAACGCAGTCAACTGGTACGCAACCAAGCTCGGCCTGGTGACGCATCACCGCCTTGAAGCCTCCCCAAAACAGACGGGGTGACAACTGAGAGCAGTGATCGAGAATCAATTGGTGGGCTTTGGGCTGGGGCAGGGCTGTCAGGGGCGTTCTCAGACCGGTCGGCCGTCGGGGTAACCCCTGGCTCGAGCTTCGTGTCTTCCCACTGGACGGAACTCTGCTCTGTTCCGACAACAGCTGTTGAGCTGTCCAACATCTGTATCTTAAGAAAAACATGTGATGTCGGCAACCCCCGTCAATCAATCCTCCAGCCCTCCTGCCGCGCAGTTGATTTCGGAAGTCGATGTCTGGCTGGAGGCCGGTCGTGACGGGCGTACTTTCAGCTATTGCGACAGTCACAGTCTCGGAGTGGGACTGGGAGATCTGGTGGCGGTCCGTCTGAGAGGCCGTCGACTGCAGGGGCTGGTCACCGGCTGCAGGCCACTCGAAGCAGTGGCGAATTGTGCCGACAGCGACGCCGTTCAGCTCAACCCGGTCGAAGAGCTGGTGCAGCGCGCTGCAGTCGACCCGTCATGGCGCTCATGGCTGGACGCCATGGCAGCTCTTTGCCACACCAGTTCCTTTCGGATGCTCAAGGCGGCATTGCCTCCGGGATGGCTGGGACAACGGCCTTGTGCGGCACCGGCCCTGCGTCAGCTCTGGTGGGTTGAGCGGCTTGAAGCTGCTGATCCAACAGCCATGCCGAAGGCTTCCAGGCAATGCGAGCTGTTGGTGGAGCTCGAACGCAGGGGCGGTGGCGCTTGGCAACGTGACCTTCTGGCGGAGGGGTTCCAAACAGGCACCGTCAAGAGCCTGGAGAGCAAGGGCCTGATTCGCAGACAACGCAAGCCAGCGAACGCTTCCAGTGGATCAGACCCGGAGACGCCCTGCCCTGCCGAGCTGGAGTCACCGCGATTGTTGACGGATGAGCAGCAAGCCGTGGTTAGCCAGTTTCAATCACTCCCCGAGGGTGGAGGACTGCTGCTCTGGGGCATTACAGGCTCCGGCAAGACCGAGGTCTACCTGCAGTTGGCAGCTGAGGAGCTGATGGCTGGCCGTCACGTTCTGCTGCTCACTCCGGAGATCGGCCTCATTCCCCAGCTCGTGGATCGTTGTCGTCAGCGTTTCGGAGGGCGGGTTCTGGAATATCACAGCGGTTGCACGTCCAGTGAGCGGGTTCGCACCTGGCGTCGTTGTCTCGAGAGTACCGATCCCATTGTGGTGGTAGGTACTCGCTCCGCGGTGTTTCTTCCCCTGCGCCCGCTGGGTCTGCTGGTGCTGGATGAGGAACACGACAATTCCTACAAGCAGGACTCACCCATGCCCTGTTACCACGCAAGGGTCATGGCGTCAGAGCGGGTGAGGTTGCAGGGTGGTCGTCTGCTGCTCGGCAGCGCGACACCCTCCCTCGAAAGCTGGAGCCGTCTCCAGCCTCAAGGAACTCTGGTTCTCGCCCGGCTGCGCTCGCGGATCTCCAGCCAGCCACTGCCACCCGTCCGGATCATTGACATGCGTCATGAACTGGCCGAGGGCAATAAACGCTTGATCAGTCGTGCCCTGATGGACCGGTTGGCCCAGCTCCCGGACAAAGGGGAACAGGCAGTCGTGCTGGTGCCGAGGCGCGGATACAGCACGTTTCTGAGCTGTCGCAGTTGTGGAGAGGTGGTGATGTGCCCTCATTGCGACGTCCCTCTGACCGTTCACGGCAATCGGGGCGCACAGCAGTGGCTGCGCTGTCACTGGTGTGACCATCGAGCCCCCATCACCCCCTCTTGCACATCATGCGGTTCCCTGGCGTTCAAGCCCTTTGGTGCAGGTACTCAACGGGTGTTGGAGCGTCTTGGCGAGGAACTCAGTGATCTGCGTCTACTGCGCTTTGATCGGGACACCACCGGTGGTCGTGATGGTCATCGAAGACTGCTGGCTCAGTTTGCGGAGGGTGAGGCCGATGTGCTGGTCGGGACGCAGATGCTGGCCAAAGGGATGGATCTGCCGCGCGTAACTTTGGCGGCGGTGCTTGCCGCCGATGGTCTTCTGCATCGACCTGATCTGAGGGCTGGAGAGCAGTGCCTGCAACTGCTTCTTCAACTCGCTGGCCGAGCCGGACGCGCAGAAAAGCCCGGTGAGGTGCTGGTCCAGACCTACAGCCCTGACCATCCAGTGATCCGTCATCTGGTGGATGGTCGTTACGAACGTTTTCTGGAAGAGGAATCGGCCCTGCGCCGTGAAGCAGGACTGGTTCCATTTGCGCGGGCTTGCCTGATTCGCCTCTCAGGTCAGTCGGCCAGCGATACAGCGACCGCTGGAACCCTGCTGGCTGAACGGATTCGCGCAGGCTGTGCCGCGGCAGGCTGGCAATTGCTCGGCCCTGCGCCCGCTCCTGTGGCTCGGGTGGCGGGCCGCAGTCGCTGGCAGTTGCTTCTGCACGGTCCCCAGCACAGTGAGATTCCCCTGCCATCCGGAACCGGCCTGTGGGAAGGGCTCCCAAAAGATGTTTCGCTGGCCGTTGACCCTGATCCTCTGCAGCTGTGAATCAGGACGGCAGCTGGGGATAGCCAAATCCGAGTCGAACCCGCATGGACTGGAGCAGAAAACTCAGCAGCAGCAGCGGAACGATCAGCACACTGCCCAGCCCGAGAGGACTCCACTGCCATCGCTGGATCTGCAGTTGGTTGACGCTGCCGCTGTCAAGGGTCCAGAGCAGAACATTCCCTTCCAACCGACCCTTCATAGGACTGCTGCTGACCTGCTGAAGATCCTGAATTGGGGTGATGCTGATCTGCAAATCGCCGGCGGGAAACTCGGCGAGTGGAGAGAGGTCGAGGCGCAGGTTCAGTTGCTGCTGCATCCCCACCAACCAGTTTCTCTCCACAATCGCCAGATCCGGGGTGGGGAGGGTCACGCCAGCGCTGCGTCCAGCCAGCTCCACACTTCTGCGCATCAGCGTGGCGGCCTGACCTGCCCCCAGGGTGGGGCTGATCAGGTTGAGGGAGCCTGTCCTGTCCTGATGCACCCTCCAGTTGAGGCCTTCCGAACGCAGCGCCTTCGCAAAGTTCTGCTGCCAGGGAAGACTGTGGCCACTGAGGCTGTTGATTCGCCAGCTCATCGCCAGGCGATCCGGACCCGCCAGATCAAGCTCGGCCGTGACGCGTACGCAGCCGCTGAGCAACAGAGTCAGTCCGATCAGTACCGCCAGCACCAGCACGGCAAAACCTGCTGATGGTGCCTGCGTTGGTCCCGTTGGCGGTGGAGGCGGTGGAGGTGGGCCACGTCTTCGCCGGCTGGTGAGAGTCCCTTTCCCCACGCGGGGAGCCATGTCCAGTGTCGGTAGCTGCATCGACCAGCGTGCCGGACGCTCAAGGCTTGGCGCTTCGAGAACACTCAGCAACTGACGAGCCCGGTTGCGCAGATCAGGATCCTTGCAACGTGTGAGCAGACGACAGGTGGAGATCGCCTTGCGTTCCTCCCCCTGTCCCATCCAGGCCGTCACCATCACCATCCGGATGGCAGCTCCCTCGGGTTCAGTGATCGGGTTCGCGTCGGCGAGAGGCTCCAGCAGGCGCAGACACAGGCCGTAATCACCGCGTTCAAGTGCCCGCTCGGCTGCTGCAAGCCCTGTGCTCATGCCTCAGCTGCGTCCCACCACCATGGTGCCGATGCCGGCATCGGTGAACACTTCCAGCAGCAGGGCATGGGCGACGCGTCCATCCACGATGTGGGCAGCGGCAACTCCCTGGGCGAGAGCTCTGATGCAACATTCGGTCTTGGGTGTCATGCCCCCTGCAACCACACCCTCCTGAATCAGTTGTCTGGCTTCTGAAAGCTTCAGCTGACGGATCAGCGATCCCGGATCCTCGCGGTCGCGCAGGATTCCTGGTGTGTCCGTCAACAAAATCAGCTTCTCGGCTTCCAGGGAGGCGGCTACTTCACCGGCCACGGTGTCGGCGTTGATGTTGTGGGCCACTCCGTCGGGGTTAGCGGCCACGCTGGAGATCACGGGCAAATAACCACGCTCAAGCAGTGCTTCGAGCACGTCGGGATTGACTTTGGCCACATCGCCGACCATCCCGTGGCTGCCATCCCCCCAGGAGCGCGCTTCCACCAGGCTGCCGTCACTGCCGCTCAGGCCGACCGCTTTGGCGCCAAGTCGGTTGAGTCCGTTCACGATCTGTTTGTTGACTCGACCAACTAGAACCATTTCCACCACGTCCATTGTTTCGTGGTCAGTCACTCGCAGCCCATCCCTGAATTCAGGTGCGATGGCCAGTCGCTTCAACCAGTGATTGATCTCTGGCCCCCCGCCGTGCACAACAACAGGCTGGACTCCGACACTGCAGAGCAACGCCAGATCTCTGAACACGGCTGTTTGCAGCTCGGCATGGGCCATGGCCGCACCGCCGTACTTGACCACGATCCTGCGGCCTGCGAAGCGCTGAATGTAAGGAAGAGCCTCACTCAGAACAGAGACCCTGAGGGCATCATCCATTCGCTTGTTCTCCGGAGTCACCTTGCTGATCCGATGCCGAAACGCCCACTGGCAGGAGAATCAGATCCAGGCGGTCTCCGTTGAGAGGGGTGATTGTTGCCTCGAGGCCTTTGGCAAAAAAACGGCTTAATCGGTCTCTTCGCTCCTGCCAGATCTGCAGGGGAACGGCCTCACAGGCGAAACGCAGCCGCAGTCCGTAGTGACCGCTACGAATGATCTCCTCGACCTCGAGCAGCTGAGGAGGGTTGTCTTCATCCCACAGCTTGAGCGATTCCAGAGAACTTTCCAGATGCGCTTTCTGGCCATAACGCCAACGTGTGACATCGCTAAGAAGTTTTCCCAGCTCAGGAGTGGCAGCCTCACGTTCTGTCTTGAGTTGTGCTCTGGGCGTTACACGCTTGGCCGGTGGCAGCTCCGACGATTTCAGGGCCAGTCCCCCAAGCAGGATCGGAATGCCGTAAAAAATTGTCGGCAGGCTCAAGTTGGCAGCGCCGGTGCCGTAGGCCACAGAACCAACCACGGTGAGCACACCGCCGGCGATGGTGACCAGGCTTCCTGGCGAGAGCAGATCGTTCATGCGGCATTGGAAGTGGCGCCATTCTGACCGTGCGGGGTTCAGGATGGATGGGCCTGCGGCCGCAGTTGATGGACAGCACCCGATCGCAAGACCAGGATCAGAACTCCACGCAGGATGCAACAGCGCTGATTCAGCAGCTGGAGCAGGACAGGGCCTGGTTGCTGGAACAGATTGACCGGGGGCGATGGCAGGAATTTCGCCTGGACCTGGCCGCACTCGAGCGTGAGCTTGGCCAGCTGTTGCAGCGAGCTTCAGAACATTTCAGCTCCGGCTCCGAATAGCTCTGAAGACTGTGCCCAGTTTTCAGAAGGGGATGTCGTCCGTGTCTGGAACCAGCGGCGCGGTGTTCCACTGCGCTGCGGGCTCTTTTGCAGGAGCAGGAGCAGGAGCCGCTTCAGATCGTTTGGCAGGAGCGGCCGCTGCGGGCTGGGCCTGAGCCGTGGAACCGGCTCCACCAGTCACAGGGTGGAGCCGGGCGAGTGTAAATTCAGCGCGTTTTTCCTTGGTGCCGTCCTGACGTGGCACCGTGTTCATCCGCAGCCTGCCTTCGATCAGCAGACGCTGGCCCACCTGCACGCGATTCTGCAGGTCCTGGGCGAGGTTGCCCCATCCCACCACCTTGAGTTGGCCTCTGGGGTCATCGGGACGCAACGCATCAAAACCAACCTCCATTTCAGCGATTGGTGTCTGGTTGTCTTGGGTGTATCGCAGGGTGGGAGCCTGTAGAACATCCACCTCGAGTACGCAGTGATTCATCCTCGGCCTGGTCGGTGAGCGCCATCCTGATGCACCGCTGGCGGAATCGCCAGAACCATGTGCTGGTCTTCGCTGGAACCGGTGAGGGACCAGTGATCGCCGGGGCTCTGCTGGAGTCCGGTCACCGCGTCAGTATCAGCGTTGTCAGTGCAGCTGGGGCAAGGTCCTACTCCGCCATGCCCCTGCATGACCTGCATGTGGGAGCTTTCCCCTCTCAGGACTCTCTCGAGGAACACCTGACGGCGCTGGGCGTGACGTTTGTTCTGGATGCGACCCATCCCTTCGCCCTGCAGATCAGTGCTCAACTCCGCATGGCCTGCTCCATCCTGAACCTGCCGCTGCTTCGGTTCGAGCGGCCTGATCACGACGTGTCGGATGGATCAGTGCTCTCAACAGTGGGTGATCTTTCTGACTGTGCTCTTTCGGGCCACCGTCTGCTTCTTGCCGTCGGAGCGCGGCAGCTGGCCTCCGCCGCTGCGGCGGCCAGGCTGGCAGGAGCCTCTGTTCACGCCAGGGTTCTGCCCACGCCTGAAGCCATTCGCCAAGCAGGTCTTGCGGGATTGTTCGGCGAGCGGCTTGCCGTGTTGAGGCCTGGAACCGGTTATCGCACCGGTGGATTGGAAGCTGCGCTGTGTCGCCGCTGGCAGATCACCGATGTGCTCTGTCGTCAGTCGGGTGGAGCTGCGGATCAACTCTGGAGTGATCTGGCTCGCCGCCACTCCATTCGGCTCTGGAAGCTGAAACGACCCAACCCGATGCCCAACGTTGACGTGGTTCATAGCGTGAGCCAGTTGTGTCGACAGCTGAATGACCATGTCAACGGACCTGAGACTGGTCCTCACCACGGAGGCTGATCAGATCAAGGCGGGAGCCCTCGCTGAGCAGTTGATCACGCGCCGTCTAGCTGCCTGTGTCAGCTTGATGCCAGTGCAGTCCTGCTACCGCTGGCAGGGGGAGATTGAGCGTTCGCAGGAAGTGCAGCTGCTGATCAAGACGAGCTCTCAACGCCTGGAGCAGTTGCTTTCAGCTCTCGAGGAACTGCACAGCTATGACACTCCCGAAATCCTCCAGCTGGTAGCTCAGGCTGGAGCTGCCTATGCGGCATGGGCGCTGGATGCTCTCAGCCCAGATGCTCCTTCATCAGCTCAGGAAGAGAGACCTGGGAGCGAGCACCCAGCTGGGTGACGATCTGACCGGCGCAAAGCGCTCCCAGCTGTCCGCAGCGCTCCAGTGAATCGCCCTGGGTGAAGGCATGCAGAAATCCTCCGGCGTAGAGATCACCGGCACCGGTGGTGTCAACCAGTTCGCCGAGCCCGTAGATGCCGATGTCCCAGCGCTGATCTCCGCTGAGTACAACCGATCCATCGCTTCCGCGGGTGACTGCCGTCACGGAGCAACAACCGCGGACCTTCTCGATTGCGGTGTCGAAGTCTTCGGTTTGATAGAGGGCTTTGATCTCCACTTCATTGGCGAACAGCATATCGACATGACCGTTCACCAGTTCGAGAAAGCTTTCCCTGTGGCGATCCACGCAGAAGCCGTCGGAGAGGGAGAGAGAGACTTTCCCTCCTGCAGCACGGCAAGCCTCCGCTGCAGCGATGAAGGCCCGCTTGGCTGCAGGGCTGTCCCAGAGATAGCCCTCCAGATAGAGCACTTTCGTCTCCTTGACCATGGAGAGGTCCAGATCCTCCGGCTCAAGCTGTGTTGATGCCCCGAGGAAGGTGCACATCGTGCGCTCTGCATCGGGAGTCACATAAATGAGACAGCGTGCAGTGGTGGCGCCGGTGGTTGCGGAGGGTGTCTCAAACCTGGTTCCCACTGCACGAATGTCGTGGCTGAAGATCGATCCGAGCTGGTCATCACGCACCCGACCGATAAACCCTGTTCGGCCGCCAAGCTGAGCGATGCCGACCATGGTGTTGGCCACGGATCCACCGGAGGTTTCCAGTCCAGGACCACTGGATGTGTAGAGAGCTTCCGCCTGCTGTTCATCAATGAGGCACATGCCCCCTTTCTGCAGACCGTGCTCGCTGAGAAAACCGTCCTTGGTCTGGACCAGTACATCAACAATGGCGTTGCCGATTCCCACCACATCCAGGGAGGCGTTGGGCTGGAAACGGGAGGAATCGGCCATGAACAATCTGGTGTTGACTGCGGCAGTCTTACGCCCTGATGGGCGTGCCGGAATCAGGCGCTGAGCAGTGCCCGTTTTGGACCGTGGATCGGATCCTCAACAACAATGGTCTGATCGCGACCGGCACCCAGTGACACGATGGCGATCGGGACCTCCATCAGATCGGCCAGGAAGCGCAGGTAGGCCATGGCTTTTTCGGGAAGATCCTCAAGGGTGCGGCATTCAGCGGTGGAACACTGCCAGCCAGGGAACGTCTCGAAAATCGGCTGACAGCGGGCGAACGCCTCGGCACAGGAAGGGAAATGTTCGATCCTTTCCCCATCAAGTTCATAGGCCACACAAACCTGAAGTTCGTCGAGCTCGTCCAACACATCGAGTTTGGTGACGGCCAGGCAATCCAGGCCGTTCACGCCGACGGCATAGCGTCCGATCACACCGTCGAACCAGCCACAGCGCCGGCGCCGGCCGGTGGTGGTGCCGAACTCGCCACCTCGGTCGCAGAGATGATCGTTGAGGCTGCCATCGAGTTCGGTGGGGAACGGCCCTTCTCCCACTCTGGTTGTGTAGGCCTTGGCCACACCGATCACGCGGTCGATCAGGGTCGGACCCACCCCAGCTCCAATGCAGGCTCCGCCTGAGACAGGGTTGGAGGAGGTGACATAGGGATAGGTGCCGTGGTCGAGGTCAAGCAGAGTTCCCTGTGCGCCCTCGAAGAGAATGTTTTTGCGATCGCGCGCCGCCTGGTGAATCTCCCGTGTGCAGTCCACGACATGGGGTGCCAGTCGTTTGCCGTAGGCCAGGTATTCACTGATCACCGCTTCGGCATCGAGCGGTTCCACGTTGTAGATGGTCTGCAGAAGCTGGTTCTTCTCATTCAATGGGCCTTCAAGGCGGTCGCGCAGACGCGATTCGTCAAGAAGGTCGATCACGCGGATTCCACTTCTCTGGGATTTGTCCGCGTAGGTCGGACCGATGCCCCGCCCCGTGGTGCCGATGCGCCGATCGCCTCGCTGCTTCTCCATCGCCTGGTCGAGCAGACGGTGGTAGGGCATGGTCACATGCGCTGTGGAAGACAGCTTCAGCCCGGCGATGTCGATGCCGTTCTCGATCAGCATGTCGAGTTCGCCGAGCATCACCTTGGGATCGACCACTGTTCCTGAGCCGATCAGGCAAATGGTGTCGGGGTAGAGAATTCCAGAGGGGATCAGGTGAAGCTTCAGAACCTGATCGTCCACAACGATGGTGTGGCCAGCATTGACGCCCCCCTGATAGCGAACGACTACATCAGCGGAACGGCTGAGGAGATCTGTGATCTTTCCTTTCCCTTCGTCACCCCACTGCGCACCGATGACGACAACATTGGCCAAAGACATCGCGGCCCGAAGCCGCCATTCTGCACAATCCGGAACTCTCTCAGATCCACCTGCCTGAGGTCAAAGAGAGTTGCGAAATTGTGATTGCATCTTGAGAAACCTTGTGGGTTCTTGAGATCAGGTGCCACGAAGAGCGGCTTTTTCGGCTTTGCTCAGCTCTTTTTCGACGCGCGTGCGCAGTGCTTCCGGCACAGGCCGATTGGTGTAGGTGTTGTAATGACCCTGCAGGGAATTCAGAGCAGTCTGCATCGTGGTGAATGAGCTGAGACCGTTCACCCTGGACTTTGGGCGATACCGCGACATGTAGTCATTGATGAGGTCGTGGGCTTCCTGCTCCGAGGCCTGCAAGCCTTCCGCATCTGAGGGAAGTGAAAGCGTGGTCTGCAGCGAATGAACGACTGCCACTGTGTCTTCGACGTAGTCACCAGTCATGGTCGAGACCGAGTCGCCGCAGGCGGTGAGCAACAAAGAGAGACCCAGGCACAGGGCCAGTGTGAACCCCCTGAGTTGGCGGCTGAGGCGTTGCAGCGCGATTCGCATGGCAGGAAAAGTTTGACGAATTTTAAGGCGGAGCAGCACTAAATCAGCGGGCGACCCTTGACGGCCTCGAGCACAGAGGTCAGCGCGTCCTGATCAGACATGGTGCTGTTTGAGCGAGTGGATCGTTCCACCAGCTCGACCCGTCCGGACTCCGCTTCGCGACCCACAACGATTCGCCATGGGATTCCAATCAGATCGGCATCCTTGAATTTGACTCCGGCACGTTCGCTGCGGTCATCTAGAAGTGCTTCAACCCCTTTGGATTGCAGCGATCCGTAGAGAGCCTCTCCAAGAGCCAGCTGTGTCGGGTCCTGAACGTTGGCAATAACAACAATCACCTGAAAGGGCGCAATGCTCACGGGCCAGCAGATGCCCGCGTCATCGTGATGCTGTTCCACTGCCGCTTGGGCGAGGCGGGAAATGCCAATGCCATAGCAACCCATCAGCAGGGACGACTGTTTGCCATCTTTGTCGGTGAAACGTGCCTCGAGCGCGTCGGAGTATTTGCTTCCCAGTTGGAAGATGTGCCCCACTTCGATGCCCCTGCGCTCTTCAAGAATCTGCTCCTGATTGTGGAGAGACCGATCTCCGGCCTTGGCATTGCGGAGATCAGCACGAATCTGTGCGGGCATGGAGGACCAGGTCGCCCCCCAGCGATGCTGGTCAGAGCAGTTGGCGCCGCAGACAAAGCGCTCAAGATCGAGGGCGGTTGGGTCGGCCAGACGTTCAAAACGGATTTCCCAGCTGCGGGCACCGTTCAATGAGCTGTCTTCAAGGTGCGGGCCGATGGCGCCGAAGGGCAGGGGCGCAAGACCCTGCTGCCGGAGCTGCTCGGGGTTGATTGGTGCAATCTCCAGTGCAGACGATCCCAGTCGCTGGGTCACGGCATTGGTCAACTTGACCTCATTCAGTTCCTGGTCTCCACGCAGGCTGACCAGCAGGGGTTGTTCTCGACCATCATCCAGGCGGGCGAGCAGCGCCAGCACCTTGACGGTCTGACAAGGAGAGAGGCCGTTGGCGGAGCAGAGATCCTCAATTGAGGTCTGATCCGGAGTATCAAACTGTCGTTCCTCGCCTGGCGGCAGAGCCTCCGCTGGGGATGGATGCGACACCGCTTTCTCCTGATTGGCGGCATAGCTCCCGTCGGGCGTGGAGAGGATCAGGTCTTCGCCTGCATTCGCCATCACCATGAATTCCTGGGAAGCGGCTCCTCCGATGGCGCCGCTGTCGGCATCAACACCAACAGCATTGAGACCGCAGCGCTTGAAGATGCGGGCATAGGCCCCGGCCATCAGGGCATAGGTCTGCTCCAGATCCGCTGCGTCGGAATGGAAGGAGTAGGCGTCCTTCATGATGAATTCGCGACTGCGCATCAGCCCGAAACGGGGCCTGATCTCATCGCGGAACTTGGTCTGAATCTGATAGAGCGTCACCGGCAGCTGCTTGTAGGAGCGCAGCAGCTCCCCGGCGAGTTCCGTGACGACTTCCTCATGGGTAGGGCCAAGGCCAACGCGCCGGCCCTGACGATCCTCCAGGTGAAACATGATGCCCTCGCCGGCGGTATAGCCCTGCCATCGACCGCTGCGTTCCCATGGTTCGGCGGGTTGCAGTTGTGGCAGCAGTGTTTCAAGCGCGCCGAGGCTGTCAAGCTCCTCACGAACGATCGTGCTGATCTTGCGCAGCACGCGCCACATCAAGGGGAGGTAAGCGTAAATACCCGGTCCAACACGTCTGATGTAACCACCACGAACAAGCAATTGATGAGATGGGATTTCAGCGTCCGCGGGCACGTTCCTCAACGTCACCAGCGACAGGCGGGAGACGCGCATGACAGGAATTTATAGAGGGGGCCAGGAAGCTATCACCGCCAAGAAAACGGTCGATCCGGGAACTGTCACTTTTGCTGTGATCGATGCTGGCGTCCTGAGTCTCAGCTGCTATGTTCTGCAAAATCCAAGCTGTCCCAGCGCTGTCTCATGTTTCCTCGGCCGTTAGAAGTTTCAGTACCGGCCGTGAGTGGATCTTCGGATTTTCGGAGTGATGCTGCCGCAGTTCTTTCTCAGTCGGATGCGTTGGTTGGTATCGATGATGTTCAGAAGTCGTTGAATCGATCGCGTGCATCGGTGTATCGCTACACCAACACTGATCCGCGTAACCTCAACCCGGTTTTTAATCCCCGCAAGCTCAACCCTGAATACAGAAGTGATCAGAAAGATCCTCTTCTGTTCCATCCCAATGAGGTGGCGCGATTTGCCAAGGATGTTCTGAGGATCAAGGAGGTCACCGTTGAGGTCCTCAATTCCCCTTCCACGGCCACGCAGCAGGTGCTTGGAGCCATTCTCGATGAGCTGCGTCTGATCAGATCCCGCCTCGATGGTCTTCCTGAAGCTCCCTCTGATTTGGCATCACGCCGTGATCGTCAGGAACGTCCTGCTGCATAAGACTTGCAGTGATGTCAGAATACAAGTGAGTTTTGATTCCTCGCATTCACAACTCAATCTCCCGACAGGTCGTTCTTTGTGCGCTCTGTATGACTTCTAAGCCCTGTGCATGAAGTCCGGGATGTCCCCGACCACCACTGAATGGACCCTGAGCCTGCCCCCAAGCCCCCTGCGCATGCTGCGCAGTTCGTGGCCATCCCTGCTCTTGCTGTTCTCGGGTTCACCCTCGCCATCACAGGGCTGGGTATTCCATTGGCCGCTGTGCTGACCGATCGCCCCACCCACACCTCCGTCACCGCCAAGGAGAGTTATGGATCTCAGGGCTCTTACCCCATCTCCGTCTCCAGGACTGGTGAATCTGATCGTTGAGATTCCAGCGGGAAGCAGCAATAAATATGAATACTTTGCTGAAGCTGGTGTGATGGCTCTCGACCGGGTTCTTCATTCATCAGTCAGATATCCATTCGATTACGGATTTATCCCCAACACCCTTGCCGAAGATGGATCACCCCTCGATGCCATGGTCATCATGGCTGAGCCCACTTTTGCGGGATGCCTGATTCAGGCACGACCCATTGGGGTGCTTGATATGCATGACATGGGCCATTACGACGGCAAAATTCTTTGCGTGCCTGTGGCCGACCCACGTCAGCAGGGCATTCAGAGCATTCTGCAGATCGCTCCCAGCCAACTGGAGGATGTTGCTGAATTTTTCCGCACCTACAAAAACATGGAAGGCCGTGTGACGGAGATCGGAGGCTGGCGCGATGTGGATGCGGTGCAGCCTCTGCTTGAGACTTGCGTTCAGGCTGCTTCCGCCTGATCGGTCATCGGACCAGAGAGCACCGTGCTCAGCCTGGTTCACGCGAAGAAATCCTCGAATGCAATCGCGGGCCTTGTAAATTAAGAGACATTCCTACGTAAAAGATCCGTGCCCACCATCCGTTTTGAGCAGGAAGGCCAACAAATTGGCTGCATTGAGGGTGCCAACCTGCGCAAAGCGGCTCTCTCAGCAGGTGTCAACCCTTACAAAGGTTTGAACAATCTCAACAACTGTGGTGGCGTCGGCCAGTGTGGCACCTGCGTGATCGAAGTTCTTGAGGGTGCGCAGAACCTCTCTCCCCTCAGTGATGTCGAGGAGGTTTACCTGGCTGACCGTCCTGCCAACTACCGCCTCAGCTGTCGGACCACGGTCAATGGTGACGTGACGATCCGGACGCGTCCCGGAGACGGTGTGGGTCAGGGCTCCAATAGCCTTGTTGGTGCTGTCAAGAGCCTTCTCGGTCGATAGGCGTGGCTGATTTCACTGTTTTCAGCTATCCCCGTTGCAGCACCTGCCGGAAAGCTCTTGCATGGCTTGAAAGAGAGGGCTTGGATCACGAGGTGATTGATATCACCCTTGATCCCCCATCGCTCGATCTCCTTCAGCTGGCATTCAGGCAGTTCGGACAGGTCAAGCCCTTGTTCAACACCAGTGGTCAGAGCTACAGGGCTATCGGTGCTGAAGCGGTCAAACTGATGAGCGATGAGCAGGCGCTCCAAGCCCTTGCCGCAGACGGAAAACTGATCAAGCGACCGTTTGTTCAATGTCCTGATGGTCGATTTCTGGTCGGTTTCAAGCCCGAGATTTGGTCTGAGTCGCTTCTGAGCTGAAGTTCAATCCGTCAAGCTCCGTGATCAGTTCGTCAACATCTTTCTGGAATCTCAGCTGGTTCATGCTGCTTCTCTTGAAATCCTCGAGAAAAGCCGCCACGAGTTCCTGACTGCGTTCAAGCACCGGACCCTGTTCCAGGGTCTTCGCCAGTTCTTCCCAGAAACGGTCAATGGCCTGGATCCCCAGTTCTTGAAGCATGGGGTCCTTCTGTGCAAAACGATCGCCTGCGTTGCGGGAGAGATTCAACAGTGAATCAACGAGGCCTGTCGAAAGCTGAAGACTGAGCTGAGTTTCGGCTTTGTCCATCCCAGGTAGTGCTCGAAGCCGAGCCGGAATCGCCGTCTCCTCAAGGTTGCGTCGCAGAGCATGACTCACCAGGGCAACCAGCTGGGGGCGCATGCCTGGTCCCACCTGAGTTAGCACCAATGGAAGCCACAGGCGCAGCAGTTCAGCGAGTTCTCTTTCTCCATCCGATTCGATGCTCTGATGGCTGCAGAGGCGACGAATCTTCTCAGGCCAATGGGGCGAACGCACTGCATCCTGAGCAGCATCAAGGATGCGCAGAGTGATCACTTCGAATAACTCGAGGGCGAGTACGGCGACCACACCACGGCTGACTGCGGCTCTAAGCGGTTCCAGCTGGATCATGCGTGCGCTGGACAGACGCTCTGTGACGGGCACGATTCGCAGCAGTCTCCAAAACGGAATCAGCAGCGGTAAATCAATCCATCGACGCAGCAGTGCGTCTCTCCAGGCGATGGCCGGGTAGCGCTGCTTCAGCCGAATGGCCCGCAGCATGATGTCCAGAAGGAACAGAATCTGGAAGGGAAGATCGATCCTCCACGAGAGATCGATCGGCTGGCCGTTTTCATCGGTGCCGCGCCAGTAATTCGTGGAAGCGAGTGGAAGAATGCTTTTGCGCCAGAACCTGCGTTCTGCCGACCATCTTGCATCTGTGAGATAGCGGTCTCCAAGCAGATGGGCGGCGGATTGTTTGGCTGAATCCATGCCTGCCCTGGCCCTCAGGCGACTCTTGATTTTTTCCAGTGTTCCCGTTTTGTCGGAGCTGACAAAAGGGTTCTCATCGATCAGCTGACTGTTGCGCACCACCATTTCCAGACGCAGCTGTTTGGCTGCGGGGCTGTTGATGCCGCTGGCTGCGGCGGTGCGTTCCAAACGCTGAAAATGTTTGATGTAGGCCTCGGTGTCCTGATGGGGCTCAATTCCCTTCACCGGGTCGTACAGAGGTGTGATGTCGGGCAGCCAGGGCAGCGGAACAGCGAGGCTGATGGAGGGCAGCGGAAAGAGTGTGCGCTGCAGCCAGAAGTTGCGCAGGGGCACATAGGTCACATCGAAGACGACCCAGGCCAGGTTCAGTGCTGCGATTCCTGCGATCAACCTGTCCCAGCCAAGCCAGAAGCGACGGCTCGCGGAGGGTTTCACACCTTGCCACCGAGGTCTGACCATGGGTGTGAGCGTTCTCAGCTGAGGCTAGGAGGCCATCGCCATCAGGCCTATCTTGGGGGCCTCAAGGTCAGCAAGGTTTCCGTTGCCAGACGCCCAGCACGACGCTTCGCCTCCACAAGCTGATTCTCAATCGGATTCTTCTGCGGCTCCCTCCAAGTCGCAGGGCCCCAAAGGACATCCGTTCTGGGATTTCTGGGGGCCAGTGATCTTCACCCTGGCTCTGTATCTCGGGATCCGTCATTACGTGGCTGAAGCACGCTTCATCCCTTCCGGATCGATGCTTCCAGGTCTGCAGATCCAGGACCGGCTGCTGGTTGAAAAACTCTCTTACGCCACACGCGGTCCAAAGCGTGGAGAGATTGTTGTCTTCAACTCACCGCATGCTTTTGATCCAGCGCTGAAAACCGCTGGCTCGCCACCCACGTTCCGCTGTGCACTGGCCAACTTCCCTCTTCTGGGTTTGATCCCCGGTCTTGGCCACCCTGCATGCGATGCCTACATCAAGCGGGTTGTCGCTGTGGGTGGAGACCAGGTCTCCGTGAACCCGCGTGGTGAAGTGCGCGTGAATGGAGATCCCGTGGATGAGCCCTACGTCACCAAATACTGCCCGGTGGATGAGCAGGGGATGAGTCTTTGCCGCACGCTGAATGTGACGGTGCCTGAAGGGCATGTGCTCGCACTGGGCGACAACCGCAGCAACAGCTGGGACGGACGCTACTGGCCAGGTGGTCCTTTCCTGCCTGAGGATCAGATCATCGGCCGAGCACTCTGGAGGTTCTGGCCTCTCAATCGGCTGGGCTCGCTGGGGTCCTGAGGCCGCACCGCAGAACACGTCCACTTAAGGGCCGGTTGAGGCATGGCTGATTGGCTGCCCTCGACGCCCATGGATCCGATCGCGTGGGGGTCCAGATCACCTCCGGATCAAACAGAAGCCAGCGATTGCTTCCCGGGATCAGACGCTCTTCTTCAACCCCCAGCAGTCGGGCGGGCCCGAAGCTGAGCACGTCCCAGAGATGTTCAGCTGTCCAGCCCTTCGACACCACAAGCGCTTGCCAGAGAGAGGGAAGCACATGTTGATGACCGGCAATTCCGCGTTGGCGTTGATCAGGAGGCAGCAGGCACTCTTCATCGTCAAGCGGTGATGCATTCACAGCGATTGCCTGGATCAGGCCAGTGCTTAGGCCTTCAATCAGTGCATCGCGATCTCTTCTGTTGCCCAGCGAAGGTGAAACAAACCAGGAGGCTGCCGTTGCCGCGTTGGAACTGTTACTCGTCAATACATGCCACCAGCTGACGGTTGCGGCAGGAGGCAACGGCGACCGCTGGAGGAGATCAACCCCTGCTGCGGTGGACAGACCCATCAGGATCAACTTGCGCTGTTGGTGCTCCTGCTGAAGCTGAGCAAGCTGGCTGAGGGGCAACGTTTCGCTGCTCAGAGGATCAGTGGGCCAGCCTGCTCTCAGTGCTTCGGGGCCTTCCCGCAGTAGGCCCTCTCCGCGCAGAACGGCATCCAGGGGTGGGATCAGAACAGGAGATGAACCTGATTCGCCAAGGGTGAGGGCGCGGTCGAGCAAGGGGATCGGCGGCATGCTGTCGCCATCCGACAGACCCACAGCACCCGCCTCGATCAGGTCGGCATGGGCAGTCAGTTGTTCGCCCTTTCCTTCCTCACTGAAACCAGCCCAGAGATGGACAGCCACGTCACAGCCGGACAGCACAAATCCGCGAAGTCGATCAGGTCGTTCACGACGATTACCTGACGCCTTCGGCAGCAGAGCAAACTGTCCATATCCGCCTGCAGCGGCAGAGCGCACGAGGCTTTCCAGGGTTTCGCCCCTGCTCTGGAATGGTTCCGGCAGATAGGAATGAACATCGACCAGGCATGGAGCAAGCAGCTGATGCCCGGCAGCCCTCGAGGCGATGCCCGCTGATCGAGCCGCTTCGCGGGCCTGTTCGCCCAGTGCTTCGAGACGTCCCTCACAGAGCAGGGCCGCACCCTGCTCCTGCAGCGGCTGGTCGGGACCGACCAGCACCCTCACGGGGTCGAGCAGGATCATCTCGGTCATCGAACTCAGTATCAGAGCGCTCCGGCCGCCGTGCGATCGATCACGCCGCCGAGGTGGGAGGTGAGGTTCAGGCAGGCAATCACTGCAGGCTGACCCGGTTCGGATGGCATGTCGACCACCGTGACGCCTCCGTTGCCCTGTTTCACGGCCCAGATGTCAGCAGGGGTGAGACCCAGAAGATGGCAGAGGATTGTTTTGTTGACAGCGTCATGGGCCACCACCAGAGCGGTTTCCGTGGAATCGAGGCTGGATGCAATCGCATTCCAGCTGTCAACGGAGCGATTCCACACGTCCTGGATTGTTTCCCCTTCAGGCATCTGCACCGTGTCTGGTGAGCGTTTCCACTCTTCCAGCAGATCGCCCCAGTCGGTGCTGATTTCCGATTCAAGCTTGCCCTCCCAGAGGCCATGACCGATTTCCATCAGTCCGTCCGTGAGTGTGATCGAGATGCCTGGGTGAGATTTCAGGATGCCCTCAGCCGTTTCGCGCGGGCGTGACATCGAACTGCTGTAGGCCTTCTGCAACGACACGTCCTGCAGAAAGCCCCTCGCAGCTTCCGCCTGAGCATGCCCATTGCTGTTGAGAGGGATGTCGATCTGCCCCTGGAAGCGACCTTCTCGATTCCAGTTCGTTTCGCCATGTCGCACAAGGATCAGCCGCGATCCTGCGCCCTTGGCAGGAAGTGGAGGGTCGAGGTGCGCAGTGCTGTTCATGCACTCGATCTGCACCTGATGGCCGTTGTCGGATGGGCTGAGATTGAAGATCGAGAGTGAGGCATTGTCGAGGCGGAGTCGACGGAAGCCCCGTTCCGGATCCCCCAGCAAGCTCACGATCAGGCAGCGCAGGATGGCGTTGTGCCCCACCAGCAACACGGTGTCATCGCTGTTCACGGGATGGCGCCTGACCAGTTCGTCCAGGAAGCGTCGGGCCTGCTGCATCAACTCCTCGTAAGGGCGATAACGGCTTCCGTCCTTTCTGATCAACTCCAACGCTTCGGGCTTCTGTTTCCAGGTGGCGAATTCCTCTGGGAAGCGTTCCGATCGTTCGGATGCTGTCAGTCCACTCCACGGCTCGAGATCAATCTCCAGGAGCCCATCATCGAAGCGAGCTTCAAGTCCGTCGTCACGGCTTTCAAGGATTCCCGCTGCTGTGGATGCAGCCCGTTTCAGCGGGGAGCTGTAAACCGCCTGGATGGGGACATCGAGAAGCGCCTGCCCGAGCAGGCGAGCCTGCTCCTGTCCTGAGACAGTGAGTGTGGAAAGATCGTCCCGCCCCTGGATCCTCCGCTCCACATTGAAGCTGCTGAGACCGTGGCGAACGAGGAGAAGACGCAGGGGCACCGCTACATGCTGAGAGAGCGCCGCCATCGTATGAGCGTGACCCAGGTGCACTCTTCATCGGCTGTGGCACGCGCTACCGACGAGAATCCAACGCAGTTGCCCGCTCTGTGTGACCAGCCCACCCTCCGGACGTTCAACGGCGGCCCCGTCCTGGAAGGTGCTGCTTGCCCTTCTATCGCTGGTGCTGGCCACCGCTGTTTGGGTGTTAGGGCTGGTGGACAGTTTCGCCAAACCTTCTGTCGCACCTGCATTGTCGTTGGAGCAGCAGGAGTTGACGCTGCTGGCAGAACCCCAGATTCCCTCGTCTCTGCGAACGCTTCTGCTTGGAGCGGATGCCTCCGATTCCCTGCTGAGCAGCCTGCGACAAATTCCACTGGACCGGCTGGATGACCGCCAGAAGATTTTGTTCACTGCTCTGGAGACGGATCCAGAGCATCGGCGCAGCCTCCAGCAGGTGGATCTCGAATCCAGTGATCTGCTTCAGCTTCAGAGAGCTCTCGCGAAAGACGACAGCCGCAATGTCTCGGCTGAGCAGCGTTCCAAGCTGCTGCTGCTGACCTCCGACCCATTAAATCGTCGACTCGCCTGTGAGGCACTCGGTGGTGAAGAGGAGAGCTGTCTCGATCAGGCGTCTGCCAAGAGGGCCGCACGCCGGCTGGTGATCAGTGAGCTGCTTCCCCTCCTGGCCCTACTGCTCGGTGGACTGTTGTTGTTGCGTCATTTATGGCAACTGCTGCGTCGCCGACTGCCGTCATGGCCCACTCTGCTCGCTCCCCCGCTCGGGGTTCTGGACATGGTGCTGCTTGTGGCGGGCGGTTTCGTGGTGCTTGGGGAGGTGTTGATGCCTCTGTTGGTGATTCCGATCGCCTCCACATTCACGCGTGGCCTTTCAGCGCCACTGACACAGGGCGTCAACGTGTTTCTCGGTTATGTCGCCTTGGCGGGACCTCCCCTGCTGATTCTGCGTCAGCAGCTGGGGCAGCTGGACCGTGCACAGATGCCTCCGCAAGGATGGCTGCAGTGGAGGCTTCAGCCTCTGGGCAGTGCCTTGCTTCAGGGGGCCCGCGGTTGGCTGATGGTTTTGCCTCCCGTTGTTCTGAGCGGCTGGTTGATCACTCGTCTGATCGGCGATCAGGGGGGCAGCAACCCATTGCTTGAGATCGTCCTCAACAGTCAGGACCCACTCGCCCTGTTGTTGCTCTCTCTCACGGCTGTTGTTCTGGCGCCGCTGTTTGAAGAAACGATCTTCCGCGGCGTGCTGCTGCCTGTGCTGGGCCAGTTTCTCGGCCGATCGGGAGGCGTGCTGGTGAGTGCTCTGGTCTTTGCTGTGGCCCATCTCAGCATCGGCGAACTGGCTCCGCTGCTGGTGCTCGGCCTCGGCCTCGGCCTCCTGCGTCTCAGCACCGGCCGCCTGCTTCCCTGCGTGGTGATGCATGCCCTTTGGAACGGCGTGACCTTTCTGAACCTCGTGTTGCTGGGCGGCTGATCCAATCTTCAGTCCTGGTCAAGGTTTCAGGCTTGCGGTGTCCTCCCTCAGATGGTTCACTGGCGCATTGATGAGCCTTATCCGTGGTCGCGGTTCCGCAGTCACAACCGTCCTCCGCGCAACGTCCTGCTGCCAGTAGTCCGTTCGAAGTCATTCAGGGGTCGCTCTCTGCACGACGCGTTGCACGCAAGTCCCCTTTGTTGGCGGGCCTGCACCGCACGGCAGACGGCAGCCTGATCGGAGTGTTCGCAGCTGTTCTTGTGCTCAGTGGTCTCACGCTCCATTGGCAGCATCGCTGGACGCTGGCCTTCCGTCAGCTTGAAATGACCAGGGACCTGGCCCATCGTCTGACCGAATCCACGGCCATGTTCGAACGACATCTGCTGGAGCGTTCCCAGACCCCCAAGCAGATGGTCCCCACCACGGTGGCCAATCTGGTTTACCTCGATCGTCCCTCTTCGGCTGCAGCCAAGCCAGGGGTCGATCATCTGGCCATGCTTGGTTCGCTCATGGAGCGCACCATTCATCACGGCTACTGATTCATGGGCCGTTCCACCAATCCCACCCGGTCGGGATCCAGCCGTCAGCGCAGGAGAGTTGTGCCTCTGGAGCCAGTCCCGGCAGGACGAATGCGCTCCGTGTTTGCACTTCTGTGTCTGGGGCTTGTCGGGTTGATGGGAAGAATGGCCTGGCTGCAGGTGTTTCAGGCCAGCGAGCTTGAAGGTCGTGCCCGTTCAGTGCAGACGCAGCGCACCAAGCCACTGGGAACCCGTCGGCCGATTGTTGACCGCACCGGGCGGCTGATCGCTCTTGACGAAGAGCGCTATCGCCTCTGGCTGCATCCGCGCTACTTCAATCTTCCCGGTGATGCCCCAACGCTGATTCGCCCCCCCGCTGATGTCGCGGCACGGTTGGCGCCTTTGCTGAAACTCACTGAGGCGGAGATCCTTAAGCGAATCGGCGATCGTCCCTCTGGGATCAAGCTGATTGAGGGACTGGACCCCGAGACGGCATCAACAATCCGCTCAGCTGGCATCTCCGGAGTTGATCTGGAGTCCTACCCCCACCGCGTCTACCCCCAGGGCGATCTGTTCGCCAACGTGGTTGGTTTCCTCAATCAGGATCGAGAACCTCAGGCGGGGCTTGAACAAAGCCGACACAACGAACTTCAGCGCCATGAACAGCCCCGAAGTCTTCGCAGAGGAGCCGATGGCACTCCGCTGCCCGACAATCTCGATGCCGGAGTCTTTTTCGGGGACGATCTGCGTCTTCAGCTCACCCTCGATGCGCGTCTGCAGGCCGTTGCCGCCAAGGCCCTTGCCGCACAGATCAAAACCTGGAAAGCCCAGAAGGGTGTTGCCATCGTTATGGATGTCACCAATGGTGAGTTGCTGGCCCTGGCATCCGTTCCCACGTACGACCCGAACAGCTACTGGAGTTTTCCTGCGGGTCGTTTCCGGGAATGGTCGGTTCAGGACCTCTATGAACCCGGATCGACGTTCAAGCCGATCAACCTGGCGCTGGCTCTTCAGGAAAATGCCATTCAGACAACAGGACGTGTTCAGGACAGCGGTTCAGTCACCATCGGTGGCTGGCCGATCAACAATCACGACCGGCGAGCCAACGGTCTGATTGACTTCGCCACAGTGCTGCAGGTGTCCAGCAATGTCGGCATGGTTCAAGCCATGCGCAAGTTGTCCTCCTCCACCTACTGGGACTGGTTGAGTCGCCTCGGTCTGGATGCACGGCCGGACACCGATTTGCCCGGAGCCGTTGCCGGTCAGCTCAAGACCAAGGAGCAGTTCACCACCCAGCCGATCGAGCCAGCCACGGCCTCCTTTGGTCAGGGATTCTCACTGACACCGTTGAAGCTGGTGCAGCTCCACGCATTACTCGCCAACGGCGGCCGTCTTGTCAGCCCCCACATCACCCGAGGATTGAGAGCCGGCGATGCGCTGGCTCCGCCTGGATCGCGTCAGGGCAAGCCACTGCTGAAACCTGAGGTCACCAGCACGGTGATGGCCTGGATGGAATCTGTGGTTGAGCAAGGAAGCGGCAAGGGAGTCCGAACACCGGGATACCGCATCGGTGGCAAGACTGGAACGGCTCAGAAGGCTCTGAACGGTGTTTATGTGCCCGGTGCTTTGATCTGCAGCTTTGTGGCGACTCTTCCCGTCGATGATCCGCAATATGTCGTGCTGGTGGTGGTGGATGAGCCCCAGGGAGACAATGCCTACGGATCCACAGTGGCTCTGCCGGTTGCGAAATCAATCATCGACGGTCTCTTGGTGATTGAAAAGATCCCGCCCAGCACAGCGCGCAGCTCTGCTCCAGCTCAAGCAGGTTGAAGCGCTGCTCTGGCTCGCCTGAGGTTGCACTTTCTCGCAAGATGCCAGCTGCGAAAACGCAGCTACGTTACGAGCAACAAGCCCTTAGCGACATGGCAACTCTTCTTGAGCAGCTCTCTGCAATGACCGTCGTGGTGGCGGATACGGGTGACCTTGAAGCGATCCGTAAATTCACGCCACGGGACGCAACGACCAATCCCTCACTGATCCTGGCAGCTGCTCAGATCCCTGCCTACCAAAGCCTGATCGACGAGGCACTGCGGTCCTCCCGTCGTCTGATCGGCGACAGCGCGCCCGTCGAGACAGTGGTCAAGGAGGCGCTTGATGAGATCAGTGTGATCTTCGGCAAGGAGATCCTCAAGATCGTTCCTCGCCGAGTGTCCACTGAGGTGGATGCACGCCTCAGTTACGACACTGCTGCCACCATTGAAAAGGGCCGCAAACTGATCCGCCTCTACAACGACGCTGGAATCAGCAACGATCGCGTGCTGATCAAGGTTGCCTCCACCTGGGAGGGGATCAAGGCCGCTGAAGTCCTCGAGAGAGAAGGAATTCACTGCAACCTCACTCTCCTGTTCGGCTTCGCTCAGGCCGCGGCATGTGCAGAGGCCGGTGTGACCCTGGTTTCACCTTTCGTTGGCCGCATCCTTGACTGGTACAAAGCCGATACGGGAAGGGATTCCTATCCCGGTCCTGAAGATCCCGGCGTGCTGTCTGTGACCAAGATCTTCAACTACTTCAAGGCCTATGGCTACAAAACCGAGGTGATGGGGGCCAGTTTCCGCAACATCGATGAGATCACCGAGCTTGCTGGTTGTGATCTGCTCACCATTTCACCCAAGCTGCTTGATCAGCTGCGTTCCAGTGAGGCCACGCTCACCCGCAAGCTCGATGGTGCCAATCCATCCAGCAGCGAGTCCCAGATTCATGTCGACCGGGACATGTTCGATTCGATGATGGCTGCCGATCGCATGGCCACCGACAAACTTGGCGAGGGCATCAAGGGGTTCAGCAAGGCCATCGAAACTCTGGAGAGCATGCTTGCCCATCGGCTGGCGGAACTCGAAGGAGGACAGGCCTTCGGTCATGCCGTGCAGGAGATCTTCATGCTCAATGACATGAATGGTGACGGCTGCATCACCAGGGATGAGTGGCTGGGCAGTGATGCCGTCTTCGATGCTCTGGATGCGGATCATGACGGCAGACTCACCCAGGAGGAGGTTCGTCGTGGTTTCGGCTCTGCCCTGTCACTGACCAGGGCCTGATCTTCCCGTGCTTCCGATTGTCACTCCGTGAATGCTCTTGACACCATGCGTGCCCTCGCTCGGAAAAGCGAGGTGCACGCCGTCAATGCTGGTGACGTCATCTTCAAGGCCGACGACCCCGGAGCGTCGATGTTCGGTGTTCTTGAGGGAACTGTTCGACTGTCCTGGACCAATGAGAACGGTCAGCAGGGATACGAACTGATCGAGGCCGGCAACGTCTTTGGTGCAGGGGCCCTTGTGATGG
Source organism: Synechococcus sp. BIOS-E4-1 (assembly GCF_014279995.1). Taxonomy (NCBI): domain Bacteria; kingdom Bacillati; phylum Cyanobacteriota; class Cyanophyceae; order Synechococcales; family Synechococcaceae; genus Synechococcus; species Synechococcus sp. BIOS-E4-1. Next base: position 2,357,990 of record NZ_CP047935.1, on the reverse strand, counting down.
AGGGTCATTGCCGCCTCGGCACAGCACAGGCCGAGACCGATTGCCGCCTGATTGAGATGAACCGTGAGAAATTCCTGTTTGCCGTCCAGGAGTCGCCCATGTTCGCCATCGAGCTGCTGGCCTCTGTTGACGCCCGTCTGCGTGATCTGAAGATCGCAACCCACTCCTGATCCCGGGCTGATTAGTTTCGTCTGAGTTGGGTGGAGCTGTCCCGCATTCGATGGCAGTGCAGCTGGTCTGGTTCAAGCGTGATTTGCGGCTCGAGGATCACAGGCCGCTGATCCAGGCGTTGGCCCTTGGAGACGTGCTGCCTCTCTACATCGTTGAACCCGAGTTCTGGCTTCAGCAGGATGCATCGGGCCGTCAGTGGGAATTCTGCAGGGAGGCGCTTTTCGATCTCCGCCAGGCGATGGCAGCCCTCGGTCAGCCCCTGGTCATTCGTTGTGGGGATGCAGTGGCAGTGCTCGAGCGTGCCAGGCGACAGCTTGGTGTGTCGGGCCTTTGGAGTCATGAAGAAACCGGTAATGACTGGACCTACGCCAGAGATCGGCGCGTCGCTGCCTGGGCAAGGGAGCGGAGCATTCCCTGGAGACAGATTCCGCAGTTCGGGGTGATCCGGCCGCTACGGACGCGTGGTGGATGGGCCCGGCGCTGGGAAGAGCGGATGGCGGAGTCGATCACGCCTGCTCCCGACCATCTCGAGCCACTGCAGGGTGTCACGCCCGGCGAGTTGCCAACGGCCGCTGACCTGGGACTCGGGCCTGATCCGTGTCCGCATCGTCAGCGGGGTGGCCGTGATGCCGGGCTGAACGAACTCGGGCACTTCCTGGAGCACCGTGTGGAGCAGTACTGCCGATCCATTTCCAGTCCGAACCGAGCCTTCACGGGATGTTCCAGGCTTTCCGCTTATCTCACCTGGGGTTGCCTGTCCATGCGTGAGGTGCTTCAGCGCAGTCGTGGCATGCAGGGACGCGGTGCCCGCAGCTTTGGCTCAAGACTTCACTGGCATTGTCATTTCATCCAGAAGCTCGAGGATCAGCCATCGATTGAATGGCAGGACTTTCACCCTTTCATGCGTGATCTGCGTGATCCTGATGCCGAACGTCTGGCGGCATGGGCCGAAGGCCGGACGGGGGTGCCTTTTGTGGATGCCTGCATGCGCGCCCTGAGAGCGCATGGTTGGATCAACTTCCGGATGCGGGCGATGTTGATGTCGTTCGCGAGCTACAACCTGTGGCTGCCTTGGAGGGACAGCGGTCTGCACCTCGCCCGTCAGTTTGTGGATTACGAACCGGGAATTCACTGGAGTCAATGCCAGATGCAGTCGGGCAGCACCTCCATCAACACGATCCGGGTCTACAACCCGATCAAGCAGGGTCGTGACCATGATCAGGACGGGGTGTTCATCCGCCGCTGGTGTCCTGAATTGGCTGATGTTCCCACGGTGCATCTTCACGAACCCTGGGCGTTCAACGGTGTCATGCCGATTGTGAATTGTGCTGATTCGGCCAGGCAGGCCAAGGAGCGGATCTTCGCGATCAGGCGTTCAGCTGGATTTGATCGTCATGCTGATGCCATTCAGCGGCGACATGGCTCCAGGCGGGCTGGTCTGCCGGCATCCTCCCGACGACGCGCACGTCGTCGCCTGAGTGATCCATCCGTTCAGCAACTGGCCTTCGATCTCTAGCTGCGCTGCAGCAGCAGCCGGCGAATGACTCGCTGGGCGATATCGCCATATCCCATCTCTCCAGAGAGGATCTGGGCGATTCGTCGGGGAGCCGTCGGCCGTTTGATCCCCAGCTGATAGCCCACACCGGGGAAGCGGTAAAACACCTGCGCGATTCGACGACCCCAGGCCATGGAGTCGCCCCAGCGCTGTCGCATCGCCCTGGAGTAGCCCCGTAGGGATTGCTCTTCGCCGTTCAGCCAGAGGTCCAGGTGCTTCGCGGCTTCACAGCCGCTCATCAGAGCTGGTCGTAATCCTTCAGCAAGGAAGGGGTCGCAGAGCGATGCGGCATCGCCCACGGCCACCACTCCGTCGGCATGAAGCGTGCTGTGCCCGTTCCAGACCCTCAGGCTGGCCTGCTGCCGAAGACCTGCATCGGCAGAAAAGCCGAGATCAGGCAGTAGTGCATTCAGGATCGTCTCCGAATCGGTGACGTCACGACCGATGAAGGTGCCAACTCCCACATTGATCCCGTCTGCCAGTGGGAAAGCCCAGGCAAAACCGTGGTGCACCAGGCCGAATTCAAAGCGCGCCGTACCAGGAGCGAGTGTTCCGAGACCTTCCAGGCGAACTGAAAGCGTGCTCGCCATATGCAGGGAGCTTGGGCCGATGCCGACCTTTTGCGGCCAGGGGGACCCTGATCCATCGGCGATCACCACCGCTCTGGCTCGAACAGGTTCTCTCTGTTCCCCTGTCAGCGTCCAGCACTCTCCGGTGCGTTCGAGTGCCATCACGCGAAACGGCCGCTGAACGCTGGCACCGGCACCCACAGCCTGCTCAAGCAGTAGGGAATCAAGATGCTCACGTCTGACGATCCAGAACGGTGCTTCCCCAGGTAGTTCGGCCACAACCGGATCCTCGAGACACCAGCTGAAGTCGACCTGGCGGATCACATCATCAACCGCTGGGCTGAGGTCGAAAGGGAACCAGCTCTGTACAGAGGAGGCCATGCCTCCACCGCAGGGCTTGATCTGAGCCACGGTCTCCGCTTCGAGAATGGTGACTGAATGTCCTGCGTGAGCGAGGTGAAAAGCAGCTGATGTGCCGGCAGCTCCGGCCCCGATCACGGCAACGTCGGTTTCAATCACACCTTGAGGATGTCGGCCTCCTTGTCGGCCAGGTGCTTCTCCAGTTGCGCGATGAACTTCTCGAGCGTTTTCTGGATGCTCTCCTGTTCGTCACGGCTTTGATCCTCGGAAAATTCACCCTCCTTTTCCTGTTTCTTGATCTTGTCGATGGCATCGCGGCGGATGTTGCGCAGGGCCACCTTGCCTTCCTCGGCGTATTTGGAGGCGAGCTTGCAGAACTCCTTGCGCCGCTCCTCAGTGAGGGGTGGCACGTTGATGCGGATGATCTTGCCGTCGTTGTTTGGGGTGAAGCCCAGTTCACTCATCGCGATTGCCTTCTCGATCCCCGCCAGTGAGCTGATGTCGAACGGCTGGATCTGGATGGTCTGTGAGTCAGGTGTTGTCAGCGTGGCCAACGATTTCAGGGGTGTTTCAGCGCCGTAGTACTCCACTGAGATGCGATCCAGCAGAGACGAGTTGGCCCGCCCTGTTCGGATGGTGTTGAACATGCGCTGGGTGGATTCCACCGACTTCTGCATGCTCGCTTCGAGGTCTTGCTTCGACATAACGCTTGTCAGTTGTTGATCCGGGAACCGATCGGCTCTCCAGCCACGGCTTTGCCGATGTTGCCAGGTTCGAACAGATTGAAAACAACAATCGGAATGTTGTTGTCTTTGCAAAGGGCGATGGCCGTGCTGTCCATCACGGCCAGTTCACCGCTCAGAACCTGTTGGTAGGTGAGGTGTTCCTGCTTCACGGCATCGGCGTGCACGGCGGGATCCTTGTCGTAGACCCCATCCACCTTGGTGGCCTTGAACACCACATCCGCATTGATTTCGGCGGCCCGTAGGGCTGCCGTGGTGTCGGTGGTGAAGAAGGGGTTACCGCAACCGGCTCCGAAGACCACGACACGGCCTTTTTCGAGATGGCGGATGGCTTTGCGGCGGATGTAGGGCTCGGCCACTTCCTGCATGCCGATGGCGGTTTGTACTCGGGTTGGTACACCTGCTCTTTCCAGTCCGTCCTGGAGTGTGATCGCATTCATCACAGTGGCCAGCATGCCGACGTAGTCGGCGGTGGCTCGATCCATTCCAGCGGCTGATCCTTTCAGGCCTCGAAAGATGTTCCCGCCGCCCACAACAATTGCCAGCTGTGTGCCGCCCTCAATCACTTTGGCGACGTCTTCAGCGATGGACTGCACGATGGCGGGATCGATTCCATAGCCCTGATCTCCCATCAGTGCCTCTCCACTGAGTTTCAGGAGTGCACGCGCGTAGGCCATTCATCCACCTGATCCAGCTGACAGTAGCAAGCAGGATCAGACGGTCCTGCTACTGGCGCACACGCGCTGGAACCGCTTGGATGGGCCAACGTCAATGCCCCCATGCCTGATGAGATCGGTGGACGCAGTTCGGTGATGGCACGCCTCACCCTCTCCGCACTGCACCGTGCCAGTCAGGATCCATCCTGCTGGCGGGATCCCGTGGTTCATCGTGCTCTGCTGGTCAGCGGTCTGTCGGTGCTGACCGCTGCATCGGGCTTGATCAGACGCGATCTGGCCCAGGACTGAGGTTCAGTATTCGATGCCTGCCTGAGCCTTGACACCCTGCTCTCTGAACGGGTGTTTGCTCAGGGTCATTTCCGTGACCAAATCAGCCGCTTCGATCAATGCTGCCGGTGCTCCTCGACCGGTGACGGCCACATGGCCAAGTTCAGGCCGCTCTCTGAGACCAGCGATCACCGTTTCCGGATCGATGTAGCCCAGTTTCATCGCCACGTTGAGTTCATCGAGCAGAACCAGCTTGATCTGTTCGTCACGCAGATGGCCTAGAGCGGTTTGCCAGGCCTCTGTGACCAGTTGCTGATCACGTTTGCGGTCCTGGGTTTCCCACGTGAATCCCTCCCCCAGGGCGTGCCAGCAGATCTGGTCGCCGAAGGCCTTTAACGCTCTGGCTTCACCCGGCTCCCAACCACCTTTGATGAATTGCACAACAGCCACCCGTTCACCGTGGCCGAGGGTGCGAAGCACCAGTCCTAGGCCTGCCGTGGTCTTGCCTTTGCCGTGTCCGGTGAACACCAGGATCAGTCCCTTTTCCTTGTTGCGCTCCTCGACCCGCTGGCGTTGCACCTGCTGGCGTCGTTCCATGCGCTTTCGGTAACCGGCATCGTCCCGCTCCGGTGCAAGGTTGCCACCCATTCCCAGTTCAGCGGCCGTCTGATCGAGATTGTTGTTGCTCATAAAGAAGTTGCGTCGAGGCTGGGGCGAGCAGCGGTGATCCGTTGCAGGGCCTGCCCTGCCAGCAACTCCTGCTTCACCGCCGTGAAACCGAGTTGCTGCAGCTGAGAGGGCAGGTCGTCCTCCAGCATGGACATGGCCGTATCGGTTTCAAACAAGGCGCAGAACAGTTGTTGCGGCAGTCGCAGCCAAGGTCCGGCGGGGTGCAGGTCCACAATCACCAACCAGCCACCCGGTTTCAGCAGGCGCAAACTCTGACGCAGCACCAGCTCTCGCTCGCGGCGAGGAAATTCATGCAGCGCCACACTCAGCTGAATGGCAAGAAAGCTTTCGTCCTGTAGCGGTGGTTCCTCCGCTAATCCCTCCACCCGTTTGAGGCCTGGGTGTCTTCGGGCGGCCAGCGCCAGGGCGAGCGGAGAGAGATCAAGCCCTGAGACACGGAAGCCCGCGGCCAGCCAGGGTGCTGCAGCTTCGCCGCTGCCGCAGCAGAGATCCAGCACAGCTGCACCGGGCTCAATCCTGGGTTGCAGGGCTTCCAGCCCCAGGCTGCGGAGTTTCTCTACTCCACCCACGCTCAGCGATGAGATCGCCGTGACCGTGTCGTAAATCCAGCGGTAGCGGTAGGCCAGGGGCCGCAGAAACGAGGTCATCAGGATCAGGGAAGGATGCGAGGGACGTCATCCAGCCTGTTTATCCTGCCGCTGATAGACAGCGGTCTGAGGAACCGAAAGCCGGCAGTCAGCTGAGGGAGCGATCCGCTTCGTTGAACACAACGCAACCGCTGTGATCAGCTGCATAACCATTGGATTCACTGGTGTCTCACGACGCATGTTGTCGGGCCAGGGCCGCATCCACCGCTTGCTGTTGATCGCGTCGGGTAATCCAGTGGTGATAAGTGCGGGTGTGAATCGCCACGGAGTGACCCATCATTCTTGCAGAAACCGTGTCAGGCAGACCGATGTGGATGGTTCTCACCGCCCAGGCATGACGAAGGTCATAAGGGGTGAGCGGAAGGTCGTAGCGGCGAAACTGCTCGGTGACGCGTCGTCCCACCTGCTGCAGGGTGGTTCTGCTCAGATCGGTGTTGATCATCGGCAGAGCATGCGGCTCTCGCCCAAGTTTCAACAGGTCAAACCGCTCGACCCATTCCGGACTGAAAGGCCACACCTGATGTTCACCCGTTTTGGTGGTGGGCAGTACCCGGATCACACGATCTCCTTCAGCGCACAGAGCGGAGAGGTCGCTGAAGAACACTTCATGGTTGCGAAGGCCATAGGTGGCCATCAGGCCATAGGCCAGTCGCCAGCGTGGATTGGGAATCTGCAGAATGCTCTCGAGAATCTGTTGGTCGCTGGGGAGCTGGCGGAACCTCGCTCGATGTAAGCCATAGCCCGCTGCCTCTGCTCGCCAGTGCTCAGGCAGTTCCAGTTCCAGATGCCTGGCCAGGCCGCCCAGGGCGGTGCTGCATTGCTGGCGACTGCGGCTTCCATCGGGGTAGCTGTGCAGGGTCTGAAGCAGCAGTTCTGCAGCGATTGGGCCCTTGTCCTGGCCGGCAAGTGTGCGCAGTCGACGTAGGTAGGGGTTGTAGGCCCCTGTCCATGTGGTTCGACTGCCGGAAGGGGATCGGCGACGCCGTGGATCGGCAAAAAAGGCTTGCTCGAAGCCCATGAGTTGTTGGTCCAGTAGAGCCCGTGCTCGACCCGATGAGCCGGATGTGGTCGTCTTCTGCGCTGGTGCCTCGATCCATTGCTCCCATCGAAACTGGTCGCGTTTGAGCTGAGCATCGATGACCCGTGCGATCTGCTCGGCTTCGCGCAGGCCATCCCTGTCATTCTCAAGGCCAAGGCTGAGACGTTGCACTGATCGCTGGCCTGGTTGCTGACGCCCAGGCAACAAGCCACGCAGGTTTAACCGACGACCGCGACATTCGATACGTAGGCCGATGCCGATCGAGGCCAGCGCTGCATTCGAATTTCGCCTGATCTCTTCAAGCGGCTCGCTACGAGTCATCCTTTCCTTCAGGACATCGTCAAGATGCCGTTAACGGGGGTTACTCTCAACCCCTGCAATCCTTTCCAGACATGGCTCGGGTCGGTGTCGTACTGCTCAATCTGGGTGGCCCTGAGCGGATTCAGGACGTAGGTCCTTTCCTTTTCAATCTCTTCGCTGACCCGGAGATCATCCGGCTGCCGATTCCCGCTCTGCAGAAACCTTTGGCCTGGCTGATCAGCACCTTGCGCAGCGGCAAGTCACAGAGCGCCTACCGCTCCATCGGTGGAGGCTCTCCACTGCGGCGGATTACCGAGCAGCAGGCCAGAGAGTTGCAGAGCCTGCTGCGTCAACGGGGTATCGAGGCCACCAGCTACGTGGCCATGCGCTACTGGCATCCCTTCACGGAGTCCGCCGTTGCAGACATCAAGGCTGACGGCATGGATCAGGTGGTTGTGCTGCCGCTCTACCCGCACTTCTCCATCAGCACCAGTGGGTCGAGTTTCCGTGAGCTGCAGCGGCTGCGTCAGGGAGACGGTGTCTTCGAGAAACTGCCGATCCGCTGCATCCGCAGCTGGTTTGATCACCCTAGCTACGTCACAGCGATGGCTGAGCTGATCGCTGAGGAAGTTCGTAACAGTGATGACCCTCACCAGGCTCATGTGTTCTTCAGCGCCCACGGTGTCCCGAAGAGTTACGTCGAAGAAGCCGGTGATCCTTATCAACAGGAAATCGAGGCTTGCACCGCTCTGATCATGAAGAAGCTTCAAGAGCTTCTGGGCCATGACAATCCCCATACCCTCGCTTATCAAAGCCGAGTGGGTCCTGTTGAGTGGCTGAAGCCCTACACCGAAGAGGCTCTGGAAGAGCTGGGCAAAGCCAAGACCAATGATCTGGTTGTGGTGCCGATCAGTTTTGTCAGTGAGCACATCGAAACGCTTGAGGAAATTGACATCGAGTACCGAGAACTCGCCACCGAGTCAGGTGTGGTGAATTTCCGGCGCGTTCGGGCCCTCGACACCTACCCCCCCTTCATCGAGGGACTGGCTGATCTTGTGGTGACCAGCCTTGAAGGGCCTGAAGTCAGCCTTGATGCGGCAGCTGAACTGCCAACCAAGGTGAAGCTCTACCCCCAGGAGAAATGGGAGTGGGGTTGGAACAACAGTTCCGAAGTCTGGAACGGGCGACTGGCCATGCTGGGCTTCTCCGCGTTTCTTCTCGAAATCATCAGTGGCCAGGGTCCACTGCATGCACTGGGACTGCTCTGAGCGCCGGCAAACCGGCAGGTCGGCCCTTAATCTTGAGGTTCAGTTCCCCGTGAAGACACAGTGACGCTGATCTCCGCTCCCACGGCCGACACAGCGTCCAGCCGAGATGGAAGCCGCCGGATGAGCGGAGCTCAGGCCTTGATGGATGCGCTGCGTCGTCACGGAGTGGACACGATCTTTGGCTATCCGGGCGGCGCCATTCTTCCGATCTATGACGCCCTGCACATTGCGGAGAGCGAGGGTTGGTTGCGCCACTTCCTCGTTCGTCATGAACAAGGCGGAACCCACGCAGCCGATGCCTATGCCCGAGCCACCGGCCGTGTGGGGGTGTGCTTCGGCACGTCCGGCCCTGGAGCCACCAACCTCGTCACGGGTATTGCGACCGCCCAGATGGATTCCGTGCCGATGGTGGTCATCACCGGCCAGGTTCCGAGGACGGCGATTGGGACCGATGCCTTCCAGGAGACCGACATCTTCGGCATCACCTTGCCGATCGTGAAACATTCATGGGTTGTGCGAAACCCAGCAGATCTCGCCTCAGTGGTTGCGCAGGCTTTTCACATCGCTGCCTCAGGTCGCCCCGGTCCCGTTCTGATTGACATCCCCAAGGATGTTGGCCAGGAGGAGTTTGATTACATCCCGGTTGAGCCGGGATCCGTTGTCCCTGCAGGGTTCGGCTCCACTCCTCCGCCTGATCCCCAGTCGATTGAGGCAGCGCTTGATCTGATCTCCGAAGCCCAGCGCCCTCTTCTGTACGTGGGGGGCGGTGCGATCGCATCATCCGCTCACGACAGCGTCGCCGTGCTCGCTGAGCGTTATCAGATCCCTGTCACCACAACGCTGATGGGGAAGGGCGCCTTTGATGAGAACCATCCACTGGCGCTGGGCATGCTGGGCATGCATGGCACCGCCTACGCCAACTTTGCAGTGACCGATTGTGATCTGCTGATTGCAGTCGGGGCTCGATTTGATGATCGGGTGACCGGCAAGCTCGATACCTTTGCCCCGAGTGCACGGGTGATTCATTTCGAGATCGATCCGGCTGAGATCGGCAAGAACAGGCGCCCTGATGTCGCCGTTCTTGGTGATGTCGGCACCAGCCTTGCCGCGCTGGTGGATCTGAGCCTGCGCCGTTCTCCCGAGCCGCAGACCAGCGTTTGGTTGGAGAGGATTCGCGACTGGAAAGAGCGTTATCCCCTTTCCATTCCGCCTCAGGAAGGGCCCATTTATCCTCAGGAAGTTCTGATGGCTGTCCGTGACCTGGCCCCTGGAGCCATCGTCACGACAGATGTGGGACAGCATCAGATGTGGGCTGCTCAGTATCTGCGCAATGGCCCACGTGGCTGGATCAGCAGCGCCGGACTGGGGACGATGGGTTTTGGGATGCCTGCCGCCCTGGGTGCCCAGGTCGCCTGTCCTGATCGTCAGGTGGTGTGCATCGCAGGTGACGCCAGTGTGCTGATGAATATCCAGGAGCTGGGCACCCTCGCTCAATACAGGCTCCCAGTGAAGGTGGTGATTGTGAACAATCACTGGCAGGGCATGGTTCGTCAATGGCAGGAGAGTTTTTACTCAGAGCGTTATTCCGCCTCTGACATGCTTGGTGGCATGCCGGATTTCGAAGCGCTGGCCAAGGCCTTTGGCCTGGAAGGCATGAAGATTGTTGAGCGCGCCGATCTTCACAACAGTCTGGCGGAAGCCTTTGCCTCACCGAATCCAATCCTGGTGGATGTGCATGTTCGCCGTGGTGAGAATTGCTATCCGATGGTTCCCCCCGGTTGCAGCAATGCCCAGATGGTGGGGCTGCCGTCCCATCCAGAGCTGGCTTTCCAGGATTCCGGAAGTTCTTCCTCCAACCCCGGAGGCCAGTGAGAACCGGCATTCTGATCGCAGCGGCTCTCAGTCTGATGCTGTTGTTTGTGATGCCTCCTCAGGCTTTTGCCGCAGAGGTTCTGCAGGTGCGTTCGGCAACGCTGCTTCAGGTCGGTGACCGCAATCGCAATTACAGTGTGCAACTGGCCTGTGTGCAGGTTGAGCCTGAAAATGAGCAGCAAGCGCAGGATTGGATGCGTAGTGCGCTTCCCCGTCGGAGAAGGGTGAATCTGCGGCCGGAGGGCAGTGCAGATGGAGTTCTGCTGGCAAGGGTCACTCCGATCGGAGATGATCTCGATCTGGGCGCAGCGCTGGTGAGTGAAGGCCTGGCTCAGGTCACTTGCCCCGGAGCCTGAGATGGCACGCAACCGCATTGCCTCAGGAATTGTGATGGTGCCCTGTGTGCTTCTCGGCTCAGCTTTTCTGAGTACGGCCATCTGGGGTGACGTCGCGTCTGAAAACCGCTCTCTTGCCATCGGCATCGGCAGTCTGCTGCTGATCGCCGGACTGCTTTCACTGGCGATTCCCGGGGGGAGTCCCGAAGCTGAGTCCAGGGACGACACAACAGAGCAGTCCCCTTAGGGGTGCGAGCAATCCTTCCGATCTCCGCTCGGTAGTGTTTGAACAGGGGTCAGGAAAGGAGAGAGCTCGTGCTGCGCCTGAGCGAGCTTCGACTGGGGTTGGACCATTCCGAGGATGACCTTGAGCAGGCTGTTCTGCGTTGCCTGCGAGTCCCTCGGGAGCAACTGATCTCCTGCCAACTGGTGAAGCAAAGCATCGATGCCCGTCGTCGGGATCGAATCCGGATCATCTACAGCGTGGATGTTCAGGTACGGGGGGAGAAAGCGTTGCTGCGTCGACGCTCGACCGACCGGCGCATTCGTCGCAGTCCAGATGAGTCCTACCGATTCGTTGCGCGTGCTCCATCCGATCTGGTCGATGCGTCCTGGCAGCGCCCAGTGGTGATTGGGGCAGGACCCTGTGGTTACTTTGCAGCATTGCTGCTTGCACAGATGGGATTACGCCCACTGTTGCTTGAGCGCGGGCAGGCGGTGAAGCAACGAAGCCGCGACACGTTTGGATTCTGGCGTCGTCAATCGACGTTCAAGCCCGAATCCAACGTGCAGTTCGGCGAAGGGGGGGCTGGAACCTTTTCCGATGGCAAGCTTTACAGCCAGGTGAGTGATCCCGTTCATTACGGGCGCAAAGTGCTGGAAGAGCTGGTGAAATGCGGTGCCAACCGCGACATCCTCACTCGTCATCGTCCCCATATCGGCACGTTCAAGCTGGCGACAGTGGTCAGGGGGTTGCGTGCTCAGATTGAGGCTCTTGGCGGTGAGGTGCGCTTTGGTTCCCGCGTGGAACAACTCCTGCTGGAGCCTGCCAGCTCCAAACAGGCCAAGCCGATGCGCATCACTGGTCTGCAACTGGCCGATGGCAGTCGTCTTGACTGCAGTCAGGTGGTTCTGGCGCCTGGACATTCGGCAAGGGACACCTTTGCGATGTTGGATCGGACAGGTGTTGCCTTGGAGCGGAAGCCCTTCGCGATTGGTCTTCGCATCGAGCATCCGCAGTCGCTGATCGACAACGCACGCTGGGGAGATGCCGCTGGCCATCCGTTGCTTGGTGCCGCTGAATACAAGCTGGTGCATCACGCTGCCAATGGTCGCTGCGTTTACAGCTTCTGTATGTGCCCGGGTGGGTTTGTGGTGGGTGCGACCTCAGAACCAGGCCGTGTTGTCACCAATGGCATGAGCCAGCACTCACGCAACGAACGCAACGCCAACAGCGGGTTGGTGATCCCTGTGTCGGATGCAGACCTGGAGGCCCATGAGCGCTGGCCAGGGGATCCACTCGCGGGTCTGGTGTTCCAGCGTGAACTCGAATCCCTCGCTTTTCAGCTCGGCGGTCAGGACTACAGCGCTCCGGTGCAGCGACAGGAGGATTTCGTGGCAGGAAGGCCATCCACATGTCTCGGATCAATCAGTCCCTCTTATCAACCAGGTGTCCAACCCTCTGACCTTGCAGAGCTTCTGCCGGAACCGATGGTGGAGGCTCTGAGGGAAGCTCTGCCGGCATTCAGTCAGAAGATCTGCGGGTATGACCATCCCGATGCCGTGCTGACCGGGGTCGAGACCCGCACCTCTTCGCCGTTGCGCATCCCTCGGGATGATCGGCTGGAATCAATCAATGTGATCGGTCTGACGCCAGCTGGCGAGGGTGCCGGTTACGCGGGCGGAATTCTTTCGGCTGCGATCGACGGCATCCGTGCTGCTGAGGCGGTTGCCTTGCGTCTGCTTCCACAGACATCGAATTGAAAACTGTGATATTCAAATCGCAGCCTGCCCCACGATTCCACTCCACTGAACCGCCTTTACCTGATCGCGTCGCCAGGAGTGAAACAGGCTGGGCTCAGCGACTGTGCAGAGCGGACATGTCCTGATCCTGGTGCTGTCAATCGCTTCCGCTTCCAGTTGCTGCACGGCAGCTTGTCGAATATCGAGACGGCAGCGCCCCTGCTCTGGATCGGGATCAAGCACGGCTTGCCTCTGCAGCTCCTCCAGTGATCTCGGTTCGGCTGCCAACGCCTCACCCACCTGAAGGGCCACTGATTGCTCCACTTGATAGCGCTCACCACTGACCGCTGGTCCAAGGGCGACGATCAGCCGTTCCCTTCGGGCGCCTCGTTGTTCGAGCCTGGCGATGGCCGCGGGCAGGATGCGGCTGGCCACGCCACGCCAGCCGGCATGGCATGCGGCAACATGCCCACTGTCGGGATCCGCCATCAGAACAGGGGTGCAGTCGGCTCCACAGACCCAGAGGCTCTGTCCTCCGCGATCGCTCACCAGGCCGTCGGCATCGGGCCATGGTGCTGCCGCGGCAGCGGAGGCCTCAAGCACGACGTTCCCATGCACCTGTTGCGGGCGATGAACGGAGACACCGCATGAGAGATAGGCAGCCAGCTCGTCTGGCCCACGACCGTGCCAGCGACGGGTGAAGAATCCATGCTCAAAGCCCGCGTGAGTCAGGTGGTCCGCTGTGAGGTAATAACCGCCATAACAACCCACCCAGGTCCACCCCGGCAGGGTGTTGAAGCGGCTGTCGGGCTGAGAGAGAGGATCCTCACTCTCAGAGGCAACAACTGGGTCTGCTCCCTGAGTGGAGCTCATGGTTGCGGTTGATCCCTCAGCATCCAGAAGCCTTCGAAATGCTCACGATCCGGAGAGCTCTGCACAGAGATGAACTGAAGCCCATGCAGGTTCAGGCGCGAAGCGTCCAGAGCTGCTGAGATCTGTTCGGCTTCCTGTTGGCTCAGATCACTGACCAGCCAGGAGTCGTCCTGACCAGCATCAAGAATCAGCTGGAGGGAGCTCACTCGCAGCCGCACTGGTTCCAGCCCACCCAGCCAACCAGCGAGGGCCAGGGCTCTGGTGCGACTGAACAGACGCAGGCCAGGCACTTCAAGATCCGTCTCGAGAGAGGGTGGAACCGGCAGCAGGCCGTTGAAGCCAAGAGGCCACTCACTTGCATCCTTGAGGCTGCCGACCGGAAGACCTGCCCAGGTCCAGGCGTCGCCCCGGACGGCTTCGGGCAAGGGCAAAGGCGGGGTCTCGACCGGTGAAGGCGGCAGGGCCAGGGGGCCTGCCATGAAGCCCTCCTCCTGCGGGTACAGCGTCCGCTCGCGTTCATCAAGCCAGTCGAGCAGCGCATAGGTGCGTCTGCTCGACACCACTTCCAGAAGCAGCTCTGCGGCAGCACGCTGCACCATCGTTCTCATGGCACTTCGCCAGGCGCGCAGCCTCTGCGGTGGCTTCCAACCCTGATCTTCAGCCTCAGCCAATGCTTCTCGCAGGGCCGCGGCCAACCAGGTGGAATTCACCTCGCTAGCCGGACAGAGCTTTGCAAAACGGAAGCACTCGCTGCCGTTGATGTCGGGGGTGCTGATGATCAGCAGCTCCCAGCGCTTCTTCCCATCCTTCTCCAGGATGGGCCTTGAATAGAAATCCAGCTCCCAGTCGGCCTGACGATGGGTCCGGGACTGGGGGCCGGCGTCACCGGCAGACATGGAAGCTGTGATCATCCAGCTGACTGTTCCTGCTGCCTGAGGACGTTACGGGCTCTGTTGGCTCGATCGGCAGCCTCAGCCATGACGGTGTCCTTATCCACGAGAAGCTCTCCTGGCTGTCCTTCCAGCAGCGCAGTGTTGAGTCCGATCCGGCCTCGGCCGGGATCAAGTTCGGTGATCAGCGCCCGCACGGTGTCGCCCTGTCCGAAGACTTCGCGCAGCGATCGCAGACTGCCACCGGTGATCACTGACTGATGGAGGAGTCCACTGACGCCTCCCAGATCGATGAACAGTCCATAGGGCTTGATGGAGGCCACCTGGCCTTCCACCAATTGCCCCACTTCAAGCTCTGAGAAACGGGCGGCCGTTGCGGCGCGCTTCTCGGAAAGCACCAGTTTGCGGGTCTCGGAGTTGACTTCCAGGAAAGCGACGCCAAGTGTCTTTCCGACCAGTGCTTCGTGATTTTCGCCCTCCTGAAGCTGGGATCTGGGGATGAAACCCCTCAGCCCTTCGAGGTCGCAGGTGACACCCCCACGATTGAAACCGGTGATCTTGACCTGAACCACCTTGCCGTCCTTGGCGAGCTGCTTGACCTTGTCCCAGCTCTTGCGAAGTGCCAGGGCACGACAGCTGATGGTGACCATCCCATCGGCGTTCTGTTCACGGGTGACCAGCACCTCAACCTCGAGTCCCTTGGGGAAACGTTCCTTCAGGTTGGTGATCACTCCCAGCCCGCATTCGCTTTTGGGCATGAAGCCTGGAGCCTTGCCGCCGATGTCGACATAGACACCATCGCTTTCCATACCGATCACGGTGCCGGTGACCACCTCACCGGTTGTGCCTACAGGCTCATTGGCATCAAGCGCTGCGAGGAAGGCATCCTCATCGAAATCAAAATCATCAACGCTGCGGCTCGCTGCAATTGCCGCTTCGGCGGGTGCCTTGTTCAGCCGGCGTCCTGTATCTGAGGCGCCGAGCAGGTCGGCCATGGTCATTCCGGCCAGATCGTCATCGTCGGGATCCCGCGATGCAGTGGAAGACACCTGTGGCCCTCTTGGAGGTGCAGGAGGGCTGGGCGCAACAGATTGACCACCTTCTGCGGCGAGTGCGGCCTGCTCGAGCTGTGCGGCACGCTCTGCCGCTGCATCTGCAGCTGCGCGGGCTTGTTCCGCTTCCTTGCGTAGACGGTCCTGCTCTTCCCGCTTGCTGATGTGCATCACCTGAAGCGGTTTTCGTGGTGGCTGCGCCGAAGCTGCAGCTCCTCTGCCACCATCCAGTCGTGAATTCTGACGTTCTGTTCCGGCCATGGGACCCATCGTCCTTGGCAGGTCAGTCTGACAGCAGGAGGTGGATTCAGGATGGGCGGCGATGGTGGACAAAAGTCCAGGCGGCTTGAGTGCATGCACTGGCCGGAGGCTGCGCTGGCGTTTGAACGCAGCGGTTCAACTCTGGTTTGGCCATTCGGCGCTTTCGAGCAGCACGGTCCGCAGCTTCCCCTGCTCACGGATGCGCTGTTCGCGGAACGCATCCTTGATCATGTGCTGGAAGGTCTTCCCGAGGAGCTGCCGATCTGGGCTCTGCCGACCCAGATAATCGGTCTTTCACCTGAACATCGCGGCTTTCCGGGAACACTCAGCCTCAGTGCCGAACTGCTGATTCGCCTTGTCAAGGAAGTTGGAAAGCAGCTTGCGGACCAGGATGTGAAGCGCTTGGTGTTGTTCAACGCCCACGGTGGTCAGATTGGTCTTCTGCAAACAGCAGCCCGAGAACTGGCTGCGGAAACACCTTCAATGGCCGTTCTTCCCTGTTTCCTGTGGAGCGGAGTTTCAGGACTCAAGTCCCTCGTGCCGGCTGCTGAGCTTGCAAATGGATTGCATGCGGGGCTGGCTGAGACGAGCCTGATGCTGGCGCTTGAGCCTTCTCTGGTCGGCGAACAGAGACCTCTCGATGGTGACCACGTCAGCGAGAAGGCGGCAGCCACTCCTCCCGAAGGCTGGAGCCTTGAAGGTCCCGCCCCCCTCGCCTGGTTCACCGCTGACCTCAGTCGTTCCGGTGTTGTCGGGGACAGTCGAGGTGCGGATGCGAGGCTTGGAAGTCAGTTGGAGAATGCGCTTGTGGCCCATTGGCATCGACTCTTCACAAGCCTGATGGCATCCAGCTGGCCACCTCGTGGAGACCAGCGACGTATCTGAACACCATCAATCGAACATCCAATTTCGGCAACACTGGTTACAGTCATCTGCGTTGAACGTTACGGAAAGATTCATGCCGACCCCCGTCAGCCCCGAGGTCGCCGTCCTTGACGAGCGGGATGCATCGGCTCAACAACTACCTGACTTCTCCGCTGAGGCCTACAAGGATGCCTACAGCCGGATCAATGCCATCGTGATCGAGGGCGAGCAGGAGGCCTATGACAATTACATGGCCCTGGGAACCTTGATCCCGGAAAACAAAGACGAACTCGCCAAACTGGCGAAGATGGAGATGAAGCACATGAAGGGCTTCACTTCATGTGGTCGCAACTTGGGTGTGACTGCAGACATGCCGTTCGCCAAGGAGTTCTTTGGGCCTCTGCATCAGAATTTTCAGAAAGCGCTCAAGGAAGACAAAGTCGTTACCTGCCTGCTGATTCAGGCACTGCTGATTGAAGCTTTTGCTATTTCCGCATATCACATCTACATCCCTGTTGCTGACCCCTTTGCTCGCAAGATCACTGAGGGTGTCGTCAAGGATGAATATCTTCATCTCAACTATGGCGAACTGTGGTTGAAGAACAATTTTGAGGCCAGTAAGGAGGAGCTTTTTGCTGCCAACAAGGAGAATCTTCCGCTGATTCGATCCATGCTCGACCAGGTTGCGTCCGATGCCGCAACGCTGCATATGGAGAAGGAAGATCTGATCGAGGATTTTCTGATCGGTTATCAGGAAGCCCTCAGCGAGATCGGTTTCAATATGCGTGAAATTGCTCGAATGGCAGCGGCAGCTCTTTGAACCTTGGCTGGATTGCGCCTTCCATGCCCCAGTCGAAAGATTCAGGTCCGCTTCAAGTACAGGCACGTTTTCATTGAACGTGCCTTCGTGAGATCATGAGAGATAAGCTCCCCACCAGGGTGAGGTTTAGTTCAATGCGTACACGTACGACCGTCGGCAGTACATGTTTGGTCTGATCGGGCACTCCACTAGTTTTGAGGCGGCGAGGCGCAAGGCTTCAGATCTCGGGTTCGATCACATTGCCGGGGGTGATCTCGACGTTTGGTGCAGTGCTCCACCCCAGCTGGTGGAGCACGTTGAGGTCACCAGTGCCACTGGCAAGACCATCACCGGTGCCTATATCGATTCCTGTTTTGTGCCAGAGATGCTGAGCCGCTTCAAGACGGCGAGGCGCAAGGTGCTCAACGCTATGGAGCTTGCTCAGAAAAAGGGCATCAACATCACAGCTCTCGGCGGATTCACGTCGATCATTTTTGAGAACTTCAACCTTCTGCAGCATCAGCATGTGCGCAGTACAACCTTGGATTGGGAGCGATTCACGACGGGCAACACCCATACGGCCTGGGTGATCAGTCGCCAGGTAGAGAACAACGCTCCTCTCCTGGGCATCGATCTGGCAAAGGCCAAAGTTGCTGTGGTGGGTGCCACCGGAGACATTGGCAGTGCTGTCTGCCGGTGGCTGTCCAATCGGACGGGAGTCGCTGAGTTGCTGCTGGTCGCTCGCCAGCAGCAGCCCCTCAAGGATCTCCAGTCTGAACTTGGTGGAGGAAGGGTTCTAACCCTTGATGAGGCACTTCCAGAGGCTGATGTGGTGGTCTGGGTCGCGAGTATGCCGCGAACGCTTGAGATTGATTCGGCCTCGCTGCGGAAACCCTGTCTGATGATTGATGGGGGATACCCGAAGAATCTCGATGCCAAGGTCGCCTGTGAGGGTGTTCATGTGCTGAAGGGAGGCATCGTTGAATTCGGCAGTGACATCGGCTGGACGATGATGGAAATAGCTGAGATGGACAAACCTCAGCGCCAGATGTTTGCCTGCTTCGCTGAAGCGATGCTGCTTGAATTCGAGGAGTGTCACACCAATTTCAGCTGGGGGCGTAACAACATCACGCTGGAGAAGATGGATTTCATCGGCGCCGCATCGGTCCGCCACGGTTTTTCCACTCTCAACCTTCAAGGACAGCCTCAGGCTGTCGTTGTCTGAAGTCGTTTCCACCTCCCTTTATGGCCCGCCGCCCGCTGCTTGATTTCGAGAAACCTCTGGTGGAGCTCGAACAGCAGATCGAGCAGATCCGTCAGCTGGCAAGAGATTCGGAAGTGGACGTCAGCCAGCAACTGCTGCAGTTGGAAACGCTCGCAGCACGACGTCGCGATGAGATTTTTCGTTCCCTGAGCCCGGCTCAGAAAATTCAGGTCGCTCGTCATCCCCATCGGCCTAGCACCCTCGATTTCATCCAGATGTTCTGTGATGACTGGGTTGAGTTGCATGGGGATCGCCGTGGCAGTGATGACCAGGCACTGATTGGTGGGATCGGACGGCTGGGGGAACGATCGGTTCTGCTGATCGGGCATCAGAAGGGACGCGACACCAAGGAGAACGTTGCAAGGAATTTCGGTATGGCCACCCCAGGTGGCTACCGCAAGGCTCTGCGCCTGATGGAGCATGCCGACCGCTTCGGTCTGCCGATCCTGGCTTTCATCGACACTCCCGGGGCTTATGCAGGTCTGCTGGCGGAGGAGCAGGGGCAGGGTGAGGCCATTGCCGTGAACCTGCGCGAGATGTTCAGCTTGCGGGTTCCCATCATCGCCACGGTGATTGGGGAGGGTGGCTCCGGCGGTGCTCTCGGTATCGGAGTCGCCGACAGGTTGATCATGTTTGAGCACAGCGTCTACACCGTCGCCAGCCCTGAAGCCTGCGCCTCCATTCTTTGGCGTGATGCGGCGAAGGCTTCCGAGGCTGCAGCTGCGCTGCGGATCACCGGTAAGGATCTGCTCAGTCTTGGTGTGGTGGACGAAGTTTTGCCTGAACCGGCTGGTGGTAACAATTGGGCCCCCCTCGAAGCCGGTGAAACGCTGAGGGCAGCACTGAATCGCCATCTCGACGATCTGCTGGCTTTGTCCGTCGCCGATCTGAGAGATCAGCGCTACATGAAATTCAGGGCCATGGGGCGTTTCCTGGATGCCACCTCGCCGGAAGGCGGTTTTGCTGCCTAGGGTGCTTCGGATTGCACGGATTTCTTGCCTTCCGTTCTGATCACCGGCGCATCACGTGGAATCGGTCATGCTGCTGCCAAGGCATTTGCTGAGGCGGGGTGGGATTTGCTCCTCGTTTCCCGCAGTGAGGCTGCTTTGCAGTCTCTTGAGTCGGAACTGAGTGCAGGTGGTGTTCGTGTCGCTTATCAGGCGATCGATCTCACCGACTCATCCGCCATCGCTCCTGGCATGGATGCATTGCTGAATCAGGGGCTTCGCCCCTCAGTTCTCATCAATAACGCTGGAGCTGCCTGGACAGGGGAATTGCTGGAGATGCCTCTGGATCGCTGGAACTGGTTGATTCAACTCAACCTCACCAGCGTTTTTCAGGTCTGTTCCGCAGTTGTCCCTGCCATGAGGCCAGCGGGTGGATTGGTGATCAACGTGAGTAGCCATGCGGCCAGAAACGCTTTCCCCGGTTGGGGGGCGTACTGCACCGTCAAAGCTGCTCTGGCGAGTTTCACTCGCTGCCTGGGTGAGGAAGAACGTGCTCATGGCATCCGTGCCTGCACTCTCACGCTTGGTGCGGTCGATACCTCCCTCTGGGACTCTCCGACCGTCGACAGTGACTTTGACCGACGTGCCATGCTGCCCGTCAATCAGGCCGCTGCCGCTCTTCTTCACTTGGCCCAGCAACCTGCCACTCAGGTTGTTGAGGATTTAACCCTCATGCCAGCTACAGGCGCTTTCTGACTTCTGAAAGAGATGACTTCTACACTCCCTACTTCCACTAACGAAACCAGTGCCGCAGCACTCAGTGAACTGAGTTCGCATGCGTCACTCAGTCATGGCCGTGGTCAGTTCGCCATCACTGACGCCAAGATCTCCGACGTGATTCGTGAGCGTCTGCGCGAGCGTGGTGCTTCATTCCTCGCCAATGACAACATTGCCGATCACATTCTGCCGGGAGAGTTAGAAGAACTTCAGATGGAAGTCGCTGATCGTTTTCGCGATCTTCTGCACAGTTTGGTGATTGATATCGAGAACGACCACAACACCGAAGAGACAGCGGAACGGGTCGCCAAGATGTACTTACAGGAGGTGTTCAAAGGGCGTTACCACCAACAACCCAAGGTGGCGAGCTTCCCGAACGTGAAGCAGCTCGACGAGATTTATACAGTTGGCCCACTCACTGTTCGCTCGGCCTGCTCTCACCACTTTGTGCCGATCATGGGCAACTGCTGGGTCGGCATTAAGCCAGGTGCGCGAGTGATCGGTCTCTCCAAATTCACTCGCGTCGCGGACTGGGTGTTCTCGCGGCCTCATATCCAGGAGGAGGCCGTGATGATCCTTGCCGACGAAATCGAGAAACTCTGCGAGCCCAAGGGCCTCGGGATCATCATCAAGGCTCAGCACTACTGCATGAAATGGCGTGGTGTGAAAGAGCCTCAAACCAGCATGGTCAACTCCGTTGTCCGGGGTGACTTCCGTCATGATCCCAGTCTCAAGCAGGAGTTCTTTGAGCTGGTGCGCCAGCAGGAAGCTCTGCTGAGTAACTGATTGGATCCGTTCGCTCGCCGCGCTGGACGTGGGGTGCATCAAGCAGCACCCCACTTGTTCAATTGCTGATCGGACCGATCACATTGCTGCTGATGCGTTGAATTTTGCCGTCACGGCTGCGCACCACCAGAACTGCCATGAGCCTGTCCTGTTGATCTTCGGGGCCTACCCGGTAGCTGTGCCCCGAGCCGGATTTCACCAGCTTCCAGTTCCCCTGGGCACTTCGGCGGTACCAGTGGACATCGAGTTCATCCACGTCAGCTCCCTGCAGTGTCAGCTCCGCCTTCAGTAACGCACCTTCCCTGGCTTCTCCGACCAGGACGAACCGTTGCAGTCCTTGGATGGCCTGCTGGAGATGTCCTTCCTGCTGAAGTCCCTGATCGATCTGTCCGTCAAGCACCTGAATCTGCTCCTCAGGGCTGGCTGTCAGACCTGGCACACATTGAAGACTGCCGTTCTCCAGCCGGCATCCCGGCAACATTCCCTGAGCTGAGACCCCAAGAGGGACTGCCGCCATCAAGGTGAGGCAAATTGACGTAGCCCGGCGCATGGAAGCTGTTGAGGGGAGATTCAACCTATCCCTGCTTGCCCGATTTGACCCTGACCGCCTTGACCAGCGCTTCGACACGACGGAGATCCTTCACCCCAGGACTGTGCTCCAGGCGGCTGGAAGCATCCAGACCAAAGGGGGTGACCTGATCCAACAGTGTTGGGATCCACTCAGCGCTGATCCCTCCAGCCAGCCACCAGGGCAGATCGCTGCAGAGCCTTGTCTGCAGTCGCTCAATCCAGGCAGGATCGAGACGATGACCAGTCCCTCCCAGCTGATTCGGGCTCCAGGCATCCAGAAGCAGGGCATCCACGCTGGTGAAATAGCCGTCGATGCCGTTGAGATCCGCTTCTTCACGCAGGCGTAGCGCTTTCCACCAGTCGACCCCGGGGTGAAGCCGACGCAGATCAGCGCATCGCTGC
The DNA here is from genome assembly GCF_014279995.1 of Synechococcus sp. BIOS-E4-1. Taxonomy (NCBI): domain Bacteria; kingdom Bacillati; phylum Cyanobacteriota; class Cyanophyceae; order Synechococcales; family Synechococcaceae; genus Synechococcus; species Synechococcus sp. BIOS-E4-1. Next base: position 2,336,050 of record NZ_CP047935.1, on the reverse strand, counting down.
GGTGACTCTTCCCCGTGCAACTGCACCACGGTGGGCTTTCCCTCGCCAGACAGTGCCGATGCAAGCTGTGCATCGCTGGGGTCTGCCACGACCCAGACCCGCTTCAGCACAGGATGCTCCTGGGTCAGGCTCTGGAAGATTGCCCTGCGCTGATTCGGCTCCACGAAACGAGGAGTGTCCGGCACTCCGATCACGCCGATCGCATCCACCCCCATGGCAGCGATCTCACAGGCCTGGTCGCAGTCGGTCAGGCCGCAGATCTTGAGAGACAGGCCCTGATCGACCATCGGAGAGCAGCATTGGACGTCCTTTCTAGGATTGAGCCAACACTGCCGGCCAGCCCGCCGGAAAAGCTTTTGGGTGATGGCTGGCAACTGATGCGAATCGGCGGGATCCCTCTGAGGGTCCATCCCAGTTGGTTCATTGTTCTGGTGTTGTTCACCATGGCCTTTCAGCAGCAGGTCTCCAAACTCCCAGCCGCGGCGGGTGCCGACTGGATCAGCTGGTCGATGGGGCTGCTCACTGCGCTGCTGCTGTTCGTGTCTGTGCTGTTGCATGAGCTTGGCCATTCCCTTGTAGCCCTGCGCGAGGGTGTGAAGGTGAGCAGCATCACGTTGTTTCTGATGGGCGGAGTCGCCCGGGTGGAACGGGAATGCTCCACAGCGATGGGCTCGCTGAGGGTGGCTGCCGCAGGCCCGGCGGTGAGTCTGATTCTTGGAGCTCTGTTGCTCTTCAGTGTTCACGCCGCTGAACACGTCAGCCCACTGCTGGGAAACCTTGTGGCTCAGCTGGGAGCTCTCAATCTGGTGCTGGCGCTGTTCAATCTGCTGCCTGGATTGCCTCTGGATGGCGGCTTGATTCTTAAATCCATCGTCTGGCAATGGACGGGCAGTCAACGTCGGGGAATTCAGGTGGCGACCGCCAGTGGTCGGTTCTTGTCACTCCTCGCCGTGATGATCGGGTTCTGGATTGTGCTCAGGGGCGGCGGATTTGCCGGTCTCTGGCTGGTGCTTCTCGGCTGGTTCGGAATGAGCGCTTCACGCAGTCAGATCCAGACCTTGGCGCTGCAGCAGGTGCTCAAAAGGGAAACCGTTGGACCGGCGACGTCCCGTCGATTCCGCGTGGTGGAGGCCGATCAGAGTCTGCGCACGCTTAGCAAGCTGCGTCTGGGAGCCGTGGACAGCGGCGATCCTTGCCTTCAGGATTGGGTGCTCGTCTGTCGAGGTGGTCGATGGATTGGCTTCATCACTGATCAACCACTCAAGGACCTCCCTGTTCAGCAATGGGATCGCCAGACCATTGCCGATCATCTTCAGTCGCTCGAGCTCCTGCCATCGATCAAGCAGACCGCACCGCTCTGGGAGGCGGTCCTTGCCCTGGAGGACACTGAGCAGGGGCGAATGCTGGTTCTAGGACCTGCCGGTCTACCCGACGGAACCCTTGATCGCTGTGACCTGGGCGAAGCCGTTCTGAAGGGTTTATCTGTGAAACTGCCCGAGGCCATGCTCACGGCCGCCCGTCGTTCCAACACCTATCCGTTCGGGATGCCTTTGGCGCAGGTGGTGCAAAGCATGCAGGCCTCAGGTCTTCTGGATGATCAAAGCGCTGAAACGCCTAGCCGATAACGCTCGCCCCCTTGCTGCATGAGGCTTCGTTCCTCAGGGCTGAGTGGTTGATCAGTCCAGTCGTGAGTCGACAGCCCTTTGCTGAAGCTGGAGATCAGTGCGCTTTGCACGGCTGAGGCATCAGGTGACGCCGGCGTCCACCGCGGTGGATCGTTCCCGAACACGACTTGCCAGAGATCAGTAGGAGGGGTCAGTGGAATTTCGCCATGCTGTAGAAGATGACCGTGCTGCCAGTACTGAGCACTGCCAATGCGTTTGGTCCCATGTCCATCCACAAGGTCGGCTGTTGTTGAACGGGCAAAGCAATTGATGGCGCCGGCCTCTGCAGGGGAGTCGCCGGGATGGAGGCTCACGCCCAGCTGTGCGAAACCTGCAGTGATCCATCGGTTCACCTGCAGGTAAGCCTCACGCTTCTGTCGAGGCGCTTCGGGCCACACCAGTGCGTAGGTCAGCCCACCGGCGTGGAGCACGGCGCCGCCGCCACTGGGGCGTCGCAGGAGATCCAGCTGCCCTGTTCTTGCCAGGCTGAGCCATGGATCTGGAATGTCCCGTTGATGTCTGCCCAGGGAGAGAGATGGCCTCTTCCAGTTATAGAAGCGCAAGATCGGTTGGTTCTGCCCCTTGGTCCAACACTGCTCAAGCAGGAGGGCATCCAAGGCCATCTGCTCGGCACCGTTGAGCGTGAGGTTGGGCAGTAGGCGACCGTGGCGAGAAGGCTCGGAGCTGCAAAATGCTGGCAGCATCATGGCGGCAATGACCATGTTTCCTTTTTAGAACTGATCACCACAGGTTTTTTACCTTGTCATCGTTGTAAAACTCGTGAAACGGCAGTCATGGGAAGTCCACGAAAACCAATTCAGCAACGTTTCAACGGTATCTGCGTTGTGTAGATCTTGCTCGATGGCTAGCACCGCGTGAAGAGCTTTAAGACCAGGGATCCGGTCAAAACAGCCGCAAGGGCACGCCAGGCCATCCTGAAAGTCAAAGTGGAGGCGACCGCCAAGTTTTTTGACTAAGCAAACTCTCAGCGAATATCCCCCAAAAGCGGGAGGCGTTGAGAAGCAGAAGCAAGCCAATCTAAAAAGTGAGCATGAAAGCCAAAAGAATGAAAACTGTTTTACTACTGCTTGTTGCGGGATTGCTTGCTGTCAATGAGGTGGCTCATGCCCAGACTGGTGCTCTGAAATATGGAAATATTGCTGCAGGTAAGTACTGTGAGGCAAGAAAGCAGGGAAGATCACACACCAATGCTCTGCAGCTAGCAATGATGGATGGAACTGCTAGCTCGAGAAAATACTCAGCACCACAAGGCTCAGTCGAGAACCAAAATGCTGAGGTTAATTTTAAAAGGTCTATTAGAAGCAATTGCCCTCAGTACATGGATGACTTCGGAGAAGAAGGAATCCAAAGCATGAATATAAAGACAGACTCAAGCTGCCTTTCAAGCGTGGATATATACAATGGAGTGAAGACAGGAATCGTTTCAAAAAGCTGCACAAATGGGTCGATTTATATCAAAGTGCATAACTGACTAGCGCTTTTGATTGGCAGCAGTTGCTGCAGGACGACGAAGCCAGACTTCCTAGGCCTTTAACGAAATCCTCTCTTGGAGTCAGGGTTGAGAAGCGGCCAGCTGTGCTGCAACAGCAGGCTGGTGAGTTGGGAGATGGTCGACATCGGGTTGGTCAGAGGGCAGTCAAGGAGGTCAGTGATCAAGTCGATCCGCGCCTCAAGGCAATGAACCTGCTTCTCTCTCAGCAGGTCACAAACGAGCAGAACCATCACATCTCAAATAAGTCACTCCTGCATGGCTTGGGTGGTGACCATGAGGTACCCAGCGAAAAGCTTGGACGCCCTTAGGCAACCGTGCTCAAGATTGCTAAGTATCAGTTCCGTGAAATGGAAGCTGTTGAGGAGGAGTGAAAGGAGCAAGCAGAGTTCTGCAAAGAGGTCAAAGCCTTCATGGACGAGTTCCGATGACGCTTACCGGAAAGACGGATTATTGGACGTCAGAAGCTCTCGCAGAAACCGTGGTAAAACCCGTCTTATGAATTACGAGAGTCATTGATACCACTCAGTTACCTGACAAGGCGGCGATGACATTGGCTGATGTGCTTCTTGCCGTGCCATTAGGGCTCCTGGCAGGAGCTCTGGCCGGTCTGCTGGGAATCGGTGGTGGTCTGATTTTCGCGCCTCTTCTGCTTTGGATGGGCCTCAGTCCCCACCAAGCTCTGGCAACAAGCACATTTGCGATTGTGCCTACGGCGATCGGCGGCAGTTACACCCATTGGCGCGCGCGCACGCTTCAGCTCAGGCCAGGCTTGGCCATTGGTCTCTCAGCCTTTGCCACCGCGCTGGTGTTCAGCCGTCTTGGTCGACTCGCCGCAGGCTGGCAGTTGCTAACACTTCAGGCATTGCTTTATCTGCTGCTGGCGCTCACGATTCGTGGTGATCGTCGTGATCTGGGTCCTGAATCTGATCAGCCTCTGCCTTTGAAAGGTCTCACGGCCGTTGGCTCTGTTGCTGGGCTGGCGGGCGGGATGCTCGGGCTCGGCGGCGGGCTTCTGATGGTTCCATTGATGGTGAGCGGCCTGTCGGTGCCGATTCGGCAGGCGATTCGTCTCAGTACGCTGGCTGTGGCCTGCTCGGCCAGTGCCGCTTCATTGCAATTTCTCCACGAAGGACGTGGTCAGTGGATGCTGGGCCTTGTGCTCGGAGCCGTTGCTGCCTTCGCCGCCCAGTGGACGGCCGCCCGGTTGGATCGGGTGAATACCGGAACACTCGCTTGGCTGCTCAAGCTGCTGTCGCTGTTGCTGGCGGTCGACAGCGGCAGAAGGGCTGTTCAGCTGGCGTTACAGGGGGTGTGACTGTGTGGGATCAGTTCAACACCCTGAGCTGTTTGAGCTCGACCTCCTGCATCCAGGCCTTGAGAGCCAGCAGCGAAGAACGATCCGGCAGGCAGAGACAGCCGCTGCCTGGATTGCAGTGGTGAATCCCCAGTCCGCTGCGGCTGGTGTCAAAACGGGGGGCGAGCGTGATCCAGATGTCCTCGCCCCAGGGTTCCGCGGGACCCAGGCTGTAGTCACCCTGCGGCAAGGGAGCTCCGTTGCCAGGAGACCAGCGCCGATCAAGGCCCTGGCTGCTTGGGGTTCCGCTCACAGCAGGCCAGCTGGCCAGCACGGTTTGGCCATGGTGCAGTTCCAGCAGCCACTGGCGTTGTCCATCCGTTCGTCGAATGTCAGTGCGTTGAGCTTTGAGTTCAAGTTCCTGTCCTTGCAGGCGGGCCAGCAACGCATGGTTTGGCCCAGCCTGGCCAGGTGGTGTTGGCTTTGGAGCGGCTTGTTGGGGTGCTGGCTCGGAGCGCTGAACAGGTAAAACGAGTTCCGCTTCGGATCCGCAGCTCCCCGAGCAGAGGGTCAATAGCAGCAGGGGCAATCCGGCCCAGTTCCGTATGGGTTGATTCATGGTGACTGATCGAGCAGCTCCCAGAAACCACCATCCAGCTCGAAGCCAAGACTGGCGGCCATCAGGCTGAGGTTGCCGCGCTGACCTCCTGACACCTCCGAGGAGCTGCCCAGCTGGTTCAGCAGCATCAGGCGATGGGTGATCCACAGCTCAAGAGCCTGAGGATCGAAGCGGATGCCTTCACTGGAGCTGAAATCGTGGGGAACCAACATCGCCACATGCTGCGCCAGGCTTCCGCCGCTGCGATCCAGCAACAACGGGAGCCAGGGGTAGCGAGCGTCTGCACGCAGGGCCCAAAGCCGAGGCTCCGGACATTCGCTCAGTTCTCTGGGGTCATCGACTTCTCGCGGCCATTCGTAGCGCAGTTCCAGAACAGCACCGCCATCGAGCAGGACCTGAAGAGGGCGTTCCATCCAGACTGAAAGAGCCTGCAGGTTCAGTGTCCTGATCGCTTTTGCGTCGATGGTCACCAGGGAATCAGGACTCAAGGCTTCCATGCGGGTGTGACAGGCCTTTGCGAATGATGGCGCCCTGAGGCCTGTACAGGAAAGAATGCAAAGGTTTCAAGCTTCCGTCATGGTCAGCACCCTTACCCAGGCCGAAATCTTCATCGCTCTCGTGGTGGCTGCACACGCCGGTATCCTCGCGATACGTCTCTGCGTGAGCCTCTATCGCGCCTGAGCTGCCCTGGGCCTCTTGGCACGAACGGTGCGCCGCGTTACAAGCGGGCATGCAGAAAGCCGTTTCTTCAGCACCTGATGCCGCCTCTCTGGCGGCCTTGCTTCAGCAGCAGAATGATCGGAGAGAACTGTTGTGCAGTTCCCTGGCGCTTGCAGTGAAGGGTGGCCTGATTTTTCTGGGCGTGGTCAGTGTCGTGCGGTTGTCGATGGCATATCAGGAGCGGCTCGACCGACATGGAGAGCTGGCGGCAGTGGTGGATGTGGAAGCCACCAAGTTGCAGGGACTGCAACAACGCTTTGACACCCTGTTCACCCTTGGGGGCGACGAGCGCCTGATGGATGAGCAGGAGCAATGGATTGCTCCGAACCGTTTACGGGTGATCTGGCGCTGACGATCTGGTGTCTGTGCTGCCAACTGCCCGCTGAGATTCGTGACCGGAGGTCGTTGTGCACGTGGTCTGAGCGGCAGACTGAGCCATCTTCACAGCCCTCCCGATGCCCGTTCCAGGCACTGTTCTGATCACCGGAACCACATCCGGGGTCGGCCTGAATGCCACACGAGCTCTCGTGCAACAGGGCTGGACTGTGATCACTGCTAACCGTTCTCCTCAGCGTGCCGCCGCCGCTGCCGATGAGCTGGGCCTGCCCGCACAGCGGTTGAAGCACGTGCTGATGGATCTTGGTGATCTGGACAGTGTCCGCCAGGCGGTGGAGGGACTGCCTGACCAGATCGATGCATTGGTCTGCAACGCTGCCGTCTACAAACCCAAGCTGAAACAACCAGAGCGCTCCCCTCAGGGTTACGAGATCTCGATGGCCACGAATCACTTCGGCCATTTCCTGCTGGTTCAGTTGCTGATGGGGCGTCTTAGGGCTTCCACACACCCCTCTCGCCGCGTGGTGATTCTTGGCACGGTCACTGCGAATTCCAAGGAGCTCGGAGGCAAGATTCCAATACCTGCTCCTGCTGATCTCGGTGATCTCTCCGGATTCGAGGCCGGTTTCAAGCAGCCTGTTTCGATGGCCAGCGGCAAGCGCTTCAAGCCCGGGAAGGCCTACAAGGACAGCAAGCTCTGCAACATGATCACCACGCAGGAACTGCACCGGCGCCTTCACCGCGAAACCGGCATCAGCTTCACCTCCCTCTACCCAGGGTGTGTTGCCGACACTCCTCTCTTCCGAAACGCTCCGAGGCTTTTCAGAAAAATCTTTCCTTGGTTTCAGAAGAACATCACCGGTGGTTATGTCTCCCAACTGCTGGCGGGTGAGCGTGTTGCCCAGGTGGTTGCTGATCCGGATTTTGCAGAATCCGGGGTGCATTGGAGCTGGGGCAACCGTCAGAAGAAAAACGGACAGCAGTTCAGTCAGGACTTGTCCGATAAGGTCACCGACTCCCAGACCGCCAGAAGGGTCTGGGAGCTGTCATTGGGGTTAGTGGGGCTGAACGAGAAAAGTTAAGGCTCAGTCGAACCCAAGCAGGTCGAAGATTTCCCGATCCTTCAATGAGACGGCCTCGAGGGGTTCGACCTTGTCGAGCATGTTCTGCGCAAGGTTGAGATATTCCTGGCGACAGGCTCGTACTGCGTCGTCGTCGTCGTCCATTTCAAAGATGGTGCACTTCTTCAGGCGGGAGCGGCGAATGGCATCCACATCCTTGAAGTGAGCCATTGTTCTCAGGCCCGTGCGCTTGTTGAACTTATCGATCTGATCGGTATCGGCGGATCGGTTGGCGACAACGCCTCCGAGTCGCACCTTGTAGTTCTTGGCCTTGGCCTGGATCGCCTGGACGATCCGGTTCATCGCAAAGATCGAATCGAAATCATTGGCGGTCACAATCAGGCAGTAGTTCGCATGCTGCAGCGGCGCAGCAAATCCTCCGCAAACCACATCCCCGAGCACATCGAAAATCACCACATCGGTGTCTTCCAGCAGATGGTGCTCCTTGAGCAGCTTCACGGTTTGCCCCGTGACATAGCCCCCGCAGCCAGTGCCTGCGGGGGGACCGCCGCTCTCAACGCATTGCACGCCATTGAAGCCGGTGAACACGAAATCCTCGGGTCGGAGCTCTTCACTGTGGAAGTCCACTTCCTCAAGGATGTCAATCACCGTCGGCACCATCTTGTGCGTGAGCGTGAAGGTGCTGTCGTGTTTCGGGTCGCAGCCGATCTGCAGCACCCGTTTGCCCAGCTTTGAGAAGGCGGCTGAAAGATTCGAGGAGGTGGTCGATTTGCCGATTCCGCCCTTGCCGTAGACGGCAATCACCAGGGTCTCCTCCTGGATGTTCAGCGACGGGTCCTGAAGGACCTGCACACTGCCTTCTCCGTCAGCTGGTCGCGTCAGGGTCGTGGTCATGCAGGACCTTTGCAAAAGGGATCAATCTCATTCAACAGCAACACATGCACCCCAGCTGATATTCACCAACAAATAAAAGATCCTTCGTTTCAGAAATGCTTGCACCTCGTATTTTCTTTGGATTGATTAAAAGAAATGAGTGAATTTGCTCATGCCTTGTAGTGGGCTTTTGCGTCATAGAGCGTTTCGCTGCTGATCTCCATACGCCCCTCCTGGCGTGCATAGGTTTCGGTGTTTCGGCGCACCTTGCCACGCACAAAGAAGGGGATTTTTTTCAGTTCCGCCTCGCCATCGGCAGTCCACACCGGTCCCTGCTCTTCAGGGTTCATGACCACGGTGGATGGGCGGAGGTCTTCGGCGGATGGATCTGCCCCGCCGCGATGACCCAGGTGGCTTTGATGGCCGTCCACAAACTCAAAGTCGTGGCGGAACATGCCGATCAGATGTTCCTCAAGTCCCATCATCAGCGGATGCACCCAGGCGTCGAAAATCACATTGGCGCCTTCCCATCCCATCTGAGGGCTGTTGCGAGCCGGAACGTCCTGCACATGCATCGGTGTGCTGATCACGGCGCACGGGATCCCCAGGCGCTTGGCGCTGTGTCGTTCCATCTGCGTTCCAAGCACCAGCTCGGGAGCGGCGTCGGCCATGGCCGCCTCGACCTCCAGATAGTCATCGCTGATCAGTGCTTCAAGGCCGAGCTCCTTGGCGGCCGTTCGGACCGATCGGGCCATCTCGCGGCTGTAGGTGCCAAGGCCAACCACTTTGAATCCGAGCTCCTCACTGCAGATGCGAGCTGCCGCCAGGGCGTGACTGCCGTCGCCAAAAATGAACACCCGCTTACCTGTGAGATAGGTGGAATCCACGGATTCCGAATACCAGGGCAGCCTTGAACTGCGATAGCCCTCCTCCGCCGTGGGCGGATCCATGCCCAGCAGCGTGTGCAATTCCACCAGGAAGTCGTGGGTGGCGCTGACGCCGATCGGAACCGTGCGTGTGAATGGCATTCCGAAGTTCCGCTGAAGCCAGCTGCAGCTCGATTCGGCGATCTCCGGATAGAGGCAAACATTCAGATCTGCCTGCGGGATTCGCTCGATATCACTGACCTGCGCTCCCAGCGGAGCGACCACCCCGACATCGATGCCGTGCACGGTCAGCAGTCTCTGGATTTCGAGTACGTCATCACGGCATCGAAATCCCAGCAGGGAGGGACCGATCAGATTGACCCGAGGTCGACGGCCGACGGCCATCCAGGCCTTGGGATCATGCTGCGGCTGCTCAGGCACCTGGGGCTTCAGCAGATTGCGCACAAGCTGGTAAAGCGTTTCCGCTGCTCCCCAGTTCTCCTTCTTGCTGTACGCGGGCAGTTCCAGGGTCACAACGGGCATGCTCAGTCCCATGCCCTGGGCCAGGGCTCCCGGTTGATCCTGAATCAGTTCAGCGGTGCAGCTTTCACCCACCAGCAGTGCATCCGGACGGAAACGTTCCGCCGCTTCACGCACAGTCCGCTTCACCAGTTCGGCGGTGTCGCCTCCCAGGTCGCGTGCCTGAAAGGTGGTGTAAGTCACCGGTGGGCGCTGCCCGCGCCGTTCGATCATCGTGAACAGAAGGTCGGCATAGGTGTCACCCTGAGGCGCATGCAGCACGTAGTGCACGCCACGCATCGAGGCGGCGATGCGCATCGCCCCAACATGCGGCGGTCCTTCGTATGTCCAGAGCGTCAGTTGCATGGGAATCAGGCGTGAATGGAAGGTGTCGATGTCTGCGGATGCAGTGCTGGATGAATGAGCTGCCTCCTGCGCAGTGGGCGTGAGAACAATTCGGCCAGATCTCCGGCCTGGTCGATGCCGTGGATGGGGCTGAACACGAGTTCGATCGACCATTTGGTGGTGATGCCTTCCGCTTCCAGGGGGTTGGCCAGTCCCATCCCGCACACCACAAGATCCGGATGCTGGTCGCGAACACGGTCCAGCTGCTGCTCCACGTGCTGACCCTCCGTCACGTCGGTGCCCTCAGGCAGCAGTTCCAGTTCCGGCGCCATCTGTTCGCGGTTCAGATAAGGGGTGCCAACTTCCACCAGTTCCATACCGCACTCGCGCTGCAGAAAGCGTGCAAGCGGAATTTCCAGCTGCGATTCCGGCAGCAGCACAATGCGTTTTCCAGACAGTTCCGCCCTGTGGGGCTCAAGAGCTATGCGCGCTCTCTCTTCCAGAGGGTCCAGCACTGCAGCAACCCGATCTCCTGGCAGGTTGAAATCTCTGCAGGCTGTCTCCATCCATCGGCGGCTGCCCTCCGCCCCGAGCGGAAACGGTGAACTCAGCACCTTGGCGCCCCGTTCCTTGAGCAAGCGTGCGGTGTTGCTCAGAAAGGGCTGGGTGAGCAGCACGGTGGTACCCGGCCCAACACCCGGCAATTCCGTGGACTGCCTTGGCGGAAGGCTGCATACAGTCTCGATTCCCAGACGGGCGAACAGGTGAACCAGGCGGTCCTCAACCGCATCAGCCAGGGTTCCGGCAAGCAGAAGCTGTCGCTTTTCGGTGCTCGGTAAGAAGGGCACCAGAGCAGACAGAGCTCCGTCCTCCCCCTCTGTGAACGTGGTTTCGATTCCGCTTCCGGAATAGTTCAACACACGAACCCTGCCCTGCAATTCCTCGTTGAGACGTTCAGCGGCGCGGGCAAGATCAAGCTTGATCACTTCGCTCGGGCATGAACCCACCAGGAACAGCGTGCGGATCTCGGGACGTCGCGCCAGTAACTCACGGGCCACACGGTCCAGCTCATCATGGGCATCGGCCAGGCCTGCCAGGTCTCGTTCGTTGAGAATCGCCGTGCCGAATCTGGGCTCAGCAAAGATCATCACGCCCGCTGCGCTCTGGATGAGATGGGCGCAGGTGCGCGACCCCACAACCAGAAAAAAGGCATCGGGCATGCGTCGATGCAGCCAGACGATCGATGTCAGGCCACAGAACACCTCTCGGGGTCCAGATTCCTTACGCAGATTGGCGCCCATCGGGATTCCTGAGCTGTCCTTCCCTTCACCATGACTCCGGATTGGCTCAACGGGGCAAGTGTCTGAAACTCTTCGGGATCATTGCGGTCGAAAATGGTGAATCTCGGTACATTTCGGCGATCGACTCAGATCCATTCATGCCCTCCCTGCGTGTTTTCCCTGCCGCTCTCGCGTTGAGCCTGGCACTCGTGGCCTGCCAGTCGGCTGACAAGAAGGCTGACAAGGATGAGGTGAAGGTTGTCAAAGGCGTTGAAGCCGTATGCGCCGCCCAGGCTGACGTTGACGCGGCCGTGGGCCAGGTCAATGGACTCACTCCGGACTCCACCGTGGCGGACGCTCAAAAGGCGGGCGACAAGCTCAAGGATGCGCTTTCGGCTCTCAACAAAGCTGAAGGGCAGCTTGAAAAGGCTGAAGTGAAGGAGTACCGCGATCAGGTGGAAATCTTCCGCAAGGCGGTTGATGAAGTCAGCAAGAAGAAGGACCTGACCTTGGCAGCCGCCGCCGAGCAACTGAAGGGCAAGGCTGCTCCACTGATCGCGGCACGTGAACAACTGGCTTCAACAACGGTGTGCATCGATGTTGTTGATGACAGCTCAGATGACAAGTCGGACGCCAAGTCTGATGACAAGTCGGACGCGAAGTCTGATGACAAGTCGGGGTCCTGATCAGGACTCTGACGATCAGGTCAGTGTTTGAACAAGCTTCTTCAGAGGCGGCGGCGGAAGCGATCATCCGCGAAGCTGCTGCCTCGCCCTGATGAGTCGTCCATGCGGCTCAGTCGCCAGACATTGCGGCTGACACGACGGGCTGTAAGGCCCCCCCTCTCAACGGATTCAGTTCCGGGTCGAGCTCCGAGCAGATAGGTCACTTCCGTTGTCGTCAGTGGTGCGCCGCTGTCAACGGCTAGGGAGGTGAGTTCAAGTCTCTGGCGAAGCTGCCGCACCATGCCGGCATGGCTGCTGTCATCAGTTTCGAGCCAAGGCATCTCGGTCTGGCCTTCACGGGCAAGACGCTGCATCAGGCTGTAGCTGACCAGTCCCAGGGCCTGTTCGGCATTGAGTTCGGTGGAGAGCTGGCCAGGTTCCTCTGACTTTCTAGGGGCGGAAGCCATGGCTCACGGGCGATTGGGCTGAAGTTATCGGCTGTTTCGGGCAGTGCAAGCGCTTGCGCACTGTTTCCCGATCGGCTTCCGGTAAGATCCGCGCCATGAATCGTTTCGCCGGCTTCGACGCCAGGGAGCGGCGGGTTGGCGGAAGCGCTCTCGTCACCGGTACGGAGGTGAACTCTTCCGCGAGTGGTGCAAGCTGCGTGGTCACCACCGATTCAGAATCGATACGGCTGAAGCGGCGTAACAGCCATGTGCAGTCGATCGAGCTGCGCACCCATGTTTTCATCGATTCCCTGCAGCCACAGCTCGCCGCATACATGGGATCGGTGAGTCAGGGATTTCTGCCGATCCCCGGCGATGCCTGCCTCTGGATGGAGGTTTCACCAGGCATGGCCGTGCATCGTGTCACCGACATTGCCCTCAAAGCCAGCAATGTCCGTCTCGGTCAGATGGTGGTGGAGCGGGCCTTTGGTTCCATGGCTCTATACCACAGGGATCAGAGCACGGTGCTTCACTCCGGCGATGTGGTGCTGGAGGCCATCGGCAGTTCCATCGAGCAGCGGAATCCCGCCGAAGTGAGCTGGACGGAAGTGATCAGGGCGATCACCCCTGATCATGCCGTGCTGATCAATCGCCAGAACCGCCGTGGCTCGATGATCGAGGCGGGCATGAGCATGTTCATCCTGGAGACCGAACCCGCCGGCTATGTGCTGATTGCCGCGAATGAAGCGGAAAAGGCCTCAAATATCACGCTTGTCGACGTGAAGGCGGTCGGAGCCTTTGGACGTCTCACCCTGGCGGGACGTGAAGGTGATGTGGAGGAGGCTGCGGCCGCTGCCATGCGTGCAATTGAAATCGTGAACCGCAGCGCTGCACTGCGCTGAGCGTTCAATCCAGCTGCAGCCTCCTGCGCAGCCCGGGTGCCAGGGCACGCGCGGCTTTGCCTCGGCTGCCCAGCTTCGACAGCTGAGAAGGGTTCAGCTCTCCGTAACTACATCCGGCCTCTCGCACCCAGAATAGGGATTCGATGCCAGCTCCCGCATAGGCGGGTTGGCTGAGAAGTTCACCCCAGCAGATTCCCTCTGACTGCTCATCGCACTCACCATCAGGTGAGCAGAGCACCATGGCACTTCGGAAACGAGCACTCCGATAGGGAACGTCTGCCATTGCATGCATCAGCTTCGACAGCTTCTCCGCATCGCTGGCGGCGAGTCGCGCTGTGTAAAGACCCGGAGCTCCGTCGAGAGCATCAACTTCAAGGCCGGAGTCGTCGGCAAGAGCCCAGCATCCTGTTCTCGCCGCTGCGGCGCTGGCCTTGAGACGAGCGTTCTCAAAGTATGTGCTCCCTGTCTCCTCGACATCGAGATCGGCGGGTTGTCGCTGAACATCCAGGTCAATCGGCCCGAGCATCGACTCAATCTCAGCCACCTTGTAAGGATTGCCGCTGGCGATGATCAGCGTGCGCAAAGCGCGGCTCCGGATGGGGAGCACCATTGTGTGTGATCAGGTGTAAGTCTTCTGAACTTCTGTCCTCAGCCGAGACCTGAACAGGTTGAACATCCCACCCGGAAAGCCCGGATTTTCAGTTATACAAATGCAATGCTATGAACCTTTCCCGGTTCTGCCATCGCTTGTGTGGGCCCGCTGACGCTGAGATGCACAGCGTTTTAGATCAGTCCCTGACAGGGTGATCAGCAGCGCTTATCAGGTTCACTACGGACAGTGATCCTGAGAAAGCGTATTAGGTCTTGACGGGTCGCCCTCTGGCAGAGCAGTCTCATCGGCGAACATCCCCCCCCTATTCCCGGTAGGTAATGGCAAACGAAACCATGGGCATCGCTCTCGGCATGATCGAGACACGCGGCCTCGTTCCAGCGATCGAAGCGGCTGACGCCATGACCAAGGCTGCCGAAGTGCGTCTGATCGGTCGTGAGTTCGTCGGTGGCGGTTATGTCACCGTTCTGGTGCGCGGCGAAACCGGCGCTGTGAACGCTGCTGTGCGTGCTGGCGCCGATGCCTGTGAGCGCGTTGGCGACGGCCTCGTTGCCGCTCACATCATTGCCCGCCCCCACCGCGAAGTGGAGCCTGCACTGGGCAACGGCAACTTCCTTGGTCAGAAGGACTGAGACGGGCTGAGCCTCTGAAATTCGAGGTTCCATCAACTCACGCGCCTTCAACGACTTAACGGAGTTTTCTTATGAGCAAGAAGTACGACGCCGGGGTAAAGGAGTACAGAGACACTTACTGGACTCCTGATTACGTCCCCCTAGACACCGACCTGCTGGCCTGCTTCAAGTGCACCGGCCAGGAAGGTGTGCCCAAGGAAGAGGTCGCCGCTGCTGTGGCTGCCGAATCCTCCACCGGCACCTGGTCCACCGTGTGGTCCGAGCTCCTCACCGATCTCGAGTTCTACAAGGGCCGCTGCTATCGCATCGAAGATGTTCCTGGTGACAAGGAATCCTTCTATGCCTTCATCGCCTATCCCCTCGACCTGTTCGAGGAAGGCTCCATCACCAACGTTCTGACCTCTCTGGTCGGCAACGTGTTCGGTTTCAAGGCTCTTCGCCACCTGCGTCTGGAGGACATCCGCTTCCCGATCGCCTTCATCAAGAGCTGCTACGGCCCCCCGAACGGTATCTGCGTCGAGCGCGACCGGATGAACAAGTACGGGCGTCCTCTGCTGGGCTGCACGATCAAGCCGAAACTCGGCCTGAGCGGCAAGAACTATGGCCGTGTTGTCTACGAGTGCCTGCGCGGTGGTCTGGACTTCACCAAGGACGACGAAAACATCAACTCCCAGCCCTTCCAGCGCTGGCAGAACCGCTTCGAATTCGTTGCGGAAGCCATCAAGCTGTCCGAGCAGGAGACCGGTGAGCGCAAGGGTCACTATCTGAACGTGACCGCCAACACTCCCGAGGAGATGTACGAGCGCGCCGAGTTCGCCAAGGAACTCGGAATGCCGATCATCATGCACGACTTCATCACCGGTGGCTTCACTGCCAACACCGGTCTGTCGAAGTGGTGCCGCAAGAACGGCATGCTGCTTCACATCCACCGCGCCATGCACGCGGTGATTGACCGTCATCCCAAGCACGGCATCCACTTCCGCGTTCTCGCCAAGTGTCTGCGTCTGTCCGGTGGTGACCAGCTCCACACCGGCACTGTTGTCGGAAAGCTGGAAGGTGATCGTCAGACCACCCTCGGCTACATCGACCAGCTGCGCGAATCCTTCGTGCCTGAAGACCGCAGCCGCGGCAATTTCTTCGACCAGGACTGGGGCTCAATGCCCGGCGTGTTCGCCGTTGCTTCCGGTGGCATCCACGTGTGGCACATGCCCGCACTCGTGGCGATCTTCGGTGACGACTCTGTTCTGCAGTTCGGTGGTGGTACTCACGGACACCCCTGGGGCTCCGCTGCAGGTGCAGCTGCCAACCGCGTGGCTCTCGAAGCCTGCGTCAAGGCACGCAATGCCGGTCGCGAGATCGAGAAGGAAAGCCGCGACATCCTCCTGGAAGCAGGCAAGCACAGCCCTGAGCTGGCCATCGCCCTCGAGACCTGGAAGGAGATCAAGTTCGAGTTCGACACCGTCGACAAGCTCGACGTTCAGAGCTGATCACAACCCCGGCCGGTTTCAGCGACCGGCCACACCTTTTACTTACACCCAGGATCCCCATGCCTTTCCAGAGCACCGTGGGTGACTACAAAACAGTCGCCACCCTGGAGACCTTCGGCTTTCTTCCGCCGATGACCCAGGACGAGATCTACGACCAGATCGCTTACATCATCGCCCAGGGCTGGAGCCCGCTCATCGAGCATGTCCATCCCAGCAACTCCATGGCCACCTACTGGTCCTATTGGAAGCTTCCCTTCTTTGGCGAGAAGGATCTCAATGTTGTCGTGAGTGAGCTCGAGGCCTGCCATCGCGCCTACCCCGACCACCACGTGCGCATCGTCGGTTACGACGCCTACACCCAGAGCCAGGGTGCCTGCTTCGTGGTTTTCGAAGGACGCTGATCCTTCGAACCCTTGGTTCCGAGCCCTGATTTCTGTTCAGGGCTCCAGTTTTTAACGGGGGCAGCGCCCCCAGCTCTTTGACGACTTCACCGGGCGGACATGGCAAGACTTTCCAGTCGAGAACTCGCACTTGAGCGCCGCAGAGCGCTGACCACCTCGGGGAAGAAAGCGTCCGCTGCCCTCGGTGGAAATAATCGGATCAGGTCGGCCAGTGATGCCCGTCCAACTCGCACCGATGCCACAAACGCGGTTCAGCCTGCGACCTCAGCTCCTGTGGCCAGCGTTGCGCAATCCCCGGTCTCGCTGACCCGAACCGCGGCTCCCTCTCGCAGCCCCCAGGGGAAAGCGCAGCGTCATCCCAGCCGCGAACTGGTGCTCTCCCGCCGTGAAGCCCTCTCCCGTCGAGGCAAGTCTGCGTCTTCCAGTCGGGATCGCAACCGTGCTGATGTAGCTCGAGAAGCTCCCGTCGCTGCACCGGTTGCTGCTCCTGAAAAAGTCGAACGTCCCGCCGTCACTGTTGAGCTGACTCCTCGCTCCGGTGCAGGCCGATCTGGTCTCGAGCGACGCAAAACCGCTCCCAAGAGGCGCTCGATCGAAAATCCCAGCCGGGCCCTGGTGCTGGCGCGTCGTGAAGCCATGTCGAAACATGGCAAAACCGCAGGCAAGCAGCCCACCAGTGCTGCTGCGGTTGCGCGTCAGGCCAACCCCGATCTCTCCAGCCGGGAGATTGCTCAACAGGTGCGCGAGCTGCGGGCCAAAGCCGGTGCCATCAGCAAGCAGAACGCCGGTGTCACCCGCCCTTGCGGCCCCAATCGCCATGGCGCAAAGCAGGCCGCTGCTGCTGATGCGCACTGGAAAGTTGGTGAAAGCAACACAACCACCGGTCAGACCGTGACCGGCACCCAGGCCAACCGCTCGGTCAAGACCACCGGCAACGAAG